>CAMDXM010000015.1 GCA_945878025.1 Pseudorhodoplanes sinuspersici | reverse complement strand
GGACGCGCCGGAAGAAGCCGGCAATGCCGGAATAGAAGCGGCCGGAAATTCCGCTTTGCAGGATCAGTTCGCCCATCAGCACGAAAAGCGGGATTGATACCAGATTGAAATTGGTGGTCGTGTTCCAGACGATGTCGCCGAAGGTCGGCCACAGCATCGTGCCGGATGCGAGCGTGACGCCGAGCATGCCGACGAGTCCCATGCTGGCGCCGATGCTGACGCCGCCGACGATGCAGCCGACCAGCGTCAGGCCGTAGATCAACAGCGCTTCGGTCCAGCCCATCAGTCCAGCCCTTGAAGAAGTTCTGGCTCGAGTTTGGGCGCATGTTCGCCGCGATGGGTGATGGCCAGGATGGCTTGTTCGATAAACGCGAGCGCGAGCAGACCAAAGCCGAGCGGCAGGATCGCCTGCGGAATGACAAGCGGCACCTGGATGGCCTGCAGCGAGACCGTGCCGTAACTCCAGCTCGCGAAGGCGAGCTGGAATGTCGTCCAAGCCAGCACCGCGCTCATGAGCGCGCCGATGATGGCCGCGACCAGGTTGAGAACCGCCCGCAAAGACGCTGGAACGCGCTCGATCAGTGCCTCGACGCGCAGGAAACGGCCATGCCGCAAGGCCGGGACGAAACACAGAAGCGTCACGGCGGTGAAGAAATAGCCCGCGAATTCATCCGCGATCTGCGTCGATCGGCCGAACAGATAGCGGCCGAACACCTCGACATTCATCAGGAGCGCCATCATCAACAGGATAACGATGGCGGCGACGATGGCGGCGCGTTCCAGCCGGTCGAGTATCGACGAAAAAAGGGACATGCAAATCCGGGTGAAGAGATGGCGGACCGCCTATTCGCGATCCGCCGGGTTGTGGTTCAGCTGCAGGCCTGGATGGCGGTGTTCAGCATCTGCCTGCCGACGTCGCCGGATTTGCCGACCCATTCGTCCGTGATCGGTTTGGTCAGCTCGCGCAGCTTTTTCAGTTCGTCGGGCGTGGCGTCGCGCAAGGTCATGCCTTTTTCGGTCAGTGTCTTGCGCGCTTCGGCATCGGCCTTGATCAACTCGGCGCGATAGCGCGGCGCCCATTCCTTTGCCTTGGCGAGGAAGGTGGCGCGCAGATCGGCAGGCAGCTTGTCGAGTGCCGCCTGGTTAACGGCCACGACCTGATGCGCGAGCGTCAGGTTTATCATGTAGCCGAACTTCGTGACCTCGTTGAACTTCCAGTCGAGCGCGGGAACCGCGGCGGTGAAGGCGCCATCGACCACGCCGCGCTGCAGGGCGGGGATGACTTCCGCCGGCGTGATGGTGACGCCGGAGCCGCCGACGAGGCGCATCATCTCGGCCTGTTCGCGATTCCAGGAGCGCACCTTCAGGTTCTTCAATCCGTCGATTCCGGCCACCGGTTTCACCAGCCAGAGCTGTTGCGGCGGCATGACCCAATGCATCACCGGGTTGGTCTTGAACTTGTCGAGCATGACCTTTTCGACCGATGCGCTGATCGCCGGCACAGCCTTGTCGTAGAACTTGTCCATCGACGTGCAGGAGAACGGCATCGAGAAGGCGTTCAATTCCGGCACGTCGCCGGCGACAAAGCCGAATGCGACGTCGCCGATCTCGACCTGGTTGCTGGCCACGACGCGCAGCACGTCCGAGGCCTTGTAGGGCAGTTCGCCGGAGGCGAAGACGGTGATCTTGAAGCGGCCATTAGTTGCCTTGGCGACGTCGTCCGCGAATTCACGATGCAGCGAGGTCGGCTTATCCTTGGCTGCGAAGTAGGTGTAAAATTTCCATTCCACGTCAGCGGCCAGAAGCGGCTGCGTCAACAGGGTGGACAGGGCGCTTGCGGCGAAAAACGCACAGATCATGCGAGGCGATTTCATTGGGCTCCTCCCGAATATCGCCCGTCCATTGGGATGGCGAGCGTTGTTGGGCAAAGTTTGTTAGCGATTTTGATCGGTGTCAATCGATTTTGTCGTAGTTTGACGTTCTTTGATCGAGTTTGTTATAGTCCGCTCGCAAGGTAATGATGGCTACAGACCGACAATCCACATCCCGCGTCGCGCTGATCCCCGCGCAGCGCCAGGCCATGATTCTGGAGATATTGCAGACCGACGGCGCGGCCTCGGTGCAGCAATTCGCCGATGCGATCGGGGCATCGGTCGCGACCGTCCGCCGCGATCTCGAGACGCTGGAGGCCAAGGGATTTCTCGACCGCACCTTCGGCGGCGCCAGCTTGCGCGCCCGCGCGCTGGTGCGGCTCGAACCCGGACACGCGGTGTCCGCCCATATCCATCACGACGAGAAGGTCGCGATCGGCAATGCCGCCGCCGCGCGCATCGAACCGCATCAATGTGTGATCTTCGATTCGAGCTCGACCGTGCGCGAGGCGGCGCGCGCCGTGCTCGATCGCGGCGTGCCGATCACAGCGATCACCAACGACCTCCTGATCGCGCAGATGCTGGCCAATTCGAGCGCCATCACGGTGCTGACCGTCGGCGGGCGCGTGCGCACAGGCTCGATGACCTTGTTCGGCCCGCCCGGCGAGGAATTCCTCGCCGGCGTGAAGGCCGATATGGCGCTGATCGGCGCGCATGCCATCACGCTCGACGGCCCCTCCGAAGTCACGATCGAGATCACGCGTATCAAGCAATTGATGGCCGGCGCTGCGCGCAGCGTTCGAGTGCTCGCCGATCACACCAAGCTCGGCGACGCCTCGGCATTCCGCATCTGCGGCATCGACAAGATCGACGAACTGATCACCGACGAAAAGGCGGATCCCGCGATCTGCGCGGCCTTGCGTGCGCGCGGTCTTACGGTGACGCTCGCTTCAGCCGATGCGGGCTGACCGTGCAAACGATCCGCATTCTCGCTGATGATCTCACCGGCGCGCTCGATAGCGCGGGTTGCTTTGCCAATACAGAATACGTGCTGCCGGTGGTGTTCGATCCCATGCATCTGCCGAAGACCGGAAGCTGCGCGGTCTCGGCCGAGAGCCGCGATGTCGCGGAAAACGAGGCATTTGAGCGGATCGGACGTTTCGGTCATATCTTCGACAATCAGGACGGCATCGCCTTCAAGAAAATCGATAGCCTGCTCCGTGGCCATGTCGCGGCCGAGATCGCGCATCTGGTGCGGCGGGGCGGGTTTCAATCGATCGTGATCGCACCCGCCTTTCCGGCGCTCGATCGCGTGACGCGCGACGGGCGGCAATGGGCGAAGCTTGCCGGAGACGACGCCCTTCGCATGGTCGGTCCCGATCTCGCAAAGGATTTCGCGCGCTTTGGCATCGATCTGCAGCCGGGGCTTCCGGGTGACGGGCCGGAGAATTCGCCGCAAGTCTTTCTGGCCGATGCGCAAACCGACGACGATCTCGGGAGAATCGTGAATTCAGGCCGGCAGGCCGGACGAGTGTTGTGGTGCGGAAGCGCGGGGCTCGCGAATAGTCTCGCCGGCGCAGGCAGTGTTTCGTCCCCGGTCGCGGCAAAGCGGGTGCTGGTGATCTGTGGCACGCGCCATCCGGTGGCGACGCTGCAGCTCGAACGGCTGGGCGACAATGACAATTTCGCCGTCATGGCGTTGCGGCCGGGATATGACGCGGAAAGGGCGGTTGCAGCGGTCAACGCGCGTTTGCGCGACGACCTTTCGGCGGCACTCACGGCGGATTTCCCGCAGATGGATCCTGAGGCCGCGCGCGTCATGCTCGGCGTTCTTGCGAAAGACATGTTTCCGAAACTCGACCGGCCGGACGCGCTGTTCGTGATGGGCGGCGACACGCTTCAAATTTGTTGCGAAGCGCTCGGCGCGCATCGGCTCTCGGTGCGCGGCCTGCTCGCGCCCGGGATCGCGGTCTCGGAATTTTCCGACGGCGACTGGGCAGGGCTGACTGTCATTTCGAAATCCGGCGCGTTCGGAACGGCGCAGACGTTATGCGATATCGTTGCCATGGCCGGCGCCGACCATGCAGGCTCGCCGCAGATTCGGCCAAGACAGAAGGTCCCACATCATTGACACGTCTTTGCATCACCATGGGCGACCCCGCCGGCATCGGGCCGGAGATCATCCTGAAGGCGCTTCGCCTTCTGCGCACGCAATCGCCTGCGGCGGTCAAGGGCATCTCGGTCGCGGGAACCGCCGCCGTGTTCGATGCGGCAGCCAAGGCAATGTCGCTGCCCGGGCTGGCGAGTTATGGCGATGTCGAATTGGTCGATGTTGGCGGCGGCGCGGCGGTACCCGCCTTCGGGCAGCCTTCCGCGCAGACGGGGGAACTTGCCTATCGCGCGATTGTTGCCGCGGTGGATGCGACGCGCAGCGGGCGCGCCGATGCGATCGTGACCGCGCCGCTCAGCAAGGAAGCACTGCATCTCGCCGGGCACCATTATCCCGGCCACACGGAATTGCTCGCAGATCTGACCGGTGGCGCGGGCCCTGTGATGATGCTCGCGCATGAGGATTTCCGGGTCAGCCATGTCACGACGCATATCCCGCTCGAGCAGGTTCCGGCCAAGGCGACGCCCGAGCGGCTGCGGCGCGTGGTCACGCTCACGCATGAGACATTGGTCAGGCTTGGGATCGCCAAGCCGCGCATCGCGGTCGCCGCGCTCAATCCACATGCAGGTGAGGGCGGGGTGCTCGGCCGTTACGATATCGATGTTGCGGCGCCCGTGCTTGAGGAGCTGAAAGCGCAGGGGATCGATGTCGCCGGCCCGGTGCCGGGCGACACTGTGTTCGTGAAAATGCGCGCCCGGCAATTCGACGCCGTGGTCGCGATGTATCACGACCAGGGCCACATCCCGGTCAAGCTCCTGGGCTTTTCGGTCGATCCCAAGACCGGCGCCTGGGAGGCGCTCAGCGGCGTGAATATCACGCTTGGATTGTCCGTCATCCGCACCTCGGTCGACCATGGCACTGCCTTCGACATCGCCGGCAAGGGCGTTGCGAGCGAGCGAAGTCTGATCGAGGCTATCGAATACGCGCATCTGTTGGCGAACCAGAAGCCGTGACTGTGTCCGGCTGCGATCGCTTGCGCGATTTATGCCCGCAATGTGAGGTCGCGTTCTGCGATGGCTCGGTCATTAAGCGTGCAATCGAGTGCGCTCACTCCGTGCAATGCTTGGAGGCCCCCGTAATCGCCGTCGGTCATGGCTAAGCGCAGTGTTATCCAAATGATGCTTGACATATCATAATAGCTATATCGTATATTATACGTCACGCTTGAAATTGCGAACGGCGATTCAATTCGCATGATTACTGCCGCACAGGTCCGCGCCGCGCGCGCGTTGCTCGGTATCGACCAGCGCGAACTCGCGCAGCGCTGTCGCCTGTCTCTGCCGACCATTCAACGCATGGAGGCCTCCGACGGCGTGGTGCGCGGCAACGTGGATTCGCTCACGAAGGTGGTCGAAGCATTGACGGCGAGCGGCATCGAGTTGATCAGCGAAGGCGCGGCTAGCGGCGGCGGCGGACGCGGAGTGCGGCTCAAATGACCGGTCACGGCGCGTTGATCCGCATTCGCGTGAAGGGGGCGCGCTGATGGTCGTCTACGCACTTTACAGTGTCGCGGCGCTGCTGGCCTTGGCGCCAATCGCGATTCTCTTGGGCGCCTCGGCGCGCGCGACCGTCGCGGTCTATGGCTTGAGCCTTGTCGTCACCCTGATACTCGTCATTATCGCGCTGCTCAGCCTGTTCGGATATACGACGGCTTCTTCATCCGTCACGCTCCCGCTCGGCCTGCCTTGGCTCGGCGCGCATTTCCGCATCGACGCGGTGGCGGCATTCTTCCTCGTCGTGGTCAATCTTGGTGGTGCGGCGGCAAGCCTGTTCGCGCTCGGCTATGGCCGCCACGAACATTCGCCGCAACGCGTGCTTCCGTTCTATCCCGTCTATCTTGCCGCCATGAATCTCGTGTTGATGGCGGACGATGCCTTCAGTTTTCTGGTGTCGTGGGAGTTCATGTCGCTCACCTCCTGGGCGCTGGTAATTGCACATCACCAACTGCGCGAGAATCTGCGCGCAGGCTACATCTATCTGCTGATGGCGAGCTTCGGCACGCTGGCGCTGCTGCTGTCGTTCGGTCTGCTTGCAGGCCCTGACGGCAATTACGCCTTCGACGCCATTCGCGCCTCGCATCCGTCCACCGGTCTGGCCGCGCTGGTGCTAATCCTCACCATCGTCGGCGCCGGCTCGAAAGCGGGCCTCGTGCCGTTGCATGCATGGCTGCCGCTCGCCCATCCGGCCGCACCCAGTCACGTCTCTGCGCTGATGAGCGGCGTGATGACCAAGGTCGCGGTCTATGGCTTCGTGCGCATCGTATTTGATTTGCTGGGAACGCCGGCCTGGTGGTGGAGCATTGTCGTGCTCGCTGTTGGCGGCATCACGGCGGTGATGGGCGTGCTCTACGCGCTGATGCAGCGCGATCTCAAACGCGTGCTGGCCTATTCGACCATCGAGAATATCGGCATCATTTTTGCGGCGCTCGGGCTTGCGCTCGCCTTCAAGGCGTATGGCATGCCGCTAGCCGCGGCGCTGGCGCTCACGTCCGGCCTGTTTCACGTCTTCAACCATTCGCTGTTCAAGAGCCTGCTGTTCTTCGGCGCCGGCGCCGTGCTCAACGCGACCGGCACCCGTGACATGGAAAAGCTCGGCGGACTGATCCATCGCATGCCGCACACCTCATTTGTGTTTCTGGTCGGCTGCGTGGCGATTTCGGCGCTGCCGCCGCTCAATGGCTTCGTTTCTGAATGGCTGACCTTCCAGGCTATTCTGCTGAGCCCACAATTGCCGTCATGGGGCCTCAAGCTCATGGTGCCGGCGGTCGGCGCGCTGCTGGCACTGTCCGCTGCCTTGGCAGCTGCATGTTTCGTACGCGCCTTCGGATTTACTTTCCTCGGCCGTGCGCGTTCGACGGTGGCGAGTGGTGCGAAGGAAACCGACGGCTTTTCGCTTGCCGCCATGTATTTTCTTGCGGCCGCCTGCCTGATCGCCGGCATTGTGCCGGGTCTGTTTATCGATGCCCTTGCACCGGTAGTGCAATCGCTTGTCGGCGGCCGCATGCCGGTACAAACCGGCGTGGAATGGATGTCGATCGTGCCGATCGCCGAAAGCCGCAGTTCGTATAATGGGCTGCTTTTGATGGCATTCATGATCATTTCCGGCATGATTGCCGCGTTCGCCATTCATCGTCTCGCATCCGACAAATTACGCCGTGGGCCGGCTTGGGGTTGTGGCTATCCCGATCCGAGCCAGGCTACGCAATATACCGCCGACAGTTTCGCGCAACCGATCCGCCGTGTTTTCGGCACCGTAGTGTTCCGCGCACGCGAGATCGGCGATATGCCGCCGCCCGGCTCCACCGCTCCGGCGCGCCTGACAGTCGAACTGCGCGACCTGATCTGGGATACGCTTTATGCGCCGATCGCGCTCGGCGTCGCCTTCGCCGCCGAGCGTCTCAACCATCTTCAGTTCCTCACCATCCGCAGCTATCTCTCGCTGGTGTTCGCGGCGCTGGTATTCTTGCTTTTGGTGCTCGCGATATGGCCGTGATCCGCGACTTTGCCTTTCAGGGCATGCAGATGCTGCTGGTGCTTTTACTGGCGCCGCTGCTCACCGGCTTTGTGCGCAAGGTGAAAGCAAGGCTCTTACGGCGGCAAGGTCCGCCGCTGATACAACCTTATCTTGACCTGATCCGGCTCACGCGCAAGGACGTGGTGCTGGCGGACAACGCCTCATGGCTGTTCCGCGTCATTCCCTATTTCGTTTTCGCCACGACATGGATCGCGGCTTCGCTGGTGCCGACGTTCCGCAGCGGCCTGATGTTTTCCTGGTCGGCGGATTTGATCGCCATTATCGCCGTGCTCGGCAGCGCGCGCTTCTTCCTGGCGCTTGCCGGGCTCGATGTCGGCACGAGCTTCGGCGGGATTGGATCGAGCCGCGAGGTAATGATCGCTTCGCTCGCGGAACCCGCGATGCTGATGATCGTGTTCACGCTCGCCTTGATCGCCGGTTCCACCCAGCTTTCCACCATGTCGGCATTCATGAATTCGCCGGAGGTCGGATTGCGGGTATCGCTCGGGCTCGGTCTGGTCGCGCTGATTATCGTCGCGATCGCAGAGAACGCGCGCATCCCGGTCGACAATCCGGCAACGCATCTGGAACTCACCATGGTGCATGAGGCCATGGTGCTGGAATATTCCGGCCGCCATCTCGCATTGATCGAATTGTCCGCTGCACTTAAGCTTTTGCTTTATGTCTCATTGATCGCCTGTCTGTTCGTACCGTGGGGCATTAGCCCGGCGACCGCGGAGCCGAAGCTGCTGATCGTTGGTGTGGCAGCCTACGCTGCCAAACTTGCCGTCGGCGGTATCCTGCTGGCGGTGTTCGAGACCGCAATCGCCAAGATGCGCGTGTTCCGCGTGCCGGCCTTTCTTGGCGCCGCGTTGATGCTCGGTCTGCTCGCCACCTTGTTGTTGTTCGTCTCGCGGAGTTTTTGACGATGCGCGGGATCGCCTTTGACGTTGCTCACATGCTGGCCGGCTCGCTGGTGCTGGTGAGCTTCATACAGCTTTATCAAGACCGGCTTATGGCGCTGATCAATGTTTTTGCCGCGCACGCCCTGGTGCTGGCGGCGTCGGTCGCCTGGCAGGCCTTCGTGCAGGATGCGCCGCACCTTTATCTGACAGCGGTCATCGCGTTGGTGTTCAAGGCCATCGTCATCCCAGCGGCGTTGCACCGGATCATTGTCAAACTCGGCATTCACCGTGAGATCGAAACGGTGGTCGGCGTCGGCCCGACGATGCTGCTTGGCATCGGGCTCGTGGCATTGTCGATGGTGGTGATGCTGCGGGTGACCGCGGATGCCGATCCGCTGGCGCGCGAGGACCTCGCCTTCGCGCTGTCGGTTATATTGCTCGGCCTGTTGATGATGGTGACGCGGCGCAACGCGGTCAGCCAGGTGATCGGCTTCATGTCGCTGGAAAACGGCCTGGTGCTGGCGGCGACCGGCGCCAAGGGCATGCCGCTGGTGGTCGAAATCAGCGTCGCCTTTTCGGTGCTGATCGCCTTCATCGTCATCGGCATCTTCCTGTTCCGGATTCGAGAACGCTTCGACACCGTGGACATGCAGGCGCTCGACCGCTTTCGTGGAGAGCGGCGATGATGATCGACGCGCTCAGCGGCATTTTGCTGATACCGGCATTTTCCGCATGCCTGCTCGCCATCTTGCCAGGCTATCGGTTGACCGCTCGGCTGAATGTGCTGGCCGCTTTCCTCACCTTCTCAATGGCCGTGTCGCTGTTCGTCGTGGAGCCGGTGTCCGGCCTCTATTTGCTGGTCGACGATCTCAACAAGGTCTTCATCGTGCTGACCACATTTGTCAGTTTCACGACCAGCGCGTTCAGCGCGAGCTATATCGGTCACGAGATCGAGATTGGCCGGCTGAAATTGCCTTACGTGCGTTTCTATCACGCCATGTACCAGATGCTGATGTTCGCCATGAACCTCGCGCTGGTAGCCAACAATATCGGCCTGATGTGGGTCGCCATCGAGCTTGCCACGCTGACGACCGTGCTGATGGTCGGCATCTATCGCACGCATGAGGCGCTGGAAGCGGCGTGGAAATATTTCATCCTCGGCAGCGTCGGCATCGCGCTGGCGCTGTTCGGCACCATCCTCATCTATATGGCGGCGCGGCCGGTGATCGGCGAGGGCGTCTCAGCCATGGTATGGACGGTGCTGGTGACACATGCGGCCGCGTTCGACCCCGCATTGCTCAATGTCGCCTTCGTGTTCCTGCTGCTCGGCTACGGCACCAAGGTGGGTCTCGCGCCGCTGCATGCATGGCTGCCCGACGCGCACGCGGAAGGCCCGACGCCGATTTCGGCGGTGCTCTCCGGTCTGCTGCTCAACGTCGCACTCTATGCGCTGCTGCGCTTCAAGATGCTGCTGGCGCTCAACCCGGCCGCGATCGCGCCCGGTCCGCTGATGGTGACCATGGGGCTGATCTCCTGTGTGTTCGCCGCCTTCATGCTGTATCGGCGCCGCGACATCAAACGCATGTTCGCTTATTCGTCGATCGAGCACATGGGCATCATCGTGTTCGCCTTCGGCATGGGCGGCCCGCTCGCCAATTTCGCCGGCTTGCTGCATATGGTCATGCATTCGCTGACCAAGTCGGCGATTTTCTTCGCGGTTGGTCACATCGCGCAGGTCAAAGGCACGCAGAAGATTGCCGATATGGGCGGGCTAACGGTGACCCATCCGGTGCTCGGATGGGGACTTGTGCTTGGCGTTGTCGCCATTGCAGGCTTGCCGCCACTCGGCATTTTCATGAGCGAGTTTCTGGTGGTGAGTTCGACCTTCGCGCGCGAACCGTGGCTTGTGATTATCCTCGTATTTGGAATCCTGGTTGCGCTCGGCGGACTATTTCTGCGGCTCAACACCATCGCCTTCGGCGAACCGCGCGGGTCGACCGCGCCGGCGGAGGCCTCCTACGTGCCTATGTTCGCCCATCTTGCCATCGTGTTCGTCGCAGGCATCTATATGCCGCCGGCGCTGGTGATCGGATTCCAAAAAGTTGCCAGGCTGTTGGGATAGAAGATGGCTCTGCTCGACACCATCACGCGCGGCGACAAGGCCAAACAGCATCGCCCATGGCCGCGCGCAATCGTCACCGATGCGGGCTGGCAGCAGGCGATCGGGTTGCTGGCCAAAGGCCGCTGCACGCTGCTCGGGCTTTGGGGCGATGCGCCCTTCGTGCACATGGCGCTGCTGGCTGATACGTTCGACGACATCGCCGTGCTCAGTTGGCGTTGCAAGGATGGGAAATATCCGAGCGTCGGCGTATACCATCCGCCGGCAATCCGGCTTGAACGCGCCATCCGCGATTTGTTTGGGCTGGAAGCCATCGGTGCGCCCGACACGCGGACTTGGCTCGATCTCGGATTCTGGGGCGTGCGCCATCCGCTGGGCAAAAGTATTCCCGCGCGCAAGCCAGGGCCTTACCAGTTTCTTCCCACTGAAGGCGAAGGCTTGCATCAGATTGCGGTCGGTCCCGTGCATGCCGGCATCATCGAGCCGGGGCATTTTCGTTTCACCGCCAATGGCGAACACGTGGTGCGTCTGGAGCAGCGGCTCGGCTACGTGCACAAGGGCATCGAGTCGTTGCTGCGCGGCGCCACGCTCGACGCCGCGGCCAAGCTCGCCGCCCGCACGTCGGGCGACAGCACGGTCGCCTATGCGTTCGCGTTCGCGCACGCTGTCGAAGCTGCGTTGCATGTCAAAGCGCCGCCGCGCGCGATCTATCTGCGCGCATTGATGGCGGAGCTTGAGCGGCTGGCCAACCATTTCGGCGATATCGGCGCGATCTGCAACGACGCGTCATTTTCGCTCATGTATGCGCAATGCGGCATCCTGCGTGAGCGAACGTTGCGCGCGGCCGAATCCTGCTTCGGCCACCGGCTGATGATGGACGTCATCGTACCTGGCGGCGTCGCGCGCGACATTGCGCCTGGCGGGTCTGCACAGGTGCAGGCATTGCTTGCGGAAGTACGCAAGGTGTTTCCGCGTCTGATCGATCTCTACGACAACACCGCCTCGTTGCAGGATCGCACCGTCGCCACCGGCATTCTGACGCCTGCGCTTGCGCGCCAGTTCGGCGCCGGCGGTTATGTCGGCCGGGGTTCTGGACGAAAATTCGACGCGCGGAAAATGCCGGGCTACGCGCCCTACGATGACTTGAAATTTGAAGTTCCTGTGCTGGATGCCGGTGACGTCAATGCACGGGTCTGGGTCCGCATCCGAGAGGTCGAGCAGAGCCTGTCGCTGATCGACCAGATTTTAAAGCGGATGCCGGGCGGCAAGCTGAAGGTGGCGCTCAAAGCCAGCGGCAAGACCTGCGAAGGTCTCGGCCTGGCGGAAGCGTTCCGCGGCGACGTGCTGGTCTGGCTGCGGCTGGACAGCAAGGGGCGGATCGAGCGCTGCCATTTGCGCGACGCCTCCTGGTTCCAATGGCCGCTGCTGGAAGCTGCTATTGAAGGCAACATCGTTGCTGACTTCCCGCTCTGCAATAAATCGTTCAACTGCTCCTATTCCGGACACGACATTTAGCGATGCGCAAGACACTGTTCGAAAGCTTGGTCCACGGCCCGCTCACCGAGCCACCACCCGCGCCCGACGAGGCTGGTCTCGCCGAGCTGGCGCGCAGTGTGAACCGCGTGGCGCGCGCACGGCTCGGCCGTTCGCTTTCGATCCGCGAGATCGATGCCGGCTCATGCAATGGCTGCGAACTCGAAATCCATGCGCTAAATAATGCATTCTACGATCTCGAACGCTTCGGCTTGCGCTTCGTCGCCTCGCCACGCCACGCCGACGTGCTGATGGTGACCGGGCCGGTGACCAAGAACATGCGCGAGGCGCTGCTGCGCACCTATAACGCCACGCCCGATCCGAAATGGGTGGTTGCTGTCGGCGCCTGCGCCGTCGATGGCGGTATTTTCGCTGGCAGCTATGCCTGTGTCGGCGGTGTGTCGGACGTTGTGCCCGTCGATCTGCATATTCGCGGGTGCCCACCGTCGCCGACCGAATTGCTGAAGGGGCTCCTCGCGCTGCTGGAGCATGCGAGCTAGTAGCTGGCATTCTCCGAGGGAACGTAGCCGTCGATATTGTGGTTCGCTTGAGCCGGGGTTTGTCGCCGCGCTCCGCAAGCGCGCTTCGTTAGCCCATAAAGGTTCCACCATTCACGTGGATGGTCTGGCCAGTGATGTAACGCGCCTGCGGGCCGCACAGAAAGCGCACCATCGCCGCGACTTCATCCGGCGTGCCTTGCCGCCCGACCAGCGTTGAGCGTGTCTGGTGATGCTGCGGTTCCGGCGCGCCTGCCGCGCGTTCGGTCGCGATCATGCCGGGCGCTACGCAATTGGCGGTGATCTTGTCGCCAGCAAGGTCCTGCGCGAGCGCGCGGGTAAGGCCGACAATACCGGCCTTGGCTGCGATCACATGCGCGCGATGTTTGGAGCCGGTATGCGCGCTCAAGCCCCCGATATTGACGATCGTCCCGGCGCCACTTTTTTTCAGATGCGGCAGGCAGGCCTTTGTGCACAGAAAAGCGCTGTCGAGCGTCATTGCCATGACTTCGCGCCAGTCGGCAAAGCTCATCTGCTCAATCGGCTTCTCCTTGCGCAAAGCGGCGTTGTTCACGAGATAATCGATCCGCCCGAGCTGCACCGCAGCGGCTGCGACGATTTTTTCAACCGCTGACGGATCGCTGACATCCCCCAACGTCACGAGCGCGCGCCCGCCCTGCGCCTCGATCTCCTTCGCCACCGCATCCGCCTCGGCGCGATTGGAGCAGGCATTGACGGCTACCGCAGCACCCGCCTCCGCGAGGGCAAGTGCGATTGATCGCCCGATATTTCGACCCGATCCGGTGACAATCGCCACGCGACCTGAAAGCTCCTTTTGCTGGTCACTCATGGTCGCGTTCACTCCCCGAGTTGGTCGAGTTTGATCGTTCCGCTGTAAAAATTTTTCGCCGTGTCGAGCACGGATCTCGCGCGCGGCGCGCTCCAGCCGCCGTGGCGCGCATTGAGCAGGAATTTGTCTTCGATATCTTGCCGCGTCAAAGGCTCATGCGCGCCGCCACGAAAATGCGGCTGACGTTCCTCAACGACTTTGCCGCTCTTCAGGCGGGCGCGGATATGCCCGGTGAATTCGTTCGGATAAGGATTTTTCGGATCGATCTCGTAACGCACTTTCCCCGCCAGCGCGAGCACTGCGGGATCAGCAATATTTCCTTCAGAGAATGAATCGAGCCCAACATTTCCGCGCGCGAATCCCGCTGCGATGCAGTAAGGAATCGAGAATTTGGCGGCGTAACCATTCGGCGGGCGCTGTTTCTCGGCCAATGGTTCCCATAGCCGATGCACGATTCCCTCGGCGGTCTCGCAGATCATCTCGTCGATCTCGTCGGCTTTGATGCCGCTCGCGGCAAGCCGGCGTGCGCAATCGATGAAGGGATGCGCCATGGTTCCGCAAGGATAAGGCTTGAATGCGAGCGTCTCGATCACCCAACGGCTTCCGAAATTATCGATAAGTGCCGCGTAATTTCCGTCCTTCAAATGAGCAAAACCGTGAAATAATCCGTGCGCACCTTCGAACACCGTGCGCGGGCCGACAAATCCATTGCGGCCAAGCAAGGCCGCGCGCAATCCGGACTGCGCCGCCCAGCCCGCATGCATCCGCTTGGTCCAGGATCCTTCAGCGAGATACTCGATGATGCCGCTCGCCATCGAACCGGAAATTCCAAGTGCGTTCACGATCTGGGTCCGGTCGCAGCCGAGCGCCACGGCAGCACCGGCCGCAGCCGCGACCGTACCCAGCACCGCGGTTGGGTGAAAGCCGGCGCGGTGAATTGCTTTTGGTGCCACAAGACTCAATCGGCACATGACTTCCGAGCCGACAGCAATTCCGAGCAGTGCGGCCTTGCCGTCCGGGTTGTGCCGCTCGCAGGCGGCGAGTACCGCGGGCACGATCACCGCGCCCGCATGCACCGGTCCGCCTTCGAACGTATCGTCGAAATCCTCGCCATGCGCCGCGGTGCCGTTGACCAAGGCTGCACCCGCCGCGCTCAGCCGTCTTTTGTGGCCGATGGTAGTGCAGGGGCCATCATCATCGCAGGCGTCGAGCGTGCTTCTGACATAGTCCTCGTTGCGGGCGGTCACGCATAGGCCAATCACGTCAATCAGCAGATCGTCGCATTTCGCGTGCAGAGCGTCAGGCAGCCGCGCGGGGTCAAGCGCCACGATGCAATCGGCAAGCTGCTCGGTGATTGTTGCGCTCATTTATCTCCGCCGTCAGTGATTGCGCAGGCGTATTCCGCCGCCGAAACCCGGAACGCGGTTTGCCAACATTACGGTCGCAAACGTGACAATCAGCATGAACAGGCCGAGCACTGAAATCGCCGCAAGATCGCCGCTCTCGTTCAGGTCGAAGATCAACACGGAGATCACCTTGGTCTCCGACGTGAACAGCATGATAGCGGCGGAAAGCTCGCGCATCACGCCGACAAAAACGAAGCACCAGGTTGCGATCACGCTCGTGCGCAAGAGCGGCGCAGTGATATGGCTGAGCGCCTGCAGGCGCGTGGCGCCAAGGATCCGGCTCGCATCTTCAAGATCGGAATGCACGGCGCGGATCGCCGATTGCAATTGTTGATAGGCCACGGGCAGACTGATGGTCACGAAAGCGATCAGCAAGATCCAGAGCGTGCCGTACAGGATGAAGGGCGGGCGCGTATAACTCAGGAACAGGCCGACGCCGAGGACGATGCCCGGGATCGCGACCGGGGCCGTGGCAAGAAACCCTAGCGCACGATGGCCGGTCACGGCTTTGCGCGCGGTGACATAGCTGATGACGAGGGCGATGAGCGTGCCGATGGTCGCGGTCGCGGCTCCCAGAATGAATGTGTTCTTCAGCGCGAGTTTCGTCGCCGAGAGTTCAAAAAAAACGAATTCAATATTGTGAAAGGTGAAGTTCTGCGGCGTTACGATCTGCGTCGCGACCTTTGAAAAGGTTGCGTTGAGCAACGCTCCATACGGCAAAAACACCGGATTGAGCAGCACAAAGAGACAAACGGCGAGCGCTGGCCAGCGCAGAAACTTGAGCCGCACCAGCCGGGGTTCAGCGCCTTTGCCGCCCAGGACCGAATATCCGCGGCGGCCGAGTACCATGTGTTCCGCGCGTAGCAGAACAACAGTCAGCACCAGAAGCGGCAGCGACGCAGCCGCAGCGAGTTCCGGTTTCGGCGGATACTGGAACAGGCTCCAGATCTTGGTGGTCATGGTGTGAAAGCCGGCCGGCAAGGCGAGGATCGCGGGAGAACCGAACAGCGTCATCGATTGCAGGAAGGCGACGAGCGCGCCCGCAAGCAACGCGGGCAAAGCGAGCGGGATCGTGATCCGGCGCGCGGTCGTCCAGGTCTTGCCGCCAAGGATCGAGGATGCGTCTTCGAGATCACCCGGAATGCGATCGAGTGAATTTGCGACCAGCACGAAGACGTAGGGGAATGTGTAGCAGGAGATGACGAAAATCAATCCAGGGAAGGAATAGATATTGAACAGATATTCGTCCTGCGGCGCCCCGGTGACCGCACGAAAGGCGCGGTTGAGCAGGCCGCTATTGGGGGCGGCGAGCAATTCCCAGGCGATTGCGCCGAGAAAGGGCGGGGTCACGAACGACGCCGTGACCAGAAGGCGCACGAAGCCGCGCACGGGCATATCGGTACGCGCCACGAGCCAGCCGATCGGCGCTGCCACGGCACAGCAAACGATACTCGCCGTGGTCGCGAGAATGAACGTCGTGATCAGCGGATCGACAAAGGCGCGGTCGCTGACGAGCTGACGAAAATTCCCAAGTGTGAAGTTGCCCGCGCGGTCGACGAAGCCGTAATAGAAAAGCCAGGACAGCGGCAAAACGATCAAGACGCATAGGATAGCGGCGAATGTGAAAATAATCGGCCGCGACAAATCCAGGCGAGCCGGACGCGCAGGCGCGTGTCCGGCTGCAGCTTGAGTCAAGGCGGCCATTTTGTCGGACCGTTTACCGGGCTAGACGCGGAATAATTGTGTATAGCGAGCCTTGATGTCTTCGCCCTGTTTCTCGACTGCGGCCGCGTCGTCTTTCATCAACTTGATTTCCTTGAGCGGTTTGCGGCCTGGCTTTTCCTTTGCGAGCGCATGGAACGAGCGCAGTCCGCCGATTTCAATCGCCATCTGCTGCGCCTCGATGGTAAACATCCAGCTCTGGAACAGCCGCGCGGCATTCGGGTTCGGCGCGTTCTTGAATATGCCATTCGGGCCGATGATGAGCGGCGACCCTTCAGTCGGATATACAATCTCGACCGGCCGGCCGGATTCCTTGAGCAGGAACATATTGTATTCGTTGCCGTCCGCCATGACGGCGCGCTCACCGAGCGAGAGTTTCTTCGGCGGATCAGCCGAAGACTGGACCTGCATGATTTTCTGCTTTGCGAGTTTCTCGAAATATTCCCAGCCGAGATCGCGCGCCATCTGGAAGGTGGCGGTCAGGATCGTGCCGCTGTAACCGGGATGCGCCTTGACGATCTTGCCCGTCCATTTTGGGTCGAGCAGATCCGCGAAACTCTTTGGCGCGTCCTCGCGTTTAACGAGATCAGTATTATAGCCGATGACGCTCAGCCATGCCCGCCAGGTTGCGAACATGCCGTCGGCATCCTTGTGATCGGCTGGATAATGCTTGGCAACGTCTTCCGGCACATAGGGAGCGAGCAGGCCATCGCGCTTCCAGACGATGAAGTGCGCGGCGTCGGAGGAATTGACCACGTCGGCCGCGTAGATGCGGCTTCCATATTCCTGACCGATGCGCTGAAATACACGCTCGGCGCCACTGCGTTCGACGCGTGGTGCGACGCCGGGATATCTTGCTTCGAAGGCTTTCGCGATCTTTTCAGCGACCGGAAGATCGACCGACGTATACCAGACGACCTTGCCTTCCTTTTTCGCCGCTTCGACGAGGGCGGGTGTAACAGCCTCGGATGCCGGAGCTTGCGCTCTGATCGGCGCGGCATAGGCGCTGGCCGCGAGCGCGGCTGAGCCCTTGATGATATCTCTGCGCGAGAATTTCCAACCTCGCATGGCGTTTCCCCTTATATCCGTCCATTGTTTTTTCTATCGGACGATTTGTTCGAAGCTAATTCACCCCATTAATGCGCGGCAGCGCTCCGGCGGCAAGTGCAGCCAGACCGGGGCGCCGGTTTCGATATTCTGCTCGGCGGGGGCCAGCACCCGCAACTGGGTCCCGTCCTTTGCTTCAACCATGTAATCGCGGGTTCCGCCCATGAAGACCTGCCGGACCACGACCGCCGGCACCACATTTTCCTCCGATTGCGGCGCGGTGGATAGCAGCCGGATGTCGTGCTGGCGGATCGAAATTGCAGTTTCGCCGCCCGCGACAAGCGTCGCGCCGTCGCAGCGCAATGCTGCGCCCGCGAAGGAAATTCGGGATTGGTCGAGATTCTTGCCTTTCACCACATTACTAGAACCAATGAAGCGGGCCACAAATTCCGAGCGTGGCCGGTCATATATTTCTTCCGGGGATCCGGCTTGTTCGATCTTCCCCCCATTCATCACCGCGATCAGGTCGGCGGTTGTCATCGCTTCGGACTGGTCATGGGTCACATAGACCGTGGTATAGCGATAGGTATCGTGCAGGCGGCGCACCTCGAAACGCATTTCCTCGCGCAGATTGGCGTCGAGATTGGACAAGGGTTCGTCAAGCAAGAGCGTCTCCGGCTCGACGATGAGTGCGCGCGCCAGCGCCACCCGCTGCTGCTGCCCGCCCGATAATTCGCCCGGATAGCGGTCTGCGAAGGCTTGCAGCTTGGTGGTCGAAAGAATCGCGGAGAGCTTTTTCGCAATCGTTTCGCGGTCGATCTTTCGGAGTGTCAGTCCATAGGCGACATTTTCGGCGACCGTCATATGCGGCCACAGCGCGTAACTCTGGAAGATCATCGACATATTGCGCTGTTCGGGAGGCAGCGTGCGTTCCGGCGAAGAGACAATGCGGTCGCCGACATGAATCTGGCCGCCGCTGGGCTCCACGAATCCGGCAATCAGACGCAAGGTCGTGGTCTTTCCGCAGCCGGAAGGGCCGAGCAAGCAGACCAAAAGCCCATGAGCGACCTTGAGTGAAATGTTATCGACGGCCGCGAGCGAGCCGTAATGCTTGCTAAGTCCCCGCAATTCGACCAATGCCACGCTCTACTCCTGCGATGTTAGCTCGTAACGTGCGGCCCGTGCGGGATCGGTCTCGGGACCTTAATGTTCCGAAATCGTCGCAAATTTCGTCGGGGTTTCAAAGGGGCCGCTGAAGAGGAAATTTGGTGGTTCCGATCCCGTTCGGTCAGCCTGGGCAGTCCGGTCACTTCTGTTCGTTTGACCGAAGACGAAAAAAAGTTCGCAGATCTGCGGTTCTTTTGGCTGTTTCTTGGATTATAAAATTCGAACCCCGACTCCCGGAATTACCGGTCAAGTCTCCGGCGGTTTCTCAGAAATTTCGGTTTTGTAGAACCGCGAAGCGGAGGCTGGTTCGGCATCACAGAGTGATCCACCTGGCAGTCGCTACGGCAGAGCCGCTTTAAAAAATCGCGGCTTTCACGAGGTGTGCTGATTGCACGGAAGAATCCACTCTCGCATCGAATTAGCAATTTCCGCATGCGAATGGAAAGTGGATGACCGCAAAGACGAGGCAGGCGACTGCCGTAGCGCTGTTGCGTCGCTGCTCACCGCCAGCCGCGCCACGATGACGAGAAGGAATTCACTTGCTTGGTAATAT
Source organism: Pseudorhodoplanes sinuspersici (assembly GCA_945878025.1). Classification (GTDB taxonomy): domain Bacteria; phylum Pseudomonadota; class Alphaproteobacteria; order Rhizobiales; family Xanthobacteraceae; genus Pseudorhodoplanes; species Pseudorhodoplanes sinuspersici_B. The sequence goes on along the minus strand of CAMDXM010000015.1, from coordinate 8,532 downwards.
TCGCGCCTTCGGACTTGTTGCAGGGCGCGGCCTCCGCCGATCGGATGGCGCCATTGCTGTTGTCGAACAGAAAACGATCGCATAATTCTGAATTCGGGCGTGGCACGATAATATTCGCCGATTGGTTCCGGCCGCCGATAATTTCATTCTTTTCCCGAGGCCGCTCCGATGTTCGCAACCAGGCTGGACCCGCGAATACGACCACGAGATAGGTGAGGCCGGCGAAGCCCCCTGCAACAATGAACGACGCAGCGAGGCGGCGCCGTAACAGCGGTTTGCGCCGCACTTGCTGGACGAAAGGTGTGCCGGTCAATTGCGCAAACGCGGCTTTGAGGTCCTTATTCGGAAGAAGAACGGCGACACGAAATGGAGGATTTTCACTGCCAAGACGGGCAACGACGCGTTCGGACACGATCGTATTCTTATCGTCATAGTTGACTTGATAGACGACGATACTGCCTTGTTCCTTGGAAACGACGTTCTGAAGTTCCTTCAGGCGGCCGCAGGCCGCTTGTTCATTTGAGTAATGGGAGTCGAGCCACCAGGAGATTTTTGCGGCAGCCGTCGCGCGGTGCAACTTCGATTGCGGCAATGACCAAGCGACCTCGTAACGGGTGGTCGAGGCGGCCGCAGTATCGGATCCATATGTAATGCGCATGACGCGTTGTCTGTCGAAGACGGCGGAAAATCACTAACTCGCCACCGATTTCAAAATCGTTAAGAAAAGAAGAAGATTTGAGAGATCGGGCCGAATGCGTGCCGGCGCCTATTATTGGCTCGCGGCGCCGCCGCCATCGACATGGAGAACCTGACCCGTCGAAACCTGAGGCGGGTGCCGCGAAAAACAGCATTGCGCCGTCATGTCGCATGGATCGATCCCGGCTCGCAAAATCACCCAACCGGGGCTTGCTTCGGCACGGCGCGGTCCAGGACCGTTCGTAACAAACAAAATCTAGTCGCCAGCAAAACCTTCAAACAGATTTGCAAGGGGCTCGCCTTTGTACGCCTTCGGCAGGTCGCGTGGATGAATGAAATCATCGCGGAACCAGGGAAACTGCACCGGACTAAACGCCTCGATAATCCAATCGATCATATGACGAATACGCGGAATTCCGTTGCTTGCGGGATGATAGGAAAGCCAAATATCGAAAGCGCGATGTAAATCGATATCGATCGGAACGACCTTGGCTCCGATGGCTGAGGCATAGGTTGGCAGCAGCCCAATGCCAGCGCCTTTGGCGATGGCCCAATAATTTGCGCTGCTGACGTTATTCCTCATGACAAGCAAGTCCTGCTGCGATGTGTTGGGAAACCAGCTATCGAAGATTTCCTTGGCAGCAGTTTGGTCGGCAAATTGCATCACAATTCGATGCCTTATCAGTTCCTCGTAACTGTTGGGCTTGCCGTAGATGTCGATGTATTTTTGACTCGCATAAAACATCACATGCAATCTGCCCAGCTTCACAATCTTCACATCGAGCGTCGTGGGCATGGACAATTGAATCGCGATATCGGCCTCGTGCCGCAACACGTCGGCCGATCGCATGGCGCAGTGAAGATCGACTAGGATATTAGGAAACGATCTTTGAAATTCAACCAGGCGCGGCGCGAGCCAGAATGTTCCAAGCCCCTCCGTCACAGCGACCCGGATTTCCCCCTTTACTTGAGGACTGATCAGGCCCCGCGCCCGCATGAGGTCGAATGACGCCGCTTCCATTCGCTCGACTGCGGCAACGACCTTCGTTCCCTCCTCGGTCAGGCGAGTGCCAAGAACGTCGCGCGTAAATAATGTCGCGCCGATTTGTCTCTCGAAATCGTCAACTCGTCGGCGGACCACATTGATCGACTGACCCAATCGCTCCGCAGCCGACCTGAAGCTCCCGCAACGAACCACCTCCAGAAAAACGCGCGCGTTATCCCAGTCGACGGATAACCCCTTGTCTGCTGGTTGGTGTTCCAGTGGCTGAACACCCCTTTCCAGTATAGGGCGCATACGAAAATCCCCTTCGCCGCTAAGCTTCTCAAAATAATCAGCTATCGGCAACTATTGGGGGATAGGGATGACCGCACACTATCGGCATATCAAAGAGGCAGGATCTGCCTTTCCGGTAGGCCAATATCCGGCAAAACACCCCTTGCCGGCCAAAAACATCGAGGAATTCGCCCGCAATGTCGTGATATTCACTCCGATTGGGGGAAATCTCGACGCGGCGATCAGCCGCGCAAGGATCGACCTGCCGGGCCTGGCGGGTTCCGACGTTGTGCAGCGCATTATGTCACATAATCCGGACTCTCTTTGGGGCATAGCGCGGCGGGAAAATTTCGAAGCTGCGACAGCCGTCCCGGAAGGCTTCGTCGCGTTCCTGATGTTGAACGAGCAGGGCTTGCGGCGGCTGATCGAGGGGACGTTTGACGCAAGCAATCCGGACCTTGGCTTGCTTTGTCAGCAGCATCAGAAGCCGGCTGGAATCTATGTTTGGGCCATGTGGGGCCGGGGAGGGCTTGTTGGCGGGATTCCTCTGGCTTTCGAGAAGGTCTGGTCGCCGATTTACAAGGACGTCGATCTCTACGCTCGAGCCGTGACCGAGGACGGTCAACGGCTGCTTGAAACCATGGGGTTCACTCGAGGCGCAACGTTTGAAGAGCTCGTTGCGCCTAATCTTCATAGCTATATCCGGTCAGCCCGACCGAAATCGACCAACCCCGGATACGATCGCTACCACGGCGACGGCGCAAAAGGTGAAATTGCGGTCACGATGGCGCGGTCCATCGAGGACTTGATGCGGGTCATATCGATCCGAAGCGCCGTTTATATCGGCGAACAGGAATGTCCCTATCTTGAGGAATTCGACGGCAACGATTTCTGCGCGACCCTTCTCCTGGGATATGTGGGTAACGAGCCTGCCGGCTGCATCCGAATTCGCTATTTCGCCGACTTTGCCAAGATCGAACGGCTCGCTGTGCGAAAGGAATTTCGCAAGACGAGAATGTCATTCCAGCTCGTCCGCGCGGCGATCGATCTTTGCCGGGTCAAGGGCTACCGATGCCTGTATGGGCATGCACAGAAGCGACTTGTGAATTTCTGGTCTCGGTTCGGTTTCGAGACCTTTGAAGGTGGCCAGGAACTCGTCTTTTCCGATTTCGACTATGTCGAGATGAAAATGCGTGCTGACCGGCATCCGACGGCAATTACAATCGGAGTCGATCCTTACCTCATCATTCGTCCCGAGGGGCGCTGGCATATTGCGGGCGTCTTGGAGCAATCCAGAACTCGGCCCGTTACCCGCCCCTCGTTGGAAGGTGCCCCGTCGTGAATACTATTGTGAATCTGCGAGCGTTTACGAATGCACGCCATATTCCCATTGTGGTCTTCGTCGACATGCAACAGGAATATATTGCCGCGCCCCGGCTGATGGCCATCCCGGAAATTGAACGTGCGCTGGCAAACTCCCGATTGGTGCTCGACCACGCGCGCAAGATCGGATTGCCCGTCGCCTTCATTCGTTGGGTCGACCGCTCTCCATTCTTCAACAAGGCAACGCCTTTCTTCCGCTGGATCGATGGATTCGAGCCCCAGAGGAATGAGATGGTGTTCGAGCGTGGACAACCTTCTTGTTATTCCAACCGGGACTTTTCCGAGTTGATGGAGCAAAGCGGCGGACAGATGGTCCTCGTCGGATTTGCCGGTGAGTCAGCATGCTTATCGACGATGGTCGACGCCTTTCATCGCAATCATCGCGCCAAATACCTGATTGACGCGTCGGCTAGTCATGAACTCATAGGAATCGCCGCGGACGATGTTCATTTCGCTGTCTCGCGCATTGCCGCGCTATACGGCGATGTGCTGAACACGAATGCCTGGATCAGCAGCAAAGAGCTTGGAGAAATCGACCGGGGGGGCCATCATGCCGATCGCGTTCGATAAACAACTGGAGAAGATGATCGCAACATTGAAGGACTGGAACGCCTGGCTGGTCGCGCATGGCCAGGGGGAATCGGCATGTTTTGTCGACATGGCGCGGCTGGAGCTTCAGCTCATTCTCAATAATATTTCAGATGAAGAGTTGAAAGCGTTGTGCGATGCTATCACCCAATCGAAAAAGAATAAGCGGATCATCCCCGGCCACTGCCTGACCGATGTTGAGCGCCTTGGAAATGCACAGAATAAGCGGATTATGCGGTCGGCAATTGCCCATAACGGCCAGAGTCGGAAGCATTAGCGTGGCGTCTCGGATCGCGTGTTGTTGATCAAGATATGAACAACGCGAAACTGGACATTGCCAAATACCAACAAAGATCGAGGCAGATTAACGCGATTGCTGCGGTTTCAGTAACGAATGCCATTGAATGGTTTGAGATTGTAATTTTTGGCTACTTTGCCGGAATCATTTCACGACTTTTTTTCCCGTCCGAAGATCCCCTGACCTCGTTACTCCTGGCGTTTGCGACCTTTGGCGTGACGTTTGTCATGCGGCCTGTCGGCGCCGTCATTCTTGGCATTTATGGCGACCGGCGAGGACGAAAGGCCGCGCTTCAATTATCCATCGTGCTCATGATGGCCGGATCGGCGGCAATCGCATTTGCTCCCGACTACCGATCGGTCGGCTATCTGGCACCGGCAATCTTGCTGGTGGGGCGTCTGATACAGGGCTTTGCCGTCGGCGGTGAATTTGGCAGTGCAACCGCGTTTCTGGCGGAACAAGATCCAGCACGCCGGGGGTTCTACGCGAGCTGGCAATTTGCGAGCCAGGGGCTCACGGCCGTTCTTGCCACCGCGTCGGGAGCGATCGTCACCGCATTGCTGGCCCCCGACATCGTCGACAATTGGGGCTGGCGAATTCCATTCGCTTTCGGTTTGATCATCGGACCGATTGGTTATTTTATTCGCCGAAATCTTGAAGAATCGCCTGAATTCATCGTCGACTCGCCGCCGTCGGCGCCGTTGCGTTCGCTCATTCAACAAGACGCGGGGCGATTGCTTGTCGCCATTGGTTTGATTGTGCTTGGCACCGTCGCCATTTACACCATTGTGTTCATGCCGACCTTTGCCACCCGTCAATTGGGGCTATCGGTTCCGAAATCCTTCATAGCTGGATCGTTGACCGGCGCGCTGCAATTAATTCTCGTTCCGATTTTCGGAGCGCTTTCGGATAGGATCGGCCGTTTGCCCTTTCCGATCGGAAGCGCAGCCGTGATGTTGTGCGCGGTCTATCCGGCGTTTTACTGGCTGGCCAACGATCCTACGATCGAGAAATTGCTGGCGATCCAGATCGCCTTGGGGATATTGACGGCTTGTTACATGGGATCGATACCGGCGCTCATGTCTGAATTATTTCCGGCGACGAGGCGAACCACCGGCCTTTCCATCAGTTATGCATTGGCCGTCGCGATTTTTGGAGGCTTTGCGCCATTTATTCATTCGTGGCTGATCGAGGTCACAGGAACCAAGATTGCCCCCAGCTATTACGTGATATTCGCGGCGTCGGTCAGTTTGATTTCATTATGCATGGTGCCTCGGGTCCAGCGTCGATGAACGACGTCGGCGCTGGCGCCCGCCTTATTTCCAGCCGCGACGTTCGTGTGGAATGGCGTCTCGTGATCTTGGCCTGCGGAATGTTCGCGATCGGAACGGACAGTTTCGTGATTGCTGGAATTCTTCCGCGCATTTCAAAGGATCTAAACGTTGACGTAGGCGTGGCCGGGCAATTGATCACCGCCTACGCCTTGAGTTACGCCGTCGCAACGCCAATCGCCGCCGGGTTGACGTCGGGCTTGTCAAGACAGCGGGTATTGCTCGCCGGACTTCTTATCTTCGTTTTCGGCAATCTTGGAACGGCATTCGCTCCGGATATTTTTTCGGCGCTGATGACTCGGATAGCGTCTGGAATCGGCGCGGCAGTATTTGCGCCGGCCGCCAGCGCAACGGCGGTCGCGCTGATCGATTCCGGTCGCCGCGGCCAGGCATTGGCCTACATGATGGTCGGATTAAGCGCCGCGACCGCGCTCGGTGCGCCGCTCGGAACGGTGTTGAGTGAATTTTGCGACTGGCGCACGATCATCGGCTTGATTGCGTGCCTTGGAGCCGTGGTCGCGCTTGGCGTTTCAGCGTTGATTGGAAAAATTGCGTCGCCGCAAAAAATGAGAATGCGAGATCGAATGCGGCCACTTGGCAATGCGCAAGTGATCGGCATTCTTCTGGCGACCTTCCTGGTGCTGGCAGGCCTTTATACTGTTTACTCGTATATCAGTGTCGTATTCCAGCCGGCCACAGAGGGCGATGGTTCGATATTGGCTGTGCTGCTCGCGATTTGGGGTTTCGGCGCGGTCATTGGCAGCGTCACGGCCGGACGGCTGACCGACAAATACGGAAGCCGAGCAATAATAAATGTGACGCTTGCCTGTCTAACGATAGATATCGCGCTCCTGCACTGGACGAATGCGTCGCTCGGTACATCTATCGTGTCAGTTCTGATATGGGGAATTTTCGCCTGGGGATTCACCGTTTCCCAGCAGCACCGATTAACATCGATTCGGCCAGAATATTCTCAAATCGTCCTTGGACTCTACGCAACGGCAGTTTATTCGGGCGCTGCCGCTTCGGGCATTGTCGGCGCGATTGTGTTGCGGTCGCTTGACGCACGCAGCCTCCCGCTTGTCGCAGCGGCGCTGATCGTCGCCGGGTTTCTGGTGAGTGAGATCACGGCGTGTCTTTGCAAAGATGAACCATGTACGCCGACTAGTCCTTGATGCGCCGGTTGGACGGGAAATTGCCATACGCCATCGTGAGTGCGAAGATCGCAAATACGCTGATCACCATCATCAGAACGACGATACTTTCCAGTTGCATTGCGCGCTCCTATTCTCAGAAACGCATGAATTGAACCGCTTTTCGCCGGCGCATATGTTGATTTGCATCAAGCGCCAGCTGACGGATTTGTGTCGTCGTCGGCGATCGCGCGCCAGGCGGCGCCGTCGAGATCATCGTATTGTCCGGCTCGCAGCGACCACATGAAGCCTGCAAGTCCCAGAAGACCGAGGCACAGTGCCAGGGGGACAAGATAAACGAGGACTTCCATCAGACGCTCTCCCTGACCGTTTGCGCGCGCAATGCGTTGGCGATGACCAGAATGGACGATCCGGACATGGCGGCCGCCGCAATCAGGGGCGTGACGTGTCCCGTTATGGCAAGCGGGACCGCCACCGCGTTGTAGATCACGGCCAGCCAGAGATTTTCCTTCATGAGGCGGAACGCCTTGCGCGATATGCTTATCGCGGCCGCTACAGGCTTTAGCTTGTCACCAAGGAACACCGCGTCCGCCGACGCCTGCGCGAGATGCGTCGCCGTCACGGGGGACAGGGAAACCGACGCAGCCGCGAGCGCCGGCGCGTCGTTCAGTCCGTCCCCGACCATCAACACGTTGTGGCCTTGCTGCTTGATAAGATTAATCCGGTTGATCTTGTCCGCAGGCGTCAGGCCGCCTTGCCATGCATGGACGCCGATCGTTCGCGCTGCCGCTTCGACGGCCACCTGCCGGTCACCGGACAGGATTTCGATCGCGAGGCCCTGACGGGTGAGGCGAGCGATGGTCTCGACCGCGTCGGCGCGCAACCGCTGCCGGACGGCGAACACAAATTGCTTGCCACCACATGCAAACGCGATTGTCGAAGATTCCGGATCCATCGTCGCGACACGGTCCGCTTCAATTGTGGCGTAACAGAAAGCAGGGCGTCCGAGCCGCAGTTCCTCGCCATCGAGGTTGACCCGGACGCCTTGACCCGGCTCTTCGACCGCGCCGGAAAAGGGAGTCCTGGCGTTTGCGGCATGGACCAGCGCTTGAGCCAGTGGATGACGGCTGCTCAACGCCAGTCGTCCGGCCAGCGCCAGCATCTCGGGCGGCGCCTCGGCTGCATTCACGACTTCGGATTCAGGAAGCGTCAGCGTTCCGGTCTTGTCGAAAATCACGCTGTTGACCTTGGCCAGCCGTTCGATGGCGTCGCCCGAATTCAGAAGTACGCCCGACCGAAACAGCGCGCCCGCGGCGATCACCTGCACCGCCGGAATCGCAAGACCGAGCGCGCAAGGGCAGGTGATGATCAGCACCGCAATGGCCGTGATGATGGCGTCGTGCCAGGTCGCCCCAAGCGCGACCCAGCCGAGCATCGTTGCGAGCGCGGCCGCATGCACCAAGGGCGAATAGAGCCGTGCCGCCTTGTCCGCGAGGCGTACGTAGCGCGAGCGGGACTGAGATGCGTTCTCAAGCAGCCGGGCGACTTCGTCCAGCAGCGTCCCTTGGTCGGCCGCCGTGACCCTCAACCGCAATGCGCCCGATAGATTGAGCGTACCGGCATACACGGATGCGCCTGTCGCAACGGAAAGAGGCAAGGTCTCCCCGGTCACAAGGCTCTGGTCGATTTCCGATTGGCCATCTATGACAAGCCCGTCGACTGCGAGACGCTCGCCGGGGCGCACAAGAACGGTATCCCCTGGATTGATTGAAGCTGCCGGCACTTCACATACGTCCGTGTCGTTGA
>CAMDXM010000014.1 GCA_945878025.1 Pseudorhodoplanes sinuspersici | reverse complement strand
GTCACACGATCGCCTGTCGCGGCTTTCGCCGCTTTGAGAAAGCCGTCATGCATCGTGCGCGCAACGGATTTGGTCCGCGCATCGACGAGGAAATATTCCTCCTCGATGCCGAAACTGTAACGGTCAGGCATTTCAATTCCTCAGACCCTGTTAGGAGCCCTCAGGAACGCGCAAGGGTGGCATCCGGTTCCGGCCATTTCCGGAATAGTGCAACGGCGATTGCGAGCGTCTATAGTCCGTCGCCATCGCTTCGGAGTGCTCGTATGTCCGTGAAAATGCCCGATCTCGACCAGGAGGTGCTCGCGCGCCGCGCGCAGATCGTGACGGCTTTGCGGACAATCGTGCCGGGCGAGGGCGTGATCGATTCCGAGCACGAGATGCGCCCTTTCGAGTCGGATGGCCTCACCGCCTACAAGCAATTGCCGATGGTGGTGGTGCTGCCTTCGACGACCGAGCAGGTCTCGAAGGTGCTGCGCTATTGCTTCGAGAACAGGATCAAGGTGGTGCCGCGCGGGGCGGGCACGTCGCTGTCGGGCGGGGCATTGCCTTTGGGAGACGGCGTCCTTCTCGGCATGGCCAAGTTCTCCCGCATCAAGGAGATCGACTACATCAACCGCGTCGCGGTGGTGGAACCCGGCGTCACCAATCTCGGCGTGACCAGGGCGGTCGAGGGTGAGGGCTTCTATTACGCACCCGATCCGTCGTCGCAGATCGCCTGCACCATCGGCGGCAATGTCGCGGAAAATTCCGGCGGCGTGCATTGCCTGAAATACGGCATGACAGCCAATAACCTGCTCGGCCTCGAAATGGTGCTGATCACCGGCGAGATTATCCGTGTCGGCGGCAAGCATCTCGATTCCGGCGGTTACGACCTGCTCGGAATCATCACCGGCTCCGAGGGCCTGCTTGGCGTCGTCACCGAGATCACCGTCCGTATCCTGAAAAAGCCGGAGACCGCGCGCGCCTTGCTGATCGGCTTTGCAAGCTCGGAAGACGCCGGCGAATGCGTGAGCAAGGTGATCGGCGCCGGCATCATCCCGGGCGGCATGGAGATGATGGACAAACCTGCGATCCACGCGGTCGAGGAATTCGTCCATGCCGGTTATCCGCTCGATGTCGAGGCGTTGCTGATCGTCGAACTCGACGGCGGCAAGGCCGAAGTCGATCATCTGATCGAGCGCGTGGAAGAGATCGCTTTAGCTTGCCGTTCGACCTCTTGCCGTATCTCGCAAAATGAAGACGAACGCATATTGTTCTGGGCCGGGCGCAAGGCGGCCTTCCCCGCTGTCGGGCGCATCTCGCCGGATTATTACTGCATGGACGGCACCATCCCGCGCGCCAAGCTGCCGCTGGTGCTGGCGCGCATGCGCGAGATGGCCGAAAAATACAAATTGCAGGTCGCCAATGTGTTTCATGCCGGCGACGGCAATCTGCATCCGCTCATTCTTTACGACGCCAACAAGGAAGGCGAACTCGACCGCGCCGAGCAATTTGGCTCGGATATCCTGCGGCTATGCGTCGAGGTGGGCGGCGTCCTGACCGGCGAGCATGGCGTCGGCGTCGAGAAACGCGATCTGATGCCCACGATGTTCTCGGAAATCGATCTGGCGCATCAGCAGCGGCTGAAATGCGCCTTCGACAGCGAGGGGCTGCTCAATCCAGGGAAGGTCTTTCCGCAATTGCATCGTTGCGCTGAGCTCGGCCGCATGCATATTCGTGCCGGCAAAGTGCCGTTCCCCGATCTCCCGCGTTTTTGAGTTTTCATGCCCGAAATAGTCCTGAGTATCGCGAATACCCTGCCTGCGGACGCCGCCAAAGCCTTGCTTGTCGGGCGTGCGTGGCGGCCGGACGTGCAGGGGCCCTCAGTCGTCATCATTCGTGATGACAAGGTCGTGGATATCACGTCCGTTTTCCCGATCATGCGCGACGCCTGCGAAGCGGCAGATCCCGCCGGCGCGCTTCGCAAGGCGCAAGGTGAAGCGATCGGGAGCGTGGCCGACATTCTCGCCAACACGCCGCCGGACCGGCGCGATGCGAGCAAGCCATGGCTGCTCGCTCCGCTCGATCTGCAGGCGGTGAAAGCGGCCGGCGTCACCTTCATCACCTCGCTCCTGGAACGCGTGATCGAGGAGCGCGCGCGCGGCGATTTCAATGCCGCCGCCGCGATCCGCGTCGGAGTCGAGCGCCTCGTCGGCAAGGATCTGCGCGCGCTCAAGCCCGGCTCGCCGCAGGCGATGGACTTAAAGCGCGTATTGATCGAGCAGGGCGCCTGGAGCCAGTATCTCGAAGTCGGCATCGGGCCTGACGCGGAAATCTTCACCAAGACCACGCCGATGGCCTCGGTCGGAACCGGCATGGATGCCGGCCTGCATCCGAAATCCACCTGGAACAATCCGGAACCGGAAGTCGTGCTCGCGGTTTCGTCCAAGGGCCGCATCGTCGGTGCGACGCTCGGTAATGACGTGAACCTGCGCGATTTCGAGGGCCGCTCGGCGCTGCTGCTAAGCAAAGCGAAGGACAACAACGCTTCCTGCGCCATCGGGCCCTTCATTCGCTTTTTCGACGGCAGCTACACGCTCGATGATGTCCGCCGTGCGACCGTGACGCTGACGGTCGAAGGCCCGGAGGGTTTCCGTCTCGAAGGCTCGTCCTCCATCGGCGAGATCGCGCGCGACCCGGAGGATCTGGTTTCGCAGATGATGGGCAAGCACCATCAATATCCGGACGGCGCCGTGCTCTTTCTCGGCACCATGTTCGCGCCGATCAAGGACCGCGACACGCCCGGCAAGGGCTTCACGCACAAGACCGGCGATATTGTCACGATCGCCGAACCGAAACTCGGCAGTCTCATGAACCGGATGCGCTCCTCGGAAGATTGCGAGCCCTGGATGTTCGGCTCCGGCGCATTGATGCGAAATCTGGCCAAACGCGGCCTGCTCTGACACTTAAAAGAATGATCGGGAGGAATTGAAAATGACGATTCATGCAAAGAATTTTATCGCGGGCGAATGGGTCGAGTCGAAAGACCATACCCAGGATTTGAACCCCTCGAACACCAAGGATGTGGTCGGCGAATATCCGCGCGCCAGCGCAGTCGATGCCGAGCGGGCGATCGCCGCGGCCAAAGCGGCGTTCCCGGCCTGGTCGCGCTCTTCGATCCAGGAGCGCCATGACATCTTGAAGCGCATCGGCGACGAAATCCTGGCGCGCAAGGACGAGCTTGGAAAAATGCTCTCGCGCGAGGAAGGCAAGACGCTGGTCGAAGGCGTCGGCGAAACCGTGCGCGCGGCGCAGATCTTTTTGTTCTTCTCGGGCGAAGTGCTGCGGCTGGCCGGCGAGAAAATTCCCTCGACCCGTCCCGGCGTCGATGTGGAGATAACACGCGAGCCGCTCGGCGTCATCGGCATCATCACCCCGTGGAATTTCCCGATCGCCATTCCGGCATGGAAGATCGCGCCCGCGCTCGCCTACGGCAATTGCGTGGTGTTCAAGCCGGCCGATCTCGTGCCGGGGACCGCGCATGCCTTGTCCGAAATCATCGCGAAAGCCGGGATGCCTGCCGGCGTGTTCAACCTCGTCATGGGCCGCGGCTCGGTGGTCGGCGAAGCGATGCTCAAGAGCAAGGATATCACGGCGATCTCCTTCACCGGGTCGGTCGCGACCGGGCGAAAGATCGCGGCGACATGCGTCGAATCCAGCCCGATGAAGAAAGTGCAGCTCGAAATGGGCGGGAAGAATCCGCTGGTCGTGCTTGACGACGCCGATCTGAAAACCGCCGTCGAAGCCAGCGTCAACGGCGCGTTCTTCTCCACCGGGCAGCGCTGCACGGCGTCCTCGCGCCTGATCGTCACCAAGGGCATCCATGACAAATTCGTGGATGCGCTGGCCGAGCGCATGAAGACGCTGGTGATCGACGACGCGCTCAAGGCCGGTACCCATATCGGTCCGGTGGTCGACCAGAGCCAGCTCGACCAGAATCTGTCGTACCTCAAGATCGGCCAGGACGAAGGCGCCAAGCTGAAAGCCGGCGGCGAATTGCTCAATCGCAATACGCCCGGTTTCTACATGGCGCCCGCTCTGTTCACCGGCGTCAACAACAAGATGCGGGTCGCGCGCGAGGAAATTTTCGGACCGGTCGCGACCGTTATCGCCGCCAAGGATTACGAGGAGGCGCTCTCGATTGCCAACGACACCGATTTCGGATTGTCGTCCGGCATCTGTACCACGAGCCTGAAACACGCCAGTCACTTCAAGCGCAATTCCGAAGCCGGCATGGTGATGGTCAACCTGCCGACCGCGGGCGTCGATTATCACGTGCCGTTCGGCGGCCGCAAAGGATCGAGCTATGGCCCGCGCGAACAGGGCCGCTACGCGCAGGAAATGTATACGGTGGTGAAGACGGCCTACACGCTGCCCTGAGCACGCGATGAATGAAGCGTTTCTTCTGCAATGAAACTTGACGGGGATGGGAACCCGCCGCGTCATTCACAGCCCTTGCCAAGGCCGCCCACCCCTGAGACGATAAAGGTCCGGCGTCAGGAAGTGCGGCCGGACTAAATCGGCCGGACGGCGCCGCAGGGAGGCGTCGATGGCGGTTGCAAATGGCAATGGCAATAGGCCCAATGGCGCGAGGCCTATGGGTCCCCGGTGCATCGCATTGGTGGGCCCCTTCCAGAGCGGAAAAACCACTCTTCTCGAAGCGATTTTGGCGCGCACCGGCGCAATTCAGCGCCAGGGCTCGGTCGAATCCGGTTCGACCATCGGCGACGCTTCCCAGGAAGCGCGTCACCACCGCATGAGCGTGGAAGTGTCGGTCGCGACCACGACCTTCATGGACGACAGCTATACCTTCATCGATTGTCCGGGCTCGATCGAATTCGTGCACGACATGCGCGCCACCTTGCCGGCGATCGATGCCGCGGTGGTGGTGTGCGAGGCGGACGAAAAGAAGGTTCCGCAATTGCAGCTCATCCTGCGCGAACTCGAAGAGCAGAAAATCCCGCATTTCCTCTTTCTCAACAAGATCGACAAGAGCGACAAGCGCCTGCGCGAGACGCTGAAGCTCCTGCAGCCGGCCTCGCGCGTTCCGCTCCTGTTGCGGCAGATCCCGATCTGGCGAAACGACATCGTCACCGGCTTTGTCGATCTCGCGCTCGAGCGCGCGCATGTCTACAAGGAGCACACCGCGTCCGAAGTGATCGAATTGTCGGGCGAGGATCTGGAGCGCGAGAAGACCGCGCGCTTCACCATGCTGGAAACGCTCGCCGACCACGACGACGAATTGATGGAGCAATTGCTCGCCGATATTCCGCCGCCGCGCGACAAGGTGTTCGATGATCTCGCCAAGGAATTGCGCGACGGCCTCGTTTGCCCGGTTCTGCTCGGCGTCGCGACGCGCACCAACGGCGTGCTGCGGCTGATGAAAGCCTTGCGGCACGAAACGCCGAATATCGAAGCGACCGCGAAGCGGCTCGGCGTATCGGCCAAGGGCGACGCCGTCGCCTATGTGCTCAAAACGCTCAATACCGCGCATGGCGGCAAGATGTCGGTCGTGCGCGTGCTCGCCGGCCAGATCGGCGACGGCACGACGCTTGTGTCCGTCGAGGCGGAAGCCGGCCGCGTGTCCGGCGTGTTCAGGTTGATGGGCCAGGCGACGGAAAAGCGCGCCGCCGCCGCGGCGGGCGAAACCGTGGCTCTCGGCAAGCTCGATCATGCCCGCACCGGCGAGACGCTCTCGTCCGGCAAGACGGCGCATAAACCGGTGGCGAATGTCGCGCCCTATCCGCCGGTGCTCGCGGTTGCGATCGCGGCGAAAGAGCGAAAGGACGACGTCAAGCTCGGCCAGGCGCTCAACAAGCTCATCGAGGAAGACCCTTCGATCATTGTCGTGCACAATCCCGACACCCACGAAGTCATTCTGTGGGGGCAGGGCGAAATGCATCTGCGGGTCGCGAACGAGCGGCTGACCGACCGCTTCGGCATCGCGCTCGAAAAGCGAAAGCCCACCGTCGGCTACAGGGAAACGATCCGCAAGGGCATCGTCAATCAGCGCGGACGCCACAAGAAACAGTCGGGCGGCCACGGCCAGTTCGGCGATGTCGTGATCGACATCAGGCCGCTGCCGCGCGGTTCCGGCTTCACCTTCGAGGACAAAATCTCCGGCGGGGTGGTGCCGCGCAATTACATTCCTTCGGTCGAGGAAGGCGTGATCGACGCGCTGAAAGAAGGCCCGCTCGGTTTTCCCGTAGTCGATCTCGCGGTGACCTTGACCGACGGCTCCTATCACACCGTCGATTCCTCCGACATGGCGTTCCGCACCGCGGGGCGGATCGCGATGGTGGACGGGTTGCCGCAATGCCAGCCGGTTCTGCTCGAGCCGATCCATCTGGTCGAGATTGTCTGCCCGACCGATGCGACGGCGAAGATCAACGCCATCCTGTCCGGACGGCGCGGGCAAATTCTCGGCTTCGACACGCGCGAAGGCTGGAGCGGCTGGGACATGGTCAGGGCGCAAATGGCGGAAAGCGAGATCGGCGATCTGATCATCGAAATCCGTTCGGCCACCGCCGGCGTCGGCGGCTTCACTTACAAGTTCGATCATATGGCGGAACTGACCGGCCGCACCGCCGACCAGATCATCGCGGCACGGAAGGCGGCGGAGTAAAGTCGTCCCCTCTCCCCGCAACGCGGGGAGAGGCCGTTTGCACGATAAAGGCGCACACAACGCCTGCGCGCTCTTGCTAGAATCGGCAACCTCCGCAAGAATATCTTTTCTTGATTTCGCATTTTGCGGAGGGGGGGAGCAATGGCCATCAATCCGGTATTCCTTGGTCACGGTATCTTCGCCGAGTATGGAATCAAAGATGCGCTTCGGCGCTTTGAAAGATACGGCGCTGCGCCCGGTTCACCGCAGCCCACGTGGGACCTGCGCATCGAACGTTTCGTTCAAGCGTTGCAGGACATGGAGGTCGCGACACTTTGGCTGCAATTGTTCAGTCGCGGCCCTAAAAAATTTGATGATGTCGGAGAAGAGTCCTATGGGCATCGCAAGACGCTGCTCAGCAAGCTCGCCTCGGCGAACATCAAATGGGTCGGTTGGGGCTACACGTCCGGTAAGAACTGGCAGCGGGACAAAGAGTGGATTTCAGAACTCAAGAACGATCTCGGTATGTCCGCTTACGTGATTGATGCCGAGCCTGGAAACAAGATTTATTGGCATCCTGATTTCCCCGACGATCCCGACAAGAAGCTTCCCGATATTTGGAAGTTGGCCGATTTCGATAAGTTCACCGACGCGGTCAGCACCCTATTCGGAAAGGACAATCTTGCACTGTCGACGTGGCCTGTTCTGCAAATTCAGAACGAGCCTGCTCACGATCTTCCGGTCATCGATCTGATGAAGATCGCCGCTCCGAAGGTCTGTCTGTTCGCTCCGCAAGCCTATTGGATGAATTATCCGGGACGCGTGCATTACGAAACACTGGGATACGACAAACACGACTATCCGCCGGAGAATCCGGAATCCTTCGTGCGTCTCGTCATACAGTCCTGGAAAGACGCCGGGATCGTGAACCCGCTTGTGATCACCGGGCAGGCCTATTGGGGCGAAGGCAGCAGTCCTTCAAAAAGCACGATGAGTGCCAAGGTGAAATACTTCACCGAGCACTTCCATGGCTGGAACCAGATTCTTGGCTTCAATTGGTATCACGCGGGCATGGCCAACACCGACGCTAAAGGCTCCATGTCGGATAAGATGATCGAACATATTAAGGCCGCGCATCTCGGTGGCAGGCCCTATCTGCAGCCGCAGGACAGTGCCGTCGCCTGAGCTTGGGGTTAAGGCAGTAACCCTTCGCAAACCATAATCGCCTTCCCGCCGGTATCCGAACCCGCCTGTTAACCGCGCCCGCGCTAAATCGGCTGCAACGATGGGACAGAAAAAGGCCTGGAGAAACCGGGCCTTCGGGTGGCGTGATGCTTGCGGCAATTCGTACTCTGTTTTCCTCCGAGGACAGGCAGCCGGATCCGGTCTGCTTTCTCGCGGGCCATGATCAGCGGCTCAAGCCGATCCAGGACGCGCTGACGCCATTCGGTCTGCGCGGCGAGATTTTCGCGTCGCTCCCGGCGATGCTGGAAGCGGCGGCCGAGCGCAATCCCGATCTCGTCTTTCTCGATCTGACGCTCAGCGTCGCGCGCTGCCACGAGGCGATCGCGGCGCTCTCAGCTTTGCCCAAGCGCGGCGCGATCCAGCTTGTGAGCCCCTCCGAGGCGCATAGCTACGAGCAGGTCTGCGCCATCGGCCAGCTGCGGCTCGCGGGCGAGCAGAAAAATCTGAAAATGATGCCGGCCTTGCAGCCGCCTTATCCGGCCGATGCGGTGAAGAAAACCGTGCAGGAGCTCGGGCTTCGCCGTGACGAAGCCGGCCGTCCGAAAGTCACGCTCGCGCAGGCGCTGGAGAATAATTGGCTGGAACTCTGGTATCAGCCGAAAATCGATCTTGCCAGTAAGCGGCTCTCCGGCGCCGAGGGGCTCATCCGCGTGCGGCATCCCAAACACGGCATCATCTTCCCCGATCAATTTCTGCCCGGCGCATCCGAAGAGAGCATGCTGGCGCTCACCGAAAAGGTGATCCTTGCCGCCTTGCACGACTGGGAGGAACTTGCCGGAAATGGCGTGCCGCTCAAGCTCGCGGTGAATACGCCGGTTTCCGCGCTGGTGAAATTGCCAATCGCGCAAATGTTGCGCGAGGAGCGTCCGCGCGCCGCGCACTGGCCGGGCCTCATTCTCGAAGTCACCGAAGACGAGATCGTCAAGGACATCGAGGTCGCCAACGACGTCGCCAACGAATTGCGCGCGCATCAATGCACGCTTGCGATCGACGATTTCGGCGCCGGATATTCCTCGCTCGCGCGTCTGCGCCAGCTTCCTTTCAGCGAACTCAAGATCGACCGCGCCTATGTCACCGCCTGCGATCACGACCGCACCAACGCGGATGTGGTCGAAGTGATCGTGGAACTGGCGCAGCGCTTCGGCTTGAAGACCGTGGCGGAAGGCATCGAGACCACGCACGAAAGCCACAAGCTGCAGGGCATCGGCTGCAATGTCGGGCAGGGCTATCTGTTCGCAAAGCCGATGGACAAGGCGAAATTCATGTCGCTTTTGCGCCGCCGCACCGTCGCCGATCCCGCCGATCTCGCGCGTGAAGCGCTCGGCCAGCCGCTGCCGCCGCTCCGGCTGAACGCGCGGCCTTGAAGAATTTCACTGTGCTGCCGGGATTCGAAGCCCGGACGGGCGTCACATTCCCCGCCGGTGAAATATATCTGTCACAATAGGTTCATAAAATAACCGCGGGTGAGAAGCACGCGGGGGCAGCCAGTGGCTAAAAGAACGTCGGCACGGCGCAGACTAAAGCGTCCGAAGAAGCGGCTCAATCCACGTGGATCGCGCCGCCTGGCGCGCAAGGCCGGTAAAGTCCGCAAGTCCGCCAAAGTCCGCAAAGCTGGCAAGGCCGGTCCGCGAGGATCGCGCCGCCCGATCGGCAAACCGGGAAAACCCGGCAAGGCTGGAAAGCCCGGGCCGCGCGGCAAGGCCGGGCCCGCCGGCAAACCCGGCAAGCCGGGACCGCAAGGCAAACGCGGCGCGATCGGCCCGCAGGGAAAACCAGGCCCGCAAGGAAAAGCCGGACCCGCGGGTCCAGCCGGACGCATGCCTTCGATCAACGAGGCGATGCCATGGCTGCATCTCGTGTTCGAAGCATGGGAAGACTACAAGCACACGCGCAAGCGCTCCGCCAAGGAAGAGCGCAAAGCGAAGAAATTGGCCGGACAGGAGGCGCCTGACGCCGCCGGCGATGCCGAGGACGGCGGCAAGCACAAGAAAAAGAAGAAGCGCGAGGACAGGAAATAGGCTACCTCGTTGGCGAGAGACGCTTTTGTCCCCCGCCGATGTCACGCCACGCAAAAATGTCCAAAAACGTCCGGCCGAAAACGCTGGCGCAGCGCGCGCGAGGAGGCTATGCGCTCGTCGGCCCGATCTCGATTCTGCTGCTGATCTTGTTTCCGGTCGTGTTGTTCGCGCCTCTGCTTACAACAAAGATCTGGTTCTATTATCGCAACGATATCGTTTTGTGGCGCGGATTATGCGATCTGTATTCTGTCGATAAATTTCTTTTCGCCGTCATTGTCGTGTTCGGGATATTGATTCCCGTTCTCAAGATGATCGCGACAATATTGTGCTGGTACGTCTTCGATATCGAATCCGTTCGGAAATACGCCGACAGTCTTTCCCAGTTGGGGAGGCTGTCGATGCTGGATGTCATGCTGTTCGCGATGTTTATTATTGCCTTCAAGGGTGTCGGATTTGGCGCCGTTGAAGTTCAGTACGGGCTCTATGTTTATACCCTTCTTATTCTGACCTCGCTGTTCCTGAATCTGGCGGTGAAGCGGGCTCTTTCGCAAATTTCCTCGTAGAGTCTGATCCGATCCACCTCAATCGGATCAAACTCCAGATTCTCCTCTTTGTCGTGCGATCTTGCGGCGAACCGGTTTCCACCCCGGATCAAGTCCGGGGCAGGCTTTCGCCCGAAAATGCTCTAGCCGCTTGCGAACGGCCTTGCCGCGCGCATCGGCTGTTGCGTCCGTTCGCGCGGAATGACCGAAATCTGGCCGTTGGCTTCCAGGATCGCGAATTTGATGTCCTCGATGCGGTCGATGCCGTGGCGCAGCCGCGCGGCGGCCATCACGTCGGCTTCGGAGAGACGCGCGCGCGCGAGCCTGCTTTCCAGCGGCCGTCCGTTCTCCACCAGGATGGTCGGAACGCCGCGCACGATTTTTGAAAACAGCTCCGAACGCCGCTCGATCAGGGACACAAGCACATCAAGCCCGACCAGCGTCGCGATCACGATCACAGCGTTGGTGAGCGAATAATCCTGCCCGAGCAAGGCGCGCTGCACCGTGCCGCCGATAATCAGAAAAAGAACGAACTCGAAGGTCGACAATTGGCCGAGTGCGCGCCGGCCGGTGAGCCGGATCACGATCCAGAGCAACAGATAGACGATGGCCGCCTGAATGACGCTGTCCATGTTACGGGTACACCAGAACCGGCAATGTCAGCGCTCCGCGCGGCGTCCCGATTTCGAGCGGCGCATAGCCGAAGCTGCGCGGGCGCGCCCAGATCACGGCATCCAGGCCGCGATCCCCGGCGTCGAAGGTCAGAACGAAGCCGCCCTCGCTCGCGCTCGATCGCACCGGCTGCGGCTGGATGGAATCGATCTCATAGAGGCCCCAGAACGTCTTGTTGAAGACCAGCCGGATCTCGTCGTCGGCGCCGCGCGGCATGGAAATGTCGAACCGGTAGAGCGCCGTCATGCGCTGGAAGCGCTCGTAGCTGACGGTGAGGGGAAAGCCGTCCTGCCGCGCCACCGCCTTGCTGGCGACGCCGTGCGCAAACACCCCCGTGAGCGCGAACAACACGATCAGCGCGGCCGCGACCCAGCCGGTCCGCTGCAACGTCCACGAGATTTCCTGAAAATGCATGTCCTCGTAAACGGGACGGAACGGGCGGTCGGCTTCACGCATGACGTTATCTGGTTAGGGCCAGAATAAGACTTTGATGTGAAGTGAACGGTCCGCGGCCCGCCATGTTCCCTTTTCGTTTGAGCATGATCTTTTCCGACCTTCCTTCGCCCGCCGAAGCGGGCTTCGCGAAGGCGGGAAACCGGTTCCCGCTTTTCGGGATCATGCTCCCATCCCGCATCCGTGACTTGCCTGTGATGGTACAATGGTCATTATTGCGCCCGAAACGCATTCGAACCGCGAAGGTTTAACCGATGCATGTGATCCGTCGCCGGGGCTGGGAATTGCCCGAACGCTTGGCCACGCCCGAGGCCTGTTTTCTCAACCGCCGCGCGTTTCTCGGCACGGCTGCAAGCGCGGCCGCATTGGCGCTCGCGCCCGCGGCGGCATCGGCGCAGCGGGTGACGGACATTCCCGATCCGACCAAGGATCTTTATCCGGCCAAGCGCAACGAGAAATACGTTCTCGACCGTCCGCTGACCGACGAGAAGATCAACGGCAACTACAATAATTTCTACGAATTCGGCACCTCGAAAAACGTCACCGCCGCCTCGCAGGCGCTCCGCATCCGGCCCTGGAATGTGAAGATCGACGGTCTCGTGGAAAAGCCGTTCGACATCGGCATCGACGATCTCATTCGCAAGGTCGGGATCGAGGAGCGTCTCTATCGCCATCGCTGCGTCGAAGCCTGGTCGATGACGATCCCGTGGTCGGGTTTTCCGTTCGCCAGGCTCGTCGAACTCGCCAAGCCCACGAGCGGCGCGAAATATGTCCGCATGGAAACCTTCATGGATCCGTCGATGGCTCCCGGCCAGCGCACGCCCTATTATCCGTGGCCCTATGTCGAAGGGCTCACGATGGCCGAAGCCACCAACGAGCTTTGCTTCCTCGCCACCGGCGCTTACGGCAAGCCGGTCGCCAAACAGCACGGCGCGCCGCTTCGCCTCGCGGTGCCGTGGAAATACGGATTCAAGGCGATCAAATCGATCGTGCGCTTCTCGTTCGTGGCGGAGCGCCCGAAAGGATTGTGGGAAGCCTTGCAGGCCTCGGAATACGGCTTCTGGGCGAATGTGAATCCGGCCGTCGCGCATCCGCGCTGGAGCCAGGCGAGCGAGGAATTGATCGGAACCGGCGAACGCAGGCCGACGCTTCTGTTCAACGGTTACGGCGACTATGTCGCCGACATGTACAAGGGCCTGGAAAGCGAACGTCTTTACGTTTGATTTTCATCTGGTCATTCCGGGTTCGCAAGCTGCGCTTGCGCCCCGGAATGACGGCGGAGATTTGCGCGCGACGCCGCCACAATATTTCCCCCAAAATGGAAAAAGCCGGGCCCGAAGGCCCGGCTGAGTTCCTGTTGGCCGCGGGAGGGCCAACATACCTTCCAGAGGGGAACATCTGCGAGCGGCGACCGCGATCTGGGAGGACACGTCGGCCGATCGCCCACAGTGGAAGTTGAATTATGAGGTGAAGCCGGATTCGGAGCAACGCGAGAGCGGGTATGTCAGCCATGCGGACCCCGCAAACCTGCGGCGGAATATCGATCGTTGCTTGGAAATTCCGGCCGGCGCGAATGCTTCACTGCGATTAGCGCATAGCCGCTAATCGTTCGCGGTCATGCCGGAATAAATCCGGCCCCGACGACGAAATGGAATCCGTCCCGCGCTCAGAAATTCCAGCGCTGCGCCTTGGATACCAGGAAGTCGCGGAATACCTGCACGCGTGCGACCGATTTCAGTTCTTCCGGATAGACGAAATAGGCGTCGAGCACGACGCCTTCGGATTCGCTGAATAACTGCACCAGGCCGTGATTTTCCTCGACCAGATAATCCGGCAGCATCGCGATACCGAGGCCCTGCTGGCAGGCGCGCAGCACGCCGAGAATGGTATTGATGGTCAGAAACGCGGAGCGGGGCCCCTTGCCGTCGCGGCCGACTTCCGCGAGCCATTTCGCCGGCTGCAGATGCGGCGGCGCCGTGCCTCCGAGCAACACGATGCGGTGCTGGTCGAGATCCTCGATGGCGCGCGGCGTGCCGTGGCGCTTGAGATAATCCGGCGTGGCGCAGGCGTGATAATGCACCGAGAACAGCTTGCGCTGGATCAGGTCCGGCTGCGTCGGCAGGCGAAGCCTGATCGCGACATCGGCCTCGCGCATGGCGAGATCGAGTTCCTCGTCGGTGGTGATCAGCGTGATGCGGATATCCGGATAGAGATCCATGAATTCGCCGAGCTTCGGCGTCAGCCAATGCGTGCCGAGCCCGACCGTGGTCGTGATCTTCAGGTCGCCATTCGGACGCTCGCGGCTGTCGGTCAATTTGGCGCGCGCCGATTCCAGCTTCATGAAAACTTCGTGCGCGGTGCGGTAGAGCAATTCGCCCTGTTCGGTGAGGATCAGCCCGCGCGCGTGACGATGGAACAGCGACACGTTGAGCGCCTGTTCGAGCGCCGAGACCTGACGCGACACCGCCGATTGCGACAGCCCGAGCTGGTCGCCCGCATGCGTGAAGCTGCCGGCCTCGGCCGCGGCATGAAAGACCTTGAGCTTGTCCCAGTCCATGCTGGGCTGGCTGGTGAGCCGCGCTGAGATCGGCATGATGTTCCTACTCGGCTGCGAGTCGCGGCTGCGCCTGCGCGGCGAGAAATCGCTCGGCTTCGAGCGCGGCCATGCAGCCAAGGCCCGCGGCGGTGACGGCCTGCCGGTAGATATCGTCGGTCACGTCGCCGGCCGCGAACAGGCCGGGCACCGAGGTCGCGGTCGAGAACGGCGCGGTCTTCACATAGCCGTTCGGCTTCATTTCGACCTTGCCGGCGACGAGTTCGGTCGAGGGCGAATGGCCGATCGCGATGAACACGCCATCGATGGCGCGTTCGGTCACGGCGCCGGTCTTGACGTTCTTCAGCCGCGCATGCGTGACCTTGGGCGGGTTGGCGCTGCCGGTCACTTCCTCCAAAGCCGTGTCCCAGATCACTTCGACTTTCGGATTCTTGAACAGCCGGTCCTGCAGGATCTTCTCCGCGCGGAAGGCGTCGCGCCGGTGCACGATCGTCACTTTGGAAGCGAAATTGGTCAGGAACAACGCTTCCTCGACCGCGGTATTGCCGCCGCCGATCACGATCACTTCCTTGTTGCGATAGAAAAATCCGTCGCAGGTGGCGCAGGCGGAGACGCCGTAGCCGCGGAATTTTTCTTCCGAAGGGATGCCGAGCCAGCGCGCCTGCGCTCCGGTCGCAAGGATGACGGCGTCGGCGAGATAGACCTCGCCAGAATCGCAGGTCAGGCGAAACGGACGCCGCGTCACATCGATGTCGTTGACATGATCGGTGACGATTTTGGCGCCGACATGCGCGGCCTGCTTTTGCATCTGCTCCATCAGCCAGGGACCCTGGATGACATCGGCGAAGCCTGGATAATTCTCGACGTCGGTCGTGACCGTGAGTTGGCCGCCGGGAGTGCCGCCCTGGATCAGCACCGGCTCGAGCATGGCGCGGGCCGCGTAGATCGCGGCCGTATAGCCGGCAGGGCCGGAGCCAATAATGACAACCTTGGCATGCGTGCTTTTGTTCATATTCCGCTGCCCGGCCCGTTATTCGGGCGCTTGGCTTTCAGCTTTTGGGGCAGGACGGCCCCTCTGGGTGGACGCCATATGTAGCCATTCGGCCGAGCTATGCAAGTTACGCAACCCGGCCTGGGGATGACGGGCAGAAGACGCAAATCTGGAGCAAATTCTGCGCAATTTTCTTTCGTGACGGCCTTTCAGGGGCTATACGAAGCCAGAATCTCCGGAGAATCCGATGCTCGCTCGCCTCGATGCGATCGACCTGAAAATCCTCACCGAACTGCAGAACGACGGCCGCATCACCAATGTGGAACTTGCGCGCCGTGTCGGCATTTCGGCGCCACCCTGTCTGCGGCGGGTGCGGGCGCTGGAAGAAGCCGGCTTCATAAAGGGCTATCGCGGCCTGCTCGACGAGAAGCGGCTCGGCTACGAACTCGTCGCTTTCGCCATGGTGCATCTGTCGAGCCAGGCCGAGGCCGATCTCAACGCCTTCGAGGCCTATGTGCGCAAGCAGCCGCTGGTGCGCGAATGCTGGATGCTGTCGGGCGAGATCGATTTCATTTTGAAATGCGTCGCTCCCGATCTGAAAGCCTTCCAGGCCTTCGTCGGCGAACTCACCGGCGCGCCGCATGTGCGCAATGTGAAGACCTCGCTGACCTTGCGCAATTCCAAGGACGACGCGATCGTCCCGCTGCCGGCGAAGTAATAAGGCCCGCGCGGGGCATGACGCCGAAATAGCCTGCCCCGGACTTGATCCGGGGTGTGAAGCGGTTTTCGGACAACGTCATGCCCAACTCAAAATACGGGCCTTTTCTTTCAGATCGCGCGCGCGGCTTACCGCTTTTTCTTTCCGCCCATCATCGCATCGACGCTCCACGGGCCGGGGCCTGCGAAGGCGAGGTACAGGAATATGAAGCAGAACAGCACTGCCGGCTCGCCGTTATTGGTGAGCGGATACATTCCACGCGACGCATGGGCAATGAAATAGGCGAACGCCATTTCACCTGCGAGAATGAATGCAGCCGGACGCGTGCACAATCCCAGCAGCACCAGAACGCCGAAAATAGCTTCGATGACGCCCGCGAACCAGACCATGGAAAATGTGGCGGGAAAATTCATCGTCATCGGAAAGCTTAAAAATTTCGAAAGCGGATGCTGCAGGAAAACCAGCGCCGTGACGATGCGCAGGATGCTTAAGACCCGCGGCGCCCAGGCCGCGCAGGTGTCGTTCAATGACATGATGATAACCCCCGGTGATTACAACGTGTTGCGACGCAACGCGCGTCATACCAACGCCTTACCAACACCGCGATGGCCGGTTTTATGCCGGCCCATCCCGTCCTGTTTTTTCGTTGAAAGACGCGAAAATCCAATGCGCGAGGCGAACGGCCTTACCGCCACTCGACCTTCTTGACCTCATAGGCCTTGGCGCCGCCGGGCGTCACCACCTCGACATTCGCGCCCTTGGCCTTGCCGATCAGCGCGCGGGCCAGCGGCGAGGTGATCGAGATTTTTCCCGACTTGGCGTCGGCTTCCGGCTCGCCGACGATCTGCCAAACTCTCTTCTCGGCGGTGTCCTCGTCGACCAAAGTCACGGTCGCGCCGAACTTGACGGTTTCGCCCGACAGCTTGGAGACGTCGATCACCTCGGCGCGCGCGAGCTTGTCTTCGAGCTCCGCGATGCGGCCCTCGTTATGCGACTGCTGTTCTTTCGCTGCGTGATATTCCGCGTTCTCCGACAGGTCGCCATGCGAGCGCGCTTCGGTGATCTGTTGAATGATGCGGGGCCGCTCGACCTGCTGACAATGCTTCAGCTCGGTTTCGAGGACGGTGTAACCCGCCGCAGTCATCGGAATCTTTTCCATCGTCGTCATCCTTTGCCAGAGCGGCCCCGTAGGGCTGCCAGGCGCAAAAGACAAAAAATCAGATCGCAGGCCGACAATCTGGCGGCACGCGACCAAACCCTTGTCCAAAATCAACCGTCACCAACACCCGGAACCGGTTTTTCGTTTCAGGCCCGGCTGCTGAAATAGCTTTGCAGCGCGCGTACCTCGAGATCCCCCCCGAGAAAGGCTTTTATTCCTTGCGCCGCCGCAACGGCACCGGAAAGAGTGGTGTAGTAGGGAACTTTATGCAAGAGGGCGGCTGCGCGCAGCGAACGGCTGTCGGCCAGGGCGGTCGCCCCCTCGGTGGTGTTGAAAACCAGCTGGACGCCGCCGTTCTTGATGGCGTCCACGATGTGGGGCCGGCCCTCCAGCACCTTGTTGATCTTGGCCGCGGCGAGGCCCTGCTCATTAAGATAGCGCTGGGTGCCGGAAGTGGCGATGATCTTGAAGCCGAGCCCGGTCAGGAGCCGCAAGGCGTCCACGATCCGCGCCTTGTCGGCGTCGCGCACCGAAACGAACACGGTTCCGGCCTTGGGCAGCCGCGTGCCGCCGCCGATCTGGCTCTTGGCAAAGGCGGTCTCGAAGGTCGTATCGATGCCCATGACCTCGCCGGTCGATTTCATTTCCGGCCCGAGAATGGTGTCGACGCCGGGAAAGCGCGCGAACGGAAAGACGGCTTCCTTGACGCCGACATGCGAGAAATGCGGCGGCTTCAGGTTGAAGCTTGCAAGCGTCTCGCCCGCCATCACGCGCGCGGCGATCTTGGCGACCGGCAGGCCGATCACTTTCGCCACGAACGGAATGGTGCGCGAGGCGCGCGGATTGACTTCGAGCACGAAGATGTCGCCGTTCTTGATCGCGTATTGCACGTTCATCAGCCCGCCCACTTTGAGCGCGAGTGCGAGCGCGCGGGTCTGGCGCTCGAGTTCGGCGATGGTCTTGGCGTCGAGCGAATGCGGCGGCAGCGAGCAGGCGGAATCGCCGGAATGGATTCCGGCTTCCTCGATATGCTCCATGATGCCGGCGATGAAGGTGTCCTTGCCGTCGGCGAGGCAATCGACGTCGACCTCGATGGCGTCGGTCAGATAGCGGTCGATCAGGAGCGGGCGCTTGGCCGACACCACGAGTTCCGACGGCCGGTCGAGATCGCCGGCCAGCCGCACGAGATAGCGGTCGAGCTGCATCGAATCGTGGACGATTTCCATGCCGCGCCCGCCCAGCACATAGGACGGGCGGATCACGACCGGATAACCCATCTTTTCGGCGGTCTCTTTCGCCTGCTTCGGCGAAGTCGCGATGCCGTTTTCCGGCTGGCGCAGTTTCAGCGCGTCGAGCAGCTTCTTGAAACGGTCGCGGTCCTCGGCAAGATCGATCATGTCGGGCGAGGTGCCGAGGATCGGCACATTTGCCTGTTCCAGCGCTTCGGCGAGCTTGAGCGGCGTCTGCCCGCCGAATTGCACGATCACGCCATGCAGCGTTCCGGCCGAGCGCTCGATATCGATGATCTCGAGCACGTCCTCGGCGGTGAGCGGTTCGAAGTAAAGGCGATCCGAGGTGTCGTAATCGGTCGACACCGTTTCCGGATTGCAATTGATCATGATGGTTTCATAGCCGGCGTCGTGCAGCGCGAAACAGGCATGACAGCAGCAATAATCGAATTCGATGCCTTGTCCGATGCGGTTGGGTCCGCCGCCCAGGATCACGACCTTCTTCTTGTCCGAGGGCTTGGCTTCGTTCGCGGAGTGGCCCGCGAAAGGCGGCTCGTAGGTCGAATACATATAAGCGGTGGGCGAAGCGAATTCGGCCGCGCAGGTGTCGATGCGCTTGAACACCGGGCGCACGTCGAGCGCGCGTCTTTTTTGCGTGACCGTTTCGGACGAATTCCCGGTGAGCTTTCCGAGACGGGCGTCCGAAAATCCCATCGCCTTGAGGCGGCGGAACGCGCCCGGCGTCGTGGGCAGGCCCTTTTGCTTGATCTCACCTTCCATCTCCACGATGCCGCGGATCTCGGCCAGGAACCATGGATCGATCTTGCAGGAAGAGTGAATCTGTTCGTCGCCGATGCCGAGCCGCATCGCCTGCGCGACCTGCAGCAGCCGGTCCGGCGTCGGCGTGCCAAGAGCCGCGCGGATCGCGTTCTTGTCGTCGCCCTGGCCGAGGCCTTCGATTGCGATCTCGTCGAGACCGGTGAGGCCGGTCTCCAGCGAGCGCAAGGCCTTCTGCAGCGACTCCTGAAATGTGCGCCCGATCGCCATCGCTTCGCCGACCGATTTCATCGACGTGGTCAGGACTTGCGACGCGCCGTGGAATTTCTCGAACGCAAAGCGCGGAATCTTGACCACGACATAATCGATGGTCGGTTCGAACGAGGCCGGCGTGGCGCCGCCGGTGATGTCGTTGGCAATTTCATCCAGCGTGTAACCGACGGCGAGCTTGGCCGCGACCTTGGCGATGGGAAAGCCGGTGGCTTTCGAGGCCAGCGCGGAGGAGCGCGACACGCGCGGATTCATTTCAATAACAATAAGCCGCCCGTCTTCGGGGTTCACGGCGAATTGCACATTCGATCCGCCGGTCTCCACCCCGATCTCGCGCAACACCGCGATCGAGGCGTCGCGCATCATCTGGTATTCCTTGTCGGTCAGCGTCAACGCCGGCGCGATGGTGATGCTGTCGCCGGTATGCACGCCCATCGGATCGATATTCTCGATCGAGCAGATGATGATGCAATTGTCCTTCTTGTCGCGCACCACCTCCATCTCGAATTCCTTCCAGCCGAGCACTGACTCTTCGATCAGCACTTCGTTGGTCGGAGAGGCGTCGATGCCGCCTTCGACGATGTCGATGAATTCCTCGCGGTTATAGGCGATGCCGCCGCCGGTGCCGCCCATGGTGAAGGAGGGGCGGATGATCGCGGGCAGGCCGATGTCTTCCAGCGCCGTGAGCGCACCCGCGAGCGACTTCACATGATGCGAACGCGGGGTCGAGAGCCCGATCCGGGTCATCGCCTCGCGGAAGAGTTCGCGGTCTTCCGCCTTGTCGATCGCCTCGGCGGTCGCGCCGATCATCTGCACATTGTACTTGTCGAGCGTGCCCTGTTTCTTGAGCGAGAGCGCGCAATTGAGCGCGGTCTGTCCGCCCATGGTGGGCAGCAGCGCGTCGGGACGTTCCTTCTCGATGATCTTGGCGACGATCTCGGGCGTGATCGGTTCTATATAAGTGACGTCGGCGAGATCGGGATCGGTCATGATCGTCGCCGGGTTCGAATTCACCAGTACGATCCGGTAGCCCTCTTCCTTGAGCGCCTTGACGGCCTGGGTGCCGGAATAGTCGAATTCGCAGGCCTGCCCGATGACAATGGGACCTGCGCCGATGATCAGGATCGACTTGATGTCGGTACGTTTGGGCATCGTGCTCCATGCACACAAAAAAAGGGCGCGCGTGTCGCGCGACCTTCATCCCGGCGCAAAAGCGCGGTCAGCCAAAAGTGGAAACCGGATTTGCGTCGGACCGCGCGTCAACGAAAGGCCATTCCCTGCGCGCGGGCGGTCTTTAGACCAGAATCGGAGGGGATGGAAGGGCCGGGCATCTAGACCGGTGGACAGCAGATATGCCCACGCAGAGCGCCTTTTTGAGCTCGCACCCGCGCCTTCGGTATAGGGATGTTTTTGCAGGGAGCAATTGGAGGCCCGGCCTGGAATCGAACCAGGCTAAGGAAGGTTTGCACACCCTATGCGTCGCCGCTCCGCCACCGGGCCGCTGCCACCATGCGGCCGCAGGCATTGAGGTCGGGTTAGAAATCAGGGTTTCTGTTTGATTAACGTGACCGTGTTCCGGGCGAAGCGCAGCGTGAAACGGTGCGCTGCAGAACCGGGACCGTTCCGACAATTGCACTCGGAACGGCCCCGGATCAGCGGTGCACCACTTCGTGCTGCGCCGCGTCTGGAGCAAATCACTTCGGTTTTGCAACGAACGTCACGCGCGCCTGATTGTGACCGAGATTGTCGGCGGCGCGCTCGGCTGAGAATCCGGCCGCCGCAAGCACGCTCGCGATCTCGACCTCGCTGTAGCGCGTGAGGCCTGCGTCCTTGCGCAGTTTCCAATAGCCCGACAATAATGTGCGCACGAGGCCGAACAACGCCGCGAGGAAAAATCCGTTGGCCGCCGCAAGCCCGAGCAGGGCGGCGGCATCGGTCAGCGCGGTGACGTCGGGCTTCACCACATCGCCCAGAACGAAGCGTCCGTCCTTGCGGACGAGGCGGCGGAACAGCGCAAAGAGCGCGGCGGCCTCGTCCCTGGTCAGATATTGCGCGACCGAATGCATGACGATGAGATCGGCGCAGCCGTCCGGCAGATGAGCCGCGTCCTCGGGCGACAGCACCGTGATTTTTTCATTGTCGGCGAAGCGTTGCTTGAGTGACTGGCGCAAATGAGGCGCCGCTTCGCACAGCATGAGCCTGGCGGATTGATCCGCGATGCGTTCGGCATAGAAAGCCTCGCCGCATCCGTAATCGAGAACGCTCATGCCGGGCTTGCCGATATAGTGCCCGATGCCGAGCGCGACCAGCCGTGCATGCACCGCGCGATGGCGCGCGTTGACATAGATCGGATTGTCGGAATCGAAAAATGAAATCCAGTCGGCCATGTCGCTTACACCATCCTCGTCATGCCCGGCCTTGAGCCGGGCATCCACGTCTTGCTTTGCGGCGACCAAAGACGTGGATGGCCGGGACAAGCCCGGCCATGACGGTTTATTTGAACAGCACTTATTTGGCGATACGTCAGCCGCGCCACAGCGTCAGCAGCGGGCCGCCTTTGCCATAGACCGGATCGGAATCCGGCATCGGCACTTTCGGGATCGTGGTCAGCGCCTTTTCGCGCTCAGCCTTGCTGCCGCGGCAAAGGTCGAAGCGCCCGCCCTTCGGGTAGGCGCCGATCACCACGAGATCGGGCGACGCCCACAAACATTGATGGCCCGTGCCGGCGGGGAGAATGGCGAAATCGCCGGCGGAAATTTCGAGTTCCTCGCCCTTGGCTCCGCCGAAGCGCACCTTGGCGCGGCCGCGCGCGATGCCAAGCGCTTCATGGATCATCGAATGGTAATGCACATATTCGTAGATGCCGTTGCGCCACATCTCGCCCCAGCCATTGTCCGCGATCACCTGTTCCACCACCTCTTCGGGGTTCGGGGTGCCGGCGAGATTGATGGCGCCGCGATAGACGACGAACGGCAACGCCGAATTATTCGGCACGTAGCCGTCATCGGTAAACAGGAAGGTCAGCGGCTTGGTCTTGCGA
The DNA here is from genome assembly GCA_945878025.1 of Pseudorhodoplanes sinuspersici. GTDB lineage: Bacteria > Pseudomonadota > Alphaproteobacteria > Rhizobiales > Xanthobacteraceae > Pseudorhodoplanes > Pseudorhodoplanes sinuspersici_B. The sequence continues at coordinate 6,891 of CAMDXM010000014.1, read as the reverse complement.
GTGGACATTGAGCAGCGGCCTTGGGGATCAGTGCTGTTATTCTCTAAGATCAACCTCTTTAAGAGGCGTTTAAGGCGAGCGGGCGAAGGAGCCGAATTTAAGCCCGCTTGTGTCCGCGCATCAAATCGGTGAACCGCTTGAAGAGATAATGGCTGTCGCGCGGCCCGGGCGAGGCCTCCGGGTGGTATTGCACCGAAAAAACCGGCTTGTCTTTCAGCGCGATGCCGGCATTGGTGCCGTCGAACAGCGAGACATGCGTCTGCTCGACATTTTTCGGCAATGAATCCTTGTCGACCGCGAAGCCGTGATTCATGGATGTGATTTCCACCTTGCCGGTGGTGAGATCCTTGACCGGATGGTTGGCGCCATGATGGCCCTGATGCATCTTCACGGTCTTGCCGCCGAGCGCGATGCCGAGCATCTGGTGGCCAAGACAGATCCCGAACGTCGGGATGTTCCTGTCGATGATGGTGCGGATCACCGGCACCGCGTATTTGCCGGTCTCGGCCGGATCGCCAGGGCCGTTGGCGAGAAACACGCCGTCGGGTTTGAGCGCGATGATCTCCTCGGCGCTGGTTTGCGCCGGCACGACCGTGATCTTGCATCCGGCCGAGGCGAGCAGGCGCAGGATGTTGCGCTTGATGCCGTAATCGATCGCGACTACGTGGAATTCAGGGTTCTCCTGCCGGCCGTAACCCTTGCCGAACACCCACTCGGTCTCATCCCAGGTGAAGCGCTGCCCGCTTGTCACCGTCGGCACGAGGTCCATGCCGTCGATGCCCGGCCATTCGCGCGCTTCTTTCTTCAACGCGTCGAGATCGAACATGCCGTCGGGCGCGTGTGCGATCACGGCATTCGGCATGCCCTTCTCGCGGATCAACGCCGTGAGTGCGCGCGTGTCGATGCCGGACAGGCCGATGACGCCGCGGCTTTTCAGCCACTGGTCGAGATGGCGCGTCGAGCGGAAATTCGAGGGCGCGGTGATGTCGGTGTGCAGAATGAGCCCGCGCGCGCCGGGCGTCGCCGCCATGTTCACGGTCTCGATGTCTTCCTCGTTGGTGCCGACATTGCCGATGTGAGGAAACGTGAAGGTGATGATCTGCGCGGCATAGGACGGGTCGGTGAGGATTTCCTCGTAGCCGGTCATCGCGGTGTTGAAGCAGACCTCGCCCACGGCATGGCCGGGCGCGCCGAAGCCGGCGCCTTCCAGCACGGTGCCGTCGGCCAGCACGAGAAGGGCAGTGGCCTTTGGCTCGGCCCAGCCGGAATCGCCTTGTTTGATGCTCATGAGCGGCCTAGATAGTCGGCTCGTGGCCCTTGAGTCAAAGTGGCTTTTTGCATGGATGCATTGACCGTCTTTGGCCTGGCCGCGGTGACAGCCATGCTGGTTTTCTACGCGCTGGAGGACCGGAATGCGCACTTCATATTGGCGTTCGCCGGGGCTTGTGCGCTCGGCTCGGTTTATGGGTTTCTGCAGGGAGCGTGGCCGTTCGGCGTGATCGAGGCAATTTGGGCGCTGATCGCGGCCCGGCGCTGGCAGAAGCGGGTTTTCAATTCAGGAACAAGATAGCGAGGATAATGTGCTGCGCGACGACATAAACAACGCTCTCAAGGATGCGATGAAGTCGAAGGACGAGCGGAAAGTCTCGACGCTCCGCATGATGAATTCCACCATCAAGAATGCCGATATCGAGGCGCGCGGCGCGGGCAAGCCCCCGCTGTCGGACGGCGACCTTCTCGGCGTGTTCCAGAAGATGATCAAGCAGCGCCAGGAATCGGTCGTGCTGTACGAAAAGGGCGGCCGGCCAGAATTAGCGAAACAAGAGACCGACGAGATCGCAATCATCACCGGCTATCTGCCGAAGCAGATGTCGGATGCCGATGTTGCGGCCGCGATCGACGCCGCGATCAAGGAGACGGGCGCCGCGGGCGTGAAGGATATGGGCAAGGTGATCGGCGCGCTGAAAGCCAAATATGCCGGCCAGATGGATTTCGGCAAGGCCAGCGGATTGGTGAAAGGCAAGTTGGCGGGGTGAACCGTGGCGCCCTCTGGCGCAATCATCGCGAGATCTTGACCAGGCCGATCACGTCGCTGTTGCTTGCGTCGTTGCGTCTCACATAGAGCGCCCCGCGCTGCCGGTAATACTGAAAGCAACCGGAAAATCCGCGGTCATTCTTCCAGCAAATGCGCCCGTCGCCTTCGATGCGGTAGGTGCCGTTCGTGCCGATACGGCCATCGCCGCCGCCGAAGGTTCCGTTCGGCGCATATTTGAGGGTCAATTGACCGTTATGCTCGATCTCCTTCCCAAGAAATGTTGTGCGCACTTCCTCTGCTGAGAGCGGGCCGTCCGCAACCGGCTTTGGTCCAGGTGTCGGCTGCGCCGCCGCCGAGGCTTGCGCGCCGACCGGAGGGGGCGGTGCCTGCACGGCTTGCAGCGCCGGAGCGGTGCGGGCTGCCTGCGCAGCGTTGTCGGTGCTAAGCACCTTCACGATTGTAACCTCGTCGCCTTCACATCTTGACGCGACCAGGAGGCGCGCGCGGCAGGCGGCCACTTTCCTCAAAGTGATTTGATTAGTCTCGCACCTGTCGGCAAACTTGAATTGCTCGAAATTTGGATCGAAGACGCTAATGGTCTTGCCAATCAATGCGTCGCCATTCTCGGAAACGAGCAGTTGTCCAACTGACTGCTGTATTCCGCGCGCCGTGGTGTAATGCGTGAATCCAAAATGATACTCGATCTCATAGTACGAGCAGGTATTCTCGAGCGATGACAAGGAAGCGCGGCCGCGCAACTTTGTAACCGGCAGGCTGTCAATGGCTTGCGTTGAATAGGAAACGGGGACCAGAGCGAGGTCGTAAACCTCGTTCGCGTATTTGCTGTACTTGTGCGCGAAAAGGAGGCCCTCCGACTTGCACGCTTGATGCAGTCGCGCGGTTGCAACCGGGTAAGAATAGGTCGCCTTGTCGCATAATCGTCTGCGGGCATCCGCGCCTTCGAACACGCCCGCGAGCCGGCCCCTGTCGGCCTCGATCGATTGCTGGATTTTGCGTATGAACGGATAATCGTCCTTCTGCTGGCTGAGATAAGCGCGCGCAGACTCCATCTCTTCTTTCTTGTCGAGCGAGACGAGAAGGTCCGTGATCGCACCTTCCGCCGGTTTCACGCCAAGCTGCGCGAAATCGCCGAGATAGCGGTAATTCGCTCGGACCGCATTGGCGATACCTTTTGCGTCGAGCGAAAAGCCGGCATCGACAATCCGCTTTCCCATCCGCTCGGTTTCCTCGCGTTGCTTCTCGCGGTCTCGCCGCACGTTGTCTTCGAGAATGTCGCCGACGCGCTTGGTTTGCTGCTCGATCCGCCCGAGCGACGCCACCACGGCGTCCTGCAACGCGCTTGCGCCCGGCACCAGTTGCGCGATCGCGCCATTGGCGTTGGCGCCCGGCACGAAATTCTGAATGCCCAGCCATGACAGGCTGCAGGCGAACAGAAGCCCGCAGAAAGTCGCGGCCTGGTTGATCTTCCCACGCGAGGTTTTGGCGCCGCGCGCGAGCGCCACGAGCGCAATCCCGATCACGCCCGAGCCGATCACGATCGCCTGCGTGAGATCGACGACCGGCTTGATGAAATCGGCGGCGGTCGAGACGACGCCGGCAAAGGCGCCGTATTTCGTCTTGAACTGCACGGCAAAATCGCCGGCCGCATGCATCGCCCGGTCGACGAAGGATGGCGCCTGCGCGAATTCGGCTTCGACGTCGCCGATCGCCTGCTCGATGGTGAGCGCGGCGGTCATGTAATCGAGGTGGGAAAATCCCTGCGTGCGGTAATGGTTCTGCACGAAGGCGCGCACGCGCTCGTAGACGGCGTGGCGCTGTTCCGCGCTCAAACTGTGCCCGTCACCGAGCTGCCTGCGGATGATGTCGACGAATTGCGCGCGCATCGCCTGTGAAGCCCCATTCCCCGATGGAAAGGTTGACCAAAATCGCCTGTCGAATCAAGCGAATTGGGCTGAGAGTCTTAACGTCCTCGATGGGCGATGCGGATCGGGCACGTTCGGGCGGCATGCCGGTTTGTTTAAAATCAATGAACCTGCGCGCTATGCTCGCCTAAATGTGAAACCAGAATGACATGATACTCGCCATACGATCCGGACATTGAGCGCCGGAACGAGCGCAGGAATTCAAGAGTTCCGCTCGGATCTTTGCAAGGACGATGGGAAAATGCCTGTGCGTGCCAGATATGCCGCCGCCGCCGTCATATTGGGGGTCGCGGCCGCTCTGTGGTGGTGGGCCGGGCGCGGACCGGCGGTCACTGTGGTCGCGCCGATGCGCGGAACGGCCGCCGAAATCGTCTACGCCACGGGCGCCGTCGAGCCGGTGCGCTGGGCCAGGGTCACGAGCCTGATCCGGCAGCGCATCGTCGAGATTTGCGATTGCGAGGGACAATCGGTCAAGCGCGGCGATGTGCTCGTCCGCCTCGACGACAAGGAAATCCGCGCGCAATTGAGCGAGCTCAGGGCGCGCGAGGACTTCGCCAAGCGTGAGGTCTCACGCGCCACCGAACTCATCGGGCGCGGCGTCTCGACGACGCAGGCACATGAAAAAGTATCGACCGATCTCCGCCAGGTTCAGGGCCTGATCTCGGTGCTGATGGAAAAGGTCGATCAATACACCATCACATCGCCGATGGACGGCGTTGTGCTGCGCCGGGACGGCGAGATCGGGGAAATCGTCGAGACCGGCCAGATCCTGTTCCGCGTCGGCGTGCCCAAGCCATTGGAGGTGGAGGCCGAGGTCAACGAGGAGGACATTTCGCGCGTGAAGGTCGGGCAGGTGGTTCTCTTTCGCACGGACGCCTTTCCGGACCGCCGGCTCGAAGGCAAGGTGCGCGAGATCACGCCGATGGGCGACCCCGTCGCCAAGACCTACCGCATCCGGATCGATCTGCCGGACGATACGCCGCTGCGCATCGGGATGAGCGTCGAGGCCAATGTGATCACCCGCGAAAAGGAGAATGCGCTGCTGGTGCCCGCGGATGCGCTGCAAGGCTCGCATGTCTTCGTGCTCGACGGCGGCTCCGCGCGCCGGCGCAATGTCTCGATCGGCATCCGCGGCACCCGCGCGGTCGAGATTCTCGACGGCGTCACCGAACGCGATCGGGTGATTTCGCCGGCCGGCGCCGGCATCGCCGATGGCCGGCGCGTACGGGTGATCGAGAAGCCGGCCGCGACGCCATGAATCTCGTGATCGACATCGCCGTCACGCATGTGCGGGCGCGCGCGCGGCAGACTTTCGTCGCAGTCGCAGGCGTCGCCACCGGCGTGGGCTTCTCGGTCATGATGGCCGCGCTGATGGTCGGATCGCAGAACGATTTCATGCGGCAATTGATCGACGCGCTTCCGCATATCGCCGTCTCCGACGAGCGGCGCGATCCTCCGCTCCAGCCCTCGGAGACGCGGTTCGCAGCCGCGGAAATCCATGGATTGACGCCGGAAGTCCGCCGCAAGGGAATCAAGAATCCGCTCGCCACCATGGCGTCGCTGGAAGGCTGGATGCCCGGCGCGGTCGCGCCCTCGACCAAGACGCAGGCGATCCTGCGCTATGCCAGCCGCGATTTCGCGGTCAGCATCACCGGCATCGATCCGCATCGCGAGCCGCCGGTATCGGCGCTGCCGCGCCACATGCGCGGCACGACGATCGCGGCGCTCTATCGCGCCACCAATGCGATCATCCTCGGCGACCGCCTGGCGGCAAAGCTCGGCGCGCGGGTCGGCGCCAACATCACCGTGCAGACCAGCGAGGGCGTGAATCTCAACGCGCAGGTGGTGGGCTTGTTTCATTCCGGCGTGCGTTCGGTCGATGAAACCAACGGCTTTGTGCTGCTCAAGACCGCGCAGATTCTCGCCAAACAAACCGCGCTGATCAACGAATTGCGCGTGCGCGTCGAGGACCCGATGGCGGCCGGCGAAATCGCGCAGCGGATCGAGCGCCAGACCGGATACAAGTCGGTGTCCTGGCTGGAGGCGCACGAGGACCTGCTTTCTTCCTTCGTGATCCGCAACATCATCATGTACACCGTGGTTGGCGCGATCCTCCTGGTCGCGAGCTTCGGCACCTACAACATCATCTCCACCATTACCTACGAGAAGGCGCGCGACATCGCGATCATGAAATCGCTGGGCCTGAGCGAAGCGGTCGTGCGGCTGATCTTCGTTCTGGAAGCGCTGATCATCGGGCTCGCGGGCGCGCTCGCGGGCTTTATGCTCGGATATCTTCTCTGTCTCGCGCTCGGTTCGATCGAGATCAAAAGCCCGTTCATGGATATCAACCGGCTGCCGCTCGCCTATATGCCGCTTCACTACCTGATCGCCGGCGCCGTCGCTCTGGTCTCGTCGCTCGCTGCGGGTTACGCGCCCGCGCGCAAGGCGGCGCGTGTGCATCCGGTCGAGATCATCCGGGGGGCGACATGACGGCGGCGGCGTCCAGCCCGTTGATCGAAGCGCGGCGGGTGACCCGCATTCTGCCGGGCATCGTGCCGGTGACGCTTGTGCATGACATCGATCTCGCTGTCCGCGAGAAGGAATTCGTCGCCATTACCGGCCCTTCGGGCTCGGGCAAGTCATCGCTTCTGTATCTTCTCGGCCTGCTCGACATGCCGACCTCGGGCGAGGTGCTGATCCGCGGCCGCGCCACCGCCAGCATGCCGGAAGCCGAGCGCGCCTTCACGCGATTGTCCGAACTCGGATTCGTGTTCCAGTTCCATTTTCTGCTGCCGGAATTCACGATTCTCGACAATGTCACGCTGCCGATGCGAGCGCTCGGCGCGCTGTCCCCCTCCGCGATGCGCGAACGCGCGCGCGAGCTACTGTCGTCGCTCGGACTTGCCGAGCATA
>CAMDXM010000013.1 GCA_945878025.1 Pseudorhodoplanes sinuspersici | reverse complement strand
CCGGCGGTGCAAACGGTCATTGGGAATTTGTGTCAGACGGCCGTTTTACAGATTCGAACAGGGACGAAGCTTCAAAATTCGCGGATCACCACTCCGACGACGTCACCTTTGACACCTATGTGTTTGTCGACGATTACGGTTGCACGCTCGCGACCGCCTATATCGACAAAGACATCACCGTCGCCACGCTGGTCGAGGCCGGTGCCGAAGATCAAGGGACCTCAAGTGCCGCTATCCAACTTGCACCCGCGAGCGACGAGATCACTTGCATGCTCGGCATCTACGGTTATTTGACGCTCGACACCGAAACGAACCTGCTCACCTATCATCTCGACAATGACGATCCCGACACGCAGGCGCTGGTCGAAGGTCAGACCGTGACGGAGACGTTTAACGTTGTTGTACTCAATGACTCCAATCAGCCAGTTACCCAAGCGGTCGAGTTTATGATCGCCGGTGCAAACGACGCGCCAAGTATTCAAACGGACGCCCTTTATACTGACTCGGTGGTGGACGGCGGGCCCTACGACACCAAGGTGTTGGGTTTGTCGGTGACGGACGTGGATGCCGGTGTGGACGAAATTTTCCACGTCACCGCCACCGCCGGGCACGGCACGTTGGCGCTCGTCAACGACAGCATCAACGACAGCATCAACGACAGCATCATCGACAGCATCATCGACGGGAACGACGATCTGGAAACCGTGTCGTTCGATGGATTGCTCGATGGCATCGACGGCATCAACGACATATTCGCGAGCGGCGTGATCTATTCGCCGTTCGAAGGCGAAATTTACGCCGCGAACGACCAGGTGACCTTGACCGTCACCGACCAGAACGGCGCAACGGACACGGTGAATTTCATCTTCAATGCGACGGGAGAACCGGGGATCGCGCTCGATGGAACGCTAGGCAAGGACATCATCTTCAGCACCGGCGAAGATGACACCCTCGCGGGCAAAGGTGGCACCGACACTTTCGTATTTTCATTCAACGAACAGCAGATCGGTACCGACACCATCATCGATTTCCACGCCGCGCTCGACGACAACATGGACAAAATCCTGTTCGAAGGCGCGCCCGAGTCCTTCGCCAGCTTCGACGATCTGCAGCTTTCACAAGAGGGCGCCGACACCGTCATCAGCCTAGGCGACGACGGCTCTATCCGTTTGACCGGTGTGGATTATCAGCAGCTCTCAGCGGCGAACTTCATCTTCCATCCTGCTTAAGTGGCCCATTAACCCTGTTCCCCTTCGGAACAGCGACAAAACCGGCATTCGATGGCATGATGCCGCTCGTCCTTAACCATTGAGGCGAGGATCGCGCCGCGGCCGGCCGCAAGCTGGATTTGCGGGCATTTTCAGGCCGGACCGGATGATCCCCAGCGCACAAATGAGCGCCGCGCCACGACCGCAAGGCCTGTCCGCCCCGCACGGCGCGGCGGCGTCGGAGCTCGCGGCCGCGCTCACCGCCTGCAGGAGCGCGCTGATCGGCATCGCCGTGTTCTCCGGCATGAGCAACATCCTGATGCTCACCGGCGCCTTCTTCATGCTGGAAATCTACGACCGCGTGCTGCCGAGCCGCTCGGTGCCGACGCTGGTCGCACTCACGGTGCTCGCACTCACGGTGCTCGCCGCCATGGGCGTGCTGGACTTCATCCGCGGGCGCATCCTGGTGCGCATCGGGGCGTCGCTCGACGAGCAATTGAGCGGCCGCGTCTATGACACGCTGATCCGCATTCCGCTCGGGACCGGAAGCCGCAGCGGCGGCCTGCAGCCGCTGCGCGATCTCGACAATATCCGCTCGTTCCTGTCCGGCATGGGGCCGATTGCGTTCTGCGACCTGCCCTGGATTCCGCTCTATCTCATCGTCTGCTTTGTCTTCCACCCGCTGATCGGATTTGTCGCGCTGTTCGGCGCCGTGGTGCTCGCGGTGATCACGCTGCTGACGGAATTCCGCACCCGCAAGCCGGTGCAGAAGGCAGCCCAGCTTGGGCACTTGCGCAACGGCATCGCCGAATTGAGCCAGCGCAATGCCGAGGCGCTGACCGCGATGGGCATGGGCGCGCGCATTGCCGCGCGCTGGGGCGAGGCGAACCGCAGATATATGGCGATCCAGCGCGAGGCGAGCGACGTCGCGGGCGGGCTCGGCGCGGTCTCGAAAATCTTCCGCATGGTCCTGCAATCGGGCGTGCTCGCGGTCGGCGCCTGGCTCGTGATCAACCAGCAGGCCACGGCCGGCATCATCATCGCGGGCTCGATCCTCTCCGCGCGCGCGCTGGCGCCGGTCGACCTCGCCATCGCCAACTGGAAGAGCTTTTCCGCCGCGCGCCAGAGCTGGCGGCGGCTGACGCGGCTGCTCGCCTTCTTTCCGGTGCGCGGCGCCGTGATGGCGCTGGAAGCGCCGCGAACTTCGATCGCGGTCGAGGGGGTCAGCGCGACGCCGCCCGGCGACCAGAAAATCGTGGTGCAGGACGTTCAGTTCACGCTGCAGGCCGGCAGCGGGCTCGGGATTATCGGGCCGAGCGGTTCGGGGAAATCCTGCCTCGCGCGGCTGCTCGTGGGCGTATGGATTCCCGTGCGCGGAAAAATCCGGCTCGATGGCGCGGCGCTCGATCAATGGACGCCGGAAACGCTCGGGCCCCATATCGGCTATCTGCCGCAGGACGTCGAGCTTTTGAGCGGCAATGTCGCGCAGAACATCGCCCGTTTCGAGGACGACGCCAGGGCCGAGGACGTGCTGGCGGCGGCGAAAGCGGCCGGCGTGCACGATCTGATCGTGAAGATGCGCGACGGCTACGACACCCAGGTCGGCGAGCAAGGCACGGCTTTGTCCGCCGGCCAGGCGCAGCGCATCGCGCTGGCGCGCGCGCTCTACCGCGATCCGTTCCTGGTGGTGCTCGACGAACCCAATTCCAATCTCGACGCCGAAGGCGACGAGGCGCTCGGCCGCGCCATCGTCGGAATCCGCGAACGCGGCGGCATCGCGATCGTGATCGCGCACCGCCCGAGCGCCATCGCCGGCGTCGATTTCGTGATGGTCATGAATGCCGGCCGACAGCAGGCCTTCGGCCCCAAGGACGAAGTGCTCAACAAGGTGCTGCAGCGGCCGAGCTTGCCGCGGCCGCTCAAGATCGTGCCGGATGTGGGAAGCTCGTCGTGACCGATAGCCCGTCGCCCGAAACGACAGAATCGATCCAGCGCCACATGGTCGCCGGCGTCACGGTCGTGATGATGCTGGTCGGCGGCGTCGGCGGCTGGGCGGCCACCACGCAATTGTCGGGCGCGCTGATCGCGCCGGGCTCCATCGTGGTCGACACCAATATCAAAAAGGTACAGCACCCGACCGGCGGCGTGGTCGGCGAGGTGCGCGTGCGCGACGGCGACCGCGTCAAGGCGGGCGACATCGTCGTGCGGCTCGACGAGACGGTGACGCGCGCGAACTTGTCCATCGTCACCAAAGGGCTCAACGAACTGGCGGCGCGCAAGGCGCGGCTCGAAGCCGAGCGCGACAATCTCGATGCGATCAAATTTCCCGACGAACTCGTGGCGCGGCAGGACAATGTGGAAGCCGCGAGCGCGATGGCGAGCGAACGCAAATTGTTCGATCTGCGCCGCAACGCGCGCACCGGGCAGCGCTCGCAATTGCGCCAGCGCATCGGGCAATTGCAGGAAGAGATCGGCGGCCTCATCTCGCAGCAAACCTCCAAGGGCAAGGAAATCGTGCTGATCGAGCGCGAGCTCGTCGGCGTGCGCGACCTCTTCAGCAAGAACCTGATCCAGATGAACCGCCTCACCCAGCTCGAACGCGAAGGCACCCGGCTCGACGGCGAGCGCGGCCAGTTGATCGCCTCGGTCGCGCAATCCAAGGGCAAGATCGCCGAGCTCGAATTGCAGATCCTGCAGATCGACCAGGATCTGTCGAGCGAGGTGGCCAAGGAATTGCGCGACGTCGACGGCAAGATCGGCGAATTCGTGGAGCGCAAGGTCACCGCCGAGGACCAGCTCAAGCGTATCGACATCCGCGCGCCGCAGGACGGCACGGTGTTCCAGTCCAATGTGCACACCGTCGGCGGCGTCATCACCGCGGGCGACGCGATCATGATGGTCGTCCCGGATGCTGAGAGCCTGACCGTCGAAGCCAAGGTCAATCCGCAGGATATCGACCAGCTCACGTCCGGACAGAAGGTGCTGCTTCGCTTCACCACCTTCAACCAGCGCACCACGCCGGAAATCTACGGCTCCATCACGCGCATCTCGGCCGACATCTCGACCGATCAGCGCAGCGGCGCGAGCTATTACACCATCCGCATCGGCATGACGGCCGCGGAAATCGCGCGGCTCGGCGAGGTGCGGCTGGTTCCCGGCATGCCGGTCGAGGCCTTCGTGCAGACCGGCGAGCGCACGGTGATATCGTATCTCGTCAAACCGCTTTACGATCAGCTCTCGCGCGCATTCCGTGAAAAGTGATCCGACATCGCGGTTTCGCCTGCGCGGCAAGGAACGGCTTGAAAAGCTCGTCGAATTGTCGGCGCGGCTGAGAGACCGCAGGCGCTCGCGCGTCCTGCGTTTCTTCGGGGTGCGGCGCAGCGTCGGACTTGTCATGCTCGCCGGCCTGATCGCTCTACGTATCCTCGACCCGGCGCCGCTGGAAGATATGCGGCTGCGCAGCTTCGATTTCTATCAGGTGCTCAATCCCCGCATTCCGACGGCCCAGAAACCCGCAATCATCGTCGATATCGACGAAGACAGCCTGCGCACGCTCGGACAATGGCCCTGGCCGCGCACGCTCGTCGCCGACCTGATCGAAAAGCTGAACGGCCTCGGCGCCGCTGTCGTCGCTTTCGATATTCTGTTTCCCGAACAGGATCGCCTGTCGCCGAGCCTCGCCGTGCAGAGCTTCCGCAATGTCGACGAGGAGACCAAGGCGAAGCTGCGCAACCTGCCGAGCAACGACGAGGTGCTGGCGGGCGTCATCAAGCGTTCCCGCGTGGTGCTGGGGCAATCCGGCATCCTGCAGACGACGGCGCCCGCCGCGTCGGCGCCGCAGACCGGGATCGCGACGCGCGGGCCCGATCCGGGCGCGTTTCTCGTGACCTTCCCGGGCCTCCTGCGCAACGTGCCGGTGCTGGAAGACGCGGCCGCCGGGCGCGGCCTCCTCACCATCAAGAACGAACGCGACGGCATCGTGCGCCGTGTGCCGCTGGTCGTGAAAACGGGCGGCATCGTCGCACCGGCCTTGACGCTCGACATGCTGCGGGTCGTGACCCAATCCGGCGCCGTTCTCATCAACGCCGACGCCGCCGGCGTCCGAAGCGTCGCGGTGCGCGGTCTCGAAATCCCGACCGATTCGTCCGGCCAGCTCTGGATTCATTTCGGCCCGCACGACCCGATCCGCTATGTGTCGGCAAAGGACCTGATCGAAGGCCGCGTTCCGCCCGACCGGATTGCCGGCAAGCTCGTTCTCATCGGCACCTCAGCCGTCGGTCTGCTCGACATCAAGACGACGCCGCTCGATCCGGCAATTCCCGGCGTCGAAATTCATGCGCAGATCCTGGAAACGGTGCTGTCGCGCGCCGTGCTGTCGCATCCGAACTGGGCGAATGTGGCGGAGCTCGCAATTGCGCTGGTCGCGGGCCTGACGCTCTCTCTGCTCGCCCCGGCGATCGGCGCGGGCACGCTGCTGGCGCTGTTCGCCGCGATCGCGCTGATCGTGACCGGACTGTCCTGGTATCTGTTCACGACCGGCGGCATCCTGCTCGATGTGAGCTTTCCCCTGCTCGCGAGCTTCCTGATCTACGTCACGCTGGAATTCATCGGCTATATGCGCGAACAGAAGGACCGGCGGCGCATCCGCTCGGCCTTCGGCCAATATCTCTCTCCGGCTCTGGTCGAGCAGCTCGCGCAGTCGCCGGAGAAGCTCGTGCTTGGCGGCGAGGCGCGCATCATGACCGTCATGTTCAGCGACGTGCGCAGCTTCACCACGATTTCGGAAAGCTACAAGCACGACCCGCAAGGCCTGACGCAATTGATGAACCGTTTTCTCACGCCGATGACCAACGCGATCATCGAACGCAAGGGGACCATCGACAAATATATGGGCGACGCGATCATGGCGTTCTGGAACGCGCCGATCGACGACGCCGATCACGAGGTCAATGCCTGCCACGCGGCGACCGACATGCTCTGGCGCGTCGATGCTCTCAACCTCGAGCGTGAAGCCGAGGCGCATGCGAGCGGACAGCCTTTCATCCCGATCGAGATCGGGATCGGCATCAATACCGGCTCCTGCGTGGTCGGGAATATGGGCTCGGATCTGCGCTTCGATTATTCGGTGCTGGGCGATCCGGTCAATGTCGCTTCACGGCTCGAAGGCCGCTCCAAGGCCTACGGCACGCCGATCATCGTCGGCACGGCGACGGCGCAAAAAGCCGCGGGCGAATTCGCCACGCTCGAACTCGACCTGATCACCGTCAAGGGCAAGACCGAGCCGGAGCGCATTTATACCATCCTGGGTGGCGCTGATGTCGCCGCGAGCGCCGAATTTCGCGAGCTGAGCGAGCTCAACGCCGCGATGCTTGACTGCTATCGCAAGCGCGACTGGAGCGGCGCGCTGGACGCCCTGCATCTGTGCCGCCGCGCGTCGAATCATTTTGGCCTCGACGAAATCTATAATCTATACTTGGCGCGGATTCAGTCGTTCCAGGAAAAGGGGCCGCCCGATGGCTGGGATGGCGTGTTCGCGGTCGAGACCAAGTAATCCTCGTTTATTTCATTTGACCATCCGCCGGCGCCTGGACTTTTGCGATGAGCGATAAATTCACGGTTCGCTTCTGGGGCGTGCGCGGAAGCATCCCCTGCCCCGGCCCTTCGACCGCGCGTTTCGGCGGCAACACGCCCTGCATCGAGGTGCGCTGCGGAAACCGGCTCATCATTTTCGACGGCGGAACCGGCATCCGCGAACTCGGCAACGAGCTGATGAAATCCGGCGCGCCGCTCGATGCCGACATCCTGTTAAGCCATTGTCACATCGATCATGTAAACGGGATTCCGTTTTTTGCGCCGTTTTATTCCCGCGCCAACGAATTCAGGATCTGGGCCGGTCACCTGCTGCCGAATTTCAACCTGGAGGATGCGCTGCGAAGCCTGATGAGCCATCCGTTATTCCCGATCGAGGTCGAGATTTTCCAGGCGAATATCCATTACCGCGATTTCCAGGCCGGCAAGACTCTCGATTTCGGCGACGGGATCGCGATCAGGACCGTGGCGCTCGATCATCCCGGCGGGGCGACCGGCTATCGCCTGGAATTCGGCGGACGATCCTTCGCCTATATCACCGACAACGAAATCCGGCCGGCCGGCCCGGACCCGCGGCTGGTTGCACTGGCGCGCGGCGCCGATCTCGCGGTCTATGACTGCACCTATACCGACGGCGAGATCGGCTCCAAATCGGGCTGGGGCCATTCGAGCTGGCGACAGGGCCTCGCCCTTGCGGACGCCGCGGGGATCAAGACATTCTGCCTGTTCCATCACGCGCCGGAGCACGACGACGCAACCATGGACAAGATCGCGTTCGAAGCGGCGGCGGCCCGCAAGGGAACGATCGTGGCCGTCGAAGGATCGATCCTGGAGCTTTGAGCACACGCAACGTCCGGGCCGGCCGCATTCGCGGCGGCGCCCGCCGGAGGAGTTGAGATGGATTTCGGAAACCTGACGATGAGCAACATGATCGATCAGCTCATGGCTTTTGCCATTTCGAAAATGGATCTCGCCACTCTCTTTGGTCTGTTCGGCGGAATTTTCTTCGTCTCGGCGCTCTATATGAAGACGATGGCGCGGCTTCGCATCGCGAATATCGTCAGCAATTTCTTTTTCCTGCTTTACGGATTTCTCGCGCCGGCATTTCCGACGTTCCTGATGTATGTCGGCCTTTTGCCGATCAATTTTTTCCGCCTTTATCAATTGCGCGACCTGATCAGCAAGGTCCGCAGCTCCGCGCAGGGCGACCTGTCGATGGATTGGCTCAAGCCCTTCATGAAACGCCGCAAATGCAAGAAGGGCGCCATCCTGTTCCGGAAAGGCGATCCGGCGCTGGAAATGTTCTACACCGTGACCGGACGATATCTGGTCAGCGAAATCGGCGTCGAACTGCCGCCCGGACGGCTATTCGGCGAGCTCGGTTTTTTGACGCCTGAAAGCCGCCGCACGCAAAGCGTCGAATGCATCGAGGACGGCGAGCTGCTCACCGTTACCTATGACAAGATTTTGGAGCTTTATTTCCAGGATCCGGATTTCGGCTTTTATTTTCTCAAGCTGACCAGCGAGCGGCTGCTGCAGAACATCGCGCGCCTTGAGGGCATCGTCGAGCAGCAGAAAAAACAACTGGCCGAGCTCTCGCAGCGAGCGTGAGCTTATCGCCCGCCGTTCACATCAGGTACGGCGCGGTTCCGGTTCCGGACCCATCATAGGCGACCGCAGGCGCCGCCAAATAGAGCGGCCGATTGTTTTCGCGCATCACGAATAACGGCACCGCGTCAAGATTAGCGGCATCGAGCATCGCGAACCGCCGATTGTCGAGAACGAGCCAGCGGCCATCGTGACGCACCGACAAAACAGCATGAACCGTTTGCAACCGGGGCAGCCGGACGATCAGTAATCGCAGATCGTCCTCAGCGAGCCCCGCCGCGCGCAAGGCGGCGTATTTCGCTAGCGCATAATCCTCGCAATCGCCGTGGCCGGAGGCGAAGGTCGTGAGTGGCGAGGCCCACTTGTCCTCGACGCCATACTGGGACTTGTCGCTCGCCGCGGCGATGGTGAGATTGACGGCGCGATTGATCGCGCCGATCAGAGCGCGGCCTTCGTGTTTTTTCGCTTCCTCGACGATAGCGGCGATGCGCCTGGCGGCTGGAGATTCGCACGCATCCGGCCCGGCGCGGCATGCCGCGACGATATCGGCGTCGATCCGCAATTGCGTCCTGGCGGTGTTCCATTTCTCGAACAGCGCACCATGGGTGAGCTCTGCCACCGCGCCGCCAAAGGGCTCCTGCGAACGCGCAGTTGGCGAAAAACCTGGAAGATCAATTGCGGATTCTTGCGATGTCGACGTCATCGCGATCGCAGATGGCCGCGGCGACAAATCCCCCGCCATGGTCCCGCAGGGCGAACCTGCGAGCACGCCGATGATGATGACGCGCGCAAGCGCGCGCGGACAACGCACGGACATATCCAACGCCCCGACTTCCGGGGCATCGGCCGCCACTTGAAGGGCTGGTCCTGTCCCGAAATTTTATGGGACGAGAGATAAAGCGAAGGCGCTTTAGGCCGCGTTAAATGCGGTCTTTCCGGACAAATGTGCCGGAAGACAAGGTCAACGCCGCTCCAAGAAAAATGGTGAAAGGATTATTGCCGTCCGCAATGTCCCGCGTTCGGCAAAAAGGGCTCCCAAATGGGAGCCCTTTTGCTGCAACGAGATCGGTTACCAGCGCTGGGCGCCGTACCAGTCGTCGATATCCTTGCGGACCTGATCGCGGGCGACGCCGTAGCGTTCCTGGATCTTCCCTTCGAGCTGCTCGCGGCTGCCGTTGATCGCCGTGAGATCGTCATCGGTAAGACGGCCCCATTTTTCCTTCACCTTGCCGGTGACCTGTTTCCAGTTGCCTTCGATGCGATTCCAATCCATCGCGTGTCCTCCTGTTTGGGTGATGGGGACCTAACGCATCTGCGACACGAACGTTCCACCAAACAACGCATCGATTTGAAGTGGCGATGGAACAAACACGGGTTCCAAGGGAGCGCGCGATGGGAGCGCGCGATTGCTCAGACCACCGTCCGATATCGCTCGATGCAGGTCTTGAGCACGTCCTCCATCGGACGCTGCCACCAATGCTCCGAGAAAATCTCGACCTCGACATAGCCTGAGAAACCTTCGGCTTCGACCGCCGCGCGCACTTTCGGAATGTCGATCGCGCCGTCGCCCATCATGCCGCGATCGAGCAGCAGATCCCTGGTCGGCACCAGCCAGTCGCACACATGAAAGGCGAGCAGCCGGGATTGTCCGGCCCGCTTGATCTGCGCGAACAACTCGAAATCCCACCACACATGATAGACGTCGAGCGCGACACCCAGCATGTTGCCTTTGGCGGGATCGAGCCGGTCGCAGATATCGAGAGCCTGCCGTGTGGTGTTCACGCAGGCGCGGTCGGCGGCATACATCGGATGCAAGGGTTCGATCGCGAGCGGTAATTGCGCCTTGCGCGCATACTCGTAAAGAACGCCGATCTCGTCTTCCACCATCGCCTGCGCCGCGCCAATGTCCTTCGTCGGCGTGGAACCGGGCCGCGAATATTGCGGCAATCCGCCGACCACGAGCACGAGGCACGGCGCGCCGAGCGCTTTCGCCTCATCCACCGCGCGCCGATTGTCGTCGCGCGCTTCTTGCAGATGCGCCTTGTCGGCCGTGAACATGCCGCCGCGGCAATAGCCGGAGAGATCGAGCCCGGCGTCGCGCACCGCCTTCACCGCCTTGTCGAGCCCGACCTGCGCAACCTGATCGCGCCAGGGCGAGACCGCGCGGATGCCGAGCCGCGCGCAAGCCTCCACGATGGCAATAAAATCGCCCTGCTTGCGGACTGTCGCGGTGTTGATCGAAAGCCAGCGATGGTCCGTGGAAAAATCGCGCATCAATTCAGAGCCCGACGCCCCGCGTCTCGAGCACGAGCCGCATGCGCGCGATTGCAAGATCGGGATCGCGCAACAGACCCGCCTGATCGGCAAGCCGAAAAATGTCGGCGAAATGCAAGGTCGAGCGCGCGCTTTCCTGCCCGCCGATCATGGTGAAATGATCCTGATGGCCATTGAGATAGGCCATGAACACGACGCCGGTCTTGTAGAAGCGCGTCGGGCTGCGGAAGATATGCCGCGACAGCGGCACCGTCGGCGCGAGAATATCGTCGAAGGTCTTGCGGTCGTTCGCCGCGAGCGAGACGAGCGCCGCCGACGCCGCGGGCGCGATGGCGTCGAAGATGCCGAGCAGCGCGTGCGAATAGCCCTTGTCGTCGCCCGCGATCAGTTCCGCGTAATTGAAATCGTCGCCGGTATACATCAGCACGCCGTCGCTAAGCTGACGGCGCATTACGATTTCCTTGTCCTTGTCGAGCAGGGACACTTTCACGCCGTCGATCTTCTTCGCATTGGCGTTGATGATGCCGACGGCCGTCTTCATCGCGGCATCGAGATCCTTGGCGCCCCAATATCCCGCCAAAGCCGGATCGAACATGTCGCCGAGCCAATGGATGATCACCGGCTCGCGCACCTGACTGAGGATTCGATCGTACACCTTGGCGTAATCGTCGGCGGATTTGCCAACGCGCGCCAATGCGCGCGACGCCATCATGATGATACGTCCGCCGGATTTCTCGATCGCCGCGATCTGCTCTTCGTAAGCGCGGATCACGTCGTCGACGTTTTTGGCGGCTTCGGGGGCAAGGTGATCGGTTCCGGCGCCGGAAAAAACCACGCCGTTGCGCGCTTTCGCGGCGGCGACGGAACGGCGGATCAGTTCCAGCGAATCCGGCCAGCCGAGGCCCATGCCGCGCTGCGCGGTGTCCATCGCCTCGGCGACGCCAAAGCCGAGATCCCAGAGATGCTCACGAAACGCGATGGTGCGATCCCAGTCGATCGCAGCATCAAGCCAGGGGTCGGCCTCAGCAAGCGGGTCGGCCACGACGTGCGCGGCGGCAAAGGCGACGCGATTGAGCTTGCCGGTCATCTTCGCCGGAAAATTACGCGGCGCGGTGAGCTTGAACAATTCCAGCGAGCGGTCGGCGCGCGGCAACTCGATCGCGAGCGACTGGCCGGGGCGTTCATAGCGATTCATGTGTGGCCTCCTCTGCTGTCGTCATTCCGCGGCGCGGACACCAATCTCGGGTTCACCCGAGATTGGCAACTTAAAGTGACGCAAGTTGGGTAAACCCGACTTGCGGTGGCCGCGAGCCCGGAATGACAGCCAAGTTTCAGTCAAACCATTCATCCTTCTCGTCGAAAGCGGGGATCGGCACGATCAGGCATTTCATCTTGCCGACCGCGCGATGCCGGCAGCCGGGCTTGATGAAAATGCTGGAACGCGGCCGGACCGGAATGCGCTCGCCATCGAGCTCCATATGGCCCTCGCCTTCCAGGATCACGTAAATCTCGGTCATCTTTTTATGGTAATGCACCTGCGCATCGGCGCTGATCTCGGTCAGATGCACGGTCGCCAATTTATTGTCGTCACTCGCGAAAGCGCGGCGCGCGGTGCCGCAGGGGCACGGCACGCCCGGCACTTCGTCAAGCTGCGCGACCATGTAATTTTTCATTCGCGGTCCCGCTCACACCGACAATTTCGGAACGTCGACCCAGCGGCGCTCCTTCCAGCTTTGCAAAGCCGTTTCGACCAATTGCACGCCCTTGGCGCCTTCGATCAGGGTGTATTTATAGGGCGCGTCCTCCGCGACATGGCGGATGAACATTTCCCACTGCGTCTTGAAGCCGTTGTCATAGACCTTGTTGTCCGGCGCCGGCTGCCAGTCGGCATAGAAGTCATGCGTCTGCTTCTCGTCCGGATTCCAGACCGGACGCGGCGTGGCTTTTTTTGTCTGAATGACGCAATCCGAAAGACCGGCGACAGCCGAGCCGTTCACGCCGTCGACCTGGAAGGTCACGAGATCGTCTCGATAGACGCGCACCGCCCAGGACATGTTGATATGCGCGATCACGCCGCCTTCAAGTTCGAATGTGGCATAAGCCGCGTCGTCCGCGGTCGCCAGGTATTTCTTGCCGCTCTCGTCCCAGCGTTCGGGAATGTGCCTGGCGCCGAGACAGGAGACCGCCTTCACCTCGCCAAACAGATTGTCGAGCACATAGCGCCAGTGGCAGACCATATCGAGGATCATGCCGCCGCCGTCCTCGGAACGATAATTCCACGACGGGCGCTGCGCCGGCTGATCGTCGCCCTCGAATACCCAATAGCCGAATTCGCCGCGCACCGAGAGCATGCGGCCGAAGAAGCCGGAATCGCGCAGCATCTTGAGCTTGAGCATGCCGGGCAGAAACAGCTTGTCCTGCACCACGCCGTTCTTGAGGCCCGATTGCGTGGCGAGCTTGCACGCCTTCAAGGCGGCCGGAAGATCGGTCGCGATCGGCTTCTCGCAATAGATATGCTTGCCCGCCTTGATCGCCTGTTCGAGCAGGCCGGGCCGCATCTGCGTCGTGCCGGCATCGAAGAAGATCGCATCGTCCTTGTTGGCGAGCGCGGCATTAAGGTCCGCGCCCCAGCGCTCCACGCCATGCGCCTTCGCCAGCGCCTCGATCTTCTCGGCGTTGCGGCCGATCAGGATCGGATCGGGCATCACGCGGCTGCCGTCGGAAAGAACGACGCCGCCCTCCCGGCGGATCGCCAGGATCGAGCGGATGAGATGCTGATTCATCCCCATCCGGCCGGTGACGCCGTGCATGATGATGCCGAGACGCTTGCTACTCACGTTCCATAATCCTTCAACATTTCAGACTGAATCTCGGTCGTCTTCTGCCCGACATGGCGGGGATCGACGCCCGACCCGAAGCCCGGCGCGGCGCCGAGTGAAGCGAATTTGATCGCGCCGTCGCGAACGGCGAGCCGCACGGCGCTCTTGCCTCGCTCATAAAGATCGGGGTGGCTTTTCAGAAATTCCCGCGCCTCGGCATCCGACACATTGGAAAATCCGTCGACATAATGATGGCCGTTGCGCTCGGCATGGATCAGGCCGTGAAACGCCACGAGCGCGGTATCCTGCTGAATGGCGAGGCCGGCCTGACAGGTGAGATCCTCGGCGGTGACAAAGGCGCGCGCGGTATCCATCGCATTCCAGTAAGCGGCCCGCGCGCCGTTGATCAGCGACTTGTAGATGCCCTTGCAGGATTTCGACGATATGCCGCGATAGCCGAGCTTGAGCGCGCGCGGAAATGCGTCGTAGCTCGAATCCGCCTCGTCGATGATGAAGGCGAAGCTCTTTCCAAGCTCGCCGAGCGGCACGTCCCATGTCATTTCGCGCGGCAGCGGCTGTTCGATATAGAGAAGGCGCTGCATGACGTGTTCGAACGCGTCGTCATGGAGCAGCGCGTCGACCAAAGCCGCCAATGCCTTGTACGAGGGATATTGCTCGTTGGCATCGAGCGTCAGCCGGTAGTCGATATCGAGTTCGGCGAGCGCCTCGACGATCCTTGCGAGCCGCTCGCGGTCCACGGACGGATCGCCCGACAGCTTGATCTTGAAATAGCGGCAGCCGCTATCGGCGTGGATCGCCGCGAGATCATCGATCGAATCCAGCATGCCGACGGTGTGCCGGATCAGAATGCGCGACGTCGGCACCCGTGAGCTCAAGAAATTATCGATGATGGCGTTGTCGATATCGGGCGTCAGCCGCGCATCGAGGCCGGCGACGTTCCTTTTCAGGCCGGTGAAAATATCCATGCCCTGCGCGCGCAGCAGCGCGTCGAGGATCGCCTTGTCGAGTTCGGCCGGTCCGTAACCCGCCGCCAGCGCCGGAATGTCGGCGCGCGCGCAGCGCGCGATCTGGTGATCGTAGCAGGCCGCGTGCAGCCCGAACGCGGTATCGAACGGATGCTTGAGATAGAGCTCGCGCGCGAAATGCAGCGAGCAGCGCAACTGCGCCACGGTCTCGTCCGGCGACAGCTTTGCGTCCTTGTTGAACCATTTCGGCACCATCAATTCGGCCGCGACGCCGACCGAGCGCCGCCCGTCTTCCAGCTCGATCTCGGCGTGGATGACCGCCTCCGGCGCGCCGTTCACCGTGATCGCGCCGAAACGGAACGGATGCCCGAACGTCACCGGACGTTCGTTCAGGGCGATATCGCGAACGACGAAACGCGGGGTCATGACGGCTCAGTCGATTTTCGGGTCGTTGAAATGACGGCGGATGACTTGTGTCAGCTCGACGAAGCGCGGATCGGCCATCACATCGAGCGACCGCGGACGCGGCAGCGTCACGTCGTAGATGGCGTCGATCTGGCCGGGCCGCGCGCTCATCACCAGGACGCGGTCGGCGAGAAACACGGCTTCCGGAATCGAATGCGTGATCAGCAAAACGGTTTTGCCGGTTTCGCGCTGGATGCGCTGCAATTCGACATTCATGCGCTCGCGCGTCATGGCGTCGAGCGCGCCGAACGGCTCGTCCATCAGGACGATTTTCGGATCGTGCACGAGCGCGCGGCAGATCGCGGCGCGCTGCTGCATTCCGCCCGACAATTGCCAGGGATATTTCTTCTCGAAGCCGTCGAGCCCGACCATCTTGAGGAGGGCGAGCGCGCGGTTCCTGTACTCGCCGATCGGCAGCCCCTTGACCTCGACCGGCATCATCACGTTCTCGAGAACCCGCCGCCAGGGCAGCAGCAATGCGCTCTGGAACACGATGCCGACGTCGCGATGCGGGCTTTTCACCACGCGTCCATCGACGCGAATTTCGCCTTCGCTCGGCGGCAGCAATCCCGCGATCAGCTTGAGCAAGGTCGATTTCCCGCAGCCGGACGGTCCGACCACGACCAGGAATTCTCCGTCATGGATATCGAAATCGAGCGGTTTGAGCGACGGCACTTCGCCGTCCTGCGTCTTGTAGGTTTTCGAGACCCCCTTGATCTCGATCACCGGCCGCGTCGAACGCGCGGACCCCGAAGGGGCCCGCGCATCCGTCACCGTTCTGAGCGTTGCCTGCTTCATTATTTCGGCAGGAATTCGTTGGTGTAATAGGTCTTGATCTCGTCCTTCGCCTTCGCGTCGAGACCGCCATATTCGACCATCACGTCGACGGTGTCTTTCATGTTGGCGTCGGACACTCTGAACGGGCGACTTTTTGCTCCGGCCGGATCCTTGTAGAGCGGGATCGTCAACTCGAAGCCTTGCGTCAGCGTCTCGATCTTGCCGCCCTTCGGGTTGGCGTTGAGGATCGCTTGCGCCGCGCCTTTCGGATCCTTCACCGCCGCTTCGATCGACTTGGTCGCAGCCGACATGAAGCGCTTCACGAGGTCGGGCTTCTCCTTGATGAGGTCGCGATGCGCGACGACGCCGGAGGACACGAGGTTGATCCCGTAATCGGCGAACTTGACCGGGAACACGTCCTTGCCGGTCGCGTCCTTGATCTTCATGCTCTGGTCCATGACATAGCCCAGAAGCACGTCGGCCTGGCCGTTGATCACGGCGTTGAGCTTGGTGGTCGCGTCACCCGACACGATCTTCATGTCGCTTTCCTTCAGATTGGCCTTCTTCAGGAACAGCGGCCAGATCTGCGACATGGAATCGCCCGGCGTCGTGGCGACCGTCTTGCCCTTCAGGTCGGCGGCCTTCTTGATGTTCTTCTCGACGAAGCCCATCGCGGACATCGGGCTCGTCTGCAATGCGACGCCGACCGCGGTGATGGGAGCGCCCTTGACGGTTGCGCGCATCATGGTCGGCACGTCAATATAGCCGAACTGCACGGTCTTGGCGGCGACAACCTGAGCCACCGTGCCGGAGCCGCGGCCTTCCTGAATTTCGAGATCGATGCCTTCCTTCTCGAAGATACCCTTCTCCTTGCCGTAATAGAACGGCGCATGCTCGCCATAGACGTACCAGTTGAGCATCAGCGTCACCTTGTCGGCCGCGAAGGCCGGCCCGGCGATCAGCATGGCGCAGAGCGCCAAGATCATACGTGTCATTGCACTTCCTCCCTTTGGTTGGCAGTTTGTTGTTTCAAGCCGCCATGAAGATGTCATGGCGTTGGCTGGCATGCCATGGAATTGCCAGCCGCTCGATCACGTCGAGAACCCAGAACAGAATGACGCCGATCAACGCCAGTACGACGAGGGCAGCAAACATCGTCGGCAATTCGAAATTCCCGATCGAGCGCTGCAGGACGAATCCGATGCCGTAATTGGAGCCGACAAATTCGCCGACCACCGCGCCGACCACGGCGAGCGTGATCGAAACCTTCAGCCCGGCGAAGATCGAGGGCATGGCGTGCGGCAGGCTGACCATGCGGAAAATCTGCCAGCGATTGGCTTCCATGGAACGGGCAAGGTCCATCATGTCGGGCTCCACCGACTTGAACCCCTGCACGGCGGAAACCACCACCGGAAAAAATCCGAGCAGAAACGCGCAAAGCACTTTCGGCAGCATTCCGAAGCCGAACCACACCACGAAGAGCGGCGCGATCGCGATCTTGGGGATCGATTGCGAGAAGACCAGCAGCGGATAGACATAGGATTCGATCGTTCGCGATCCCGCGATCATCATCGCGACCGGAATCCCGAAGGCGGCGGACAGCAGAAATCCCCACATCGTCGCGACCATGGTCGGCCAGGCCTCACGCAGCAGCATCGGCCATTCCTCCCAGAGCGTCACCACAACGTCTTTCGGCGCCGGTATCTGGTAGGGCGGAATCTTGAACAAGCGGATCGCGAGATCCCACATCACGACGATGAGCAGGAGAAAGATGAGTGGCTTGAGCCACGGCGCGTTGACGAGGCGCAAGGCCGCGGAAGTCCGCTTCGTCATGAAACCTCCCGATCGTTGCATTTTCTTCTTTTAACTAATTAGTTAAATTGTATTCAGCAGCCGATATCCGGTCAAGCTCGGCGCCGGACCCGAACCTGCGAGACCGCGACTTGCGTCACGGATCGCGCACGCCGGTTTTGCCGGCAATTCTAGCTTTTGAGCCGATCCTTGGCACCGCGCCATTCCAGCGCGCCCGGCCAGCGGCGCGGCCCGGCTCCCGGTACCGGGAAATTCAGCCAACACCTTAAAATCGTTGTCGTTTTTGTCTCAAAGGCGGCCGGACAAGCACACCAAGCATTGGAACAAATGAGTTCCGAGTGCGTTGCAATAACACGTCACAAGATTTCCACGCTGTTATGATGTTTCCGGCCTGACAGCGGTTGCCCGCCCTGCCGATTCCCGCATCCGCGCCACATCGCTGAACGATTGAAGGGCCGGTCTCAAACGATGCCCGAACGATGCCATTGCATGACGCTCCAGAAATAAAGCGCGGATCGCGAAAACAGCCGCCGGAAAAGTCCGACCCCGAGCGCGGTCAGGCGAACGACATCAATGGCAGTAAGCCCGCCCTGAAAAATCCGGCTCCCACCGCGCCACATTCGCTCAGCGTGCTCGACAATATCGCGATCATGCTCGATGTTGACGGCACCTTGCTCGACATCGCGCCGCGGCCGCAGGAAGTGTTCGTTCCGAAAAACCTGCGGGAGACTTTGCAGCGCCTGCGCGGTCAGCTCGACGGCGCGGTTGCCTTCGTCAGCGGCCGGCCGCTGGAAGACATCGACCGCATCTTCACGCCGCTCAAATTGCCGGCGGTGGGCGGACATGGCGCGGAGATCAGGATGCCGGGCGACGGACGCATCAAGCGGCATACGCGCGTCGTCTTCGATCCGGCTCTCAAGGCGCAATTCTACGAGGTAGCCAAGCTCGGTCCCGGCATCATCGTCGAGGACAAGGATTATTCGATCGCGCTGCATTACCGTTTGGCGCCTCATCTCGGCGGCAAGGTGATGGATGCCGTGGCTGCGATCTACGACCGTGCCGGGAGCCATATCTTCGAGATCCTGCCGGGCAAATCGGTCGTCGAACTCAAGCCGCGCGGTTTCAACAAAGGCATCGGCCTGAAATATTTGATGCGGCACGCTCCCTTTGCCGGGCGCAAGCCGGTCTTCATCGGCGACGACACCACCGACCACGCCGCCTTCGCGGTGCTGCCGGATTTCAAAGGCATCGGTTACTCGGTCGGCGGAATCGTGCCGGGCGCGTCGTTCAACTTCGACGGGCCCGAGGACGTGCGGCTGTGGCTGGAGCTATTGAGCCGCGGCGTGCCGGTGGAGGCGCGATGATCAACGGCGCCAAGCCCAGCGATTACGGCCTCGACCTCGCGGTGATCGGCAACGGCCGCACCGCCGCTCTGGTCGAGCCGGGCTCGCGTCTCGTCTGGTGGTGTTTTCCGCGCTTCGATAGCGATCCGGTTTTTTCGCGGCTTCTGGCCGGCGACGAGGACAAGGGCTTTTCCGACGTGGTGCTGGAAAATCTGTCCGACGTGAAATCGAGCTATGTGCGCAACACCGCGATCGTCGAAACCGTTCTGACCGACTCAAAAGGCGGCGCGGTGCGGATCACCGATTTCGCGCCGCGCTTCCAGAATCTCGACCGCATCTATCGTCCGCCGCAACTGATCCGGATCATCGAACCGATCGCGGGCAGTCCGCGCATCGCGATCCGGTTCCGGCCGACGCACGATCACGGCATACCGATCGCCAACCATACGCTGGGCAGCAATCACATCCGCTATTGGGGCGGCGCCGCGCAGATCCGGCTCACTACTGACGCGCCGCTGTCCTATATCGAGCGCGAGGCCTCGTTCGTCCTCACGCGGCCGGTGCATCTGATTTTCGGCGCCGACGAACCGTTTCCGAGCGCGCTTGAGGCAACCTGCCGCGATTTTCGCGACCGCACGCAGAGTTATTGGCGGGAATGGGTGCGCCGGCTCAACCTATCCTATGACTGGCAGGAGGCGATGATCCGCGCCGCGATCTCGCTGAAATTGTCCAATTTCGAGGAGACCGGCGGCATCGTCGCAGCGCTCACGACCTCCATTCCGGAATCCCCGGGCTCGCGGCGCAATTGGGATTATCGCTATTGCTGGCTGCGCGATGCTTACTTTGTCGTGAAGGCGCTCAACCGCATTGGCGCGACCCAGACGATGGAAGACTTTATCCTTTTCATCATCAACATCGCATCTGGAGAGCCGGATACGTTGCGGCCGGTTTATAGCGTGGTCCCAACCGATTCCATGGATGAACGGGACGCGCCGCATCTGAAGGGATATCGCGGCGACGGCCCGGTCCGCATCGGCAATGCCGCCGCCGATCAGACGCAGCACGACACTTACGGCAGCATCATTCTCGCGACCATGCCGATGTTCTTCGACCGCCGGCTGCCGACGCCCGGCGACGAAACACTGTTTCGCCTGCTCGAAACCATGGGCGAGAAGGCGAAGCGGCTCGCGCTCGAACCCGACGCCGGCATCTGGGAATATCGCGGGCGAAGCCGCGTGCATACGCATTCCGTCGCAATGTGCTGGGCCGGATGCAACCGGCTCGCGGCCATCGCCCAGACGCTCGGCTTCCTCGACCGCGCCGCCTATTGGAACGACGCCGCCGACCGCATTCACACGACTCTGCTGGAAAAATCCTGGAATGAATCGCGCCAGGCCTACACCGCGGCCTTCGGATCGGACGAACTCGACGCCAGCATATTGCTGTTGCCCGAACTCGGCGTGATCGAGGCGAACGATCCGCGCTTCATCTCGACCGTCGCCGCGATCGAGCGCGAGCTTCTGCGCGACAAGCACGTCATGCGCTATGCCAGCCCGGACGATTTCGGCATGCCGGAATCCGCATTTCTGATCTGCCGGTTCTGGCTGATCGACGCCTGGTGGGCGTCCGGCCGCAAGCAGGAGGCTCGCGATCTTTTCGTCGACGCCCTGCAATATCGCAACCGCTACGGCCTTCTCTCCGAGGATATCCAGATTCACACCGGCGCGCTGTGGGGCAACTTCCCGCAGACCTATTCGATGGCCGGGCTCATTCTCACTGCGATGCGTCTGTCGCGAAGCTGGGAGGACCGATATTGGCGCGGCTAGTCGTCGTTTCGAATCGTGTGGCGATTCCCAAGGCTGGCGCGCGTCCCGGCGGGCTTGAGGTTGCGCTGCGCTCCGCGCTCAAGCGCCATCCGGGCATCTGGTTCGGCTGGAGCGGACGCGCGGCGAGCAAGGGCCTCGAAACCAAGACCATCGAAACCGACAATATCTCGTACGTCGTGACCGACCTGCCGAAAGAGGATTACGACGAATATTACAACGGCTTCGCCAACCGGGTGCTGTGGCCGATCCTGCATTACCGGCTCGATCTCGCGGAATTCACGCGGCGCGATCTAAGCGGTTATCTGCGCGTCAACGATCACTTTGCAGATGAATTGCAGAAAGTGCTGCTGCCGGACGACGTGATCTGGGTGCACGATTATCATTTCCTGCCCTTCGCCAAGGCGTTGCGCGAGCGCGGCCACAAGGACAAGATCGGATTCTTTTTGCATATCCCGTTTCCGCCGCCGGAAATCGTGACCGCGCTGCCGCATCATGAGCGGATCATCACCGCATTGTGTCATTATGATCTTGTCGGCTTCCAGACCGAGGTCGACGCGGCGAATTTCGCGCGCTATCTCGAAACCGAGTGCCGCTATGCCGGAAATCGCGAGGACGGTTACAATACCGGCGAGCGGCATGTGCGGATCGGCGTGTTTCCGGTCGGCGTGGAGGTCGACGCCTTCAACCGCATGGCGCAGCGCTCGTTGCGCTCGTCGTTTGTCAAGGACGTGCTCGCGAGCCTGTCCGGCCGCGCCATGATCATCGGCGTCGACCGGCTCGATTATTCCAAGGGCATCGGTTTTCGCCTCGAAGCGTTCGAGCGCTTTCTCGCCGGCAATCCGGAATGGCGCAACAACGTCACTTATTTGCAGATCACGCCGAAGAGCCGCTCGGATATCCGCGAATATGCCGATATGGAGCGCAGCGTCAGCGAGTATATCGGCCGCATCAACGGCACCTACGGCGAAGCATCCTGGACCCCGATCCGCTACGTCAATCGCGCGCATAGCCGGTTGGCGCTGGCCGGGCTTTATCGCGCGGCGAAGGCCGCGCTGGTGACGCCTTTGCGCGACGGCATGAATCTCGTCGCCAAGGAATATGTCGCCTCCCAGGACATGGAAGACCCCGGCGTTCTGATCCTGTCGCGTTTTGCGGGCGCCGCGATCGAATGCAAGCCGGCGTTGCTGGTCAATCCTTACGATCCCGACGCCGTGAGCGCCTCGATCCGGCGCGCGCTCTCGATGCCGCTGGAGGAGCGGCGCGCGCGGCAATCGGCACTGATGCAGGCGCTGACCGCCAACGACATCCATGACTGGCCGGATAAATTCCTCGACGCGCTGACCGGAAGCGGCAAGTTTTCCAGATCTGCCGCGGCATCCGGTGAAAGGGAAGTGAGGTCGCTTGTCCACGCGAGCCGGCGCCTTCCTCATCAATAGCGCTTGCTTGAATTACATTTGAACCGCCACTTTTGAGGCATGGCCAATTCAACTCGCCCTCATCCTTCGAGACGCGATCCTCCGGATCGTCCCTCAGGATGAGGCCGGATCGGAGAAAGGGCACGATCATGAACGCGATCGGCAAGACGCGGTGGGCTATCCCTGAAGGCTATATCCCGTCCCAAAGCGTATCGCAGGAGCGCGCGCTGCTCTCGCACGAGACCGCCTGCATCCTCAATACAAACCACGCGGATGCGAATGTGAAGCTGACCGTCTTCTTCGCCGACCGCGATCCCGTCGTCTACCGAATCACAATTCCCGCGCGCCGCACCTTGCATCTGCGGTTCAACGATCTGAGGGAACCCGAGCCGGTTCCGCTCGACACCGACTATGCGTCGGTTTTCGAATCGGATGTGCCGATCGTGGTGCAGCACACGCGGCTCGATTCGCGCCGCGCGGAAATCGCATTATTGTCCACAATGGCGTATGCGCAGGATTGATGGTTCCATGACAACATGAAGCCGGAACAATCCCGCCGCACACAACATTCTGTTCGCGCTGGATTTTTATGATCAAGATCCAATATGACAATAAAACCCTTCGCAAATTCGAAACAAATTCTCGCATCGGCGTGTCTCTCGAAGGACACATTCTTCCAGTTGTATCTCGCCAATTGGACAAGCCATTTGAGTGGAAGGAGGAGGACCCGATGGGAGCCCTCGTCACGATTTGCCCTGCGACCGGCCAGCGAATCGAAACCGGAATCGACACCGATCAAGCGAGCATGGAATTGACTCCGCAATTCGCGACCGAATTCGATTGCCCGCATTGCGGCGAGAAGCATCTTGTCGCGAAACAGGATTTCTACGTCTGCGAAATGGTCGACGGCGTCGTCCGCTATATGCGGGCGGCGTAATTCTCTCCGGCTACAGACAATCGGCCAGCACGCGCGCCACATGCAGCGCTTCGCGTCCCGTTCCGTCATGGATCTGATGGCGGCATGAGGCGCCGTCGGCGACGATAATGTCGCGGAGGTCCGCCTTGCGCACGGCAGGCAGCAGCGAGAGCTCGCCCATCGCAAGCGACACATCGATGGTGTCGGCGCCGTAACCGAAGCTGCCCGCCATACCGCAGCAGCTCGATTCGATTGTCTCAACCTCGAGGCCCGGAATGAGCTTCAAAATCTTCTGGACCGGCGTGAAGACGTCGAAGGATTTCTGGTGACAATGGCCGTGAAGGAGCGCGCGGCGCGCCATGGATTTCAGCGGCAGGCGCAAGCGCCCGGATTCGTGTTCGCGCGCGAGGAATTCCTCGAACGTCATGGCAAGCTCCGCCATCCTCTTCGCCGCATCGCTTCCGATCAGGCCGGGAACCTCGTCGCGGAAACCGAGAATGCAGCTCGGCTCCAGCCCCACGATCGGCACGCCGCGCGCGATATAAGGCGACAGCGCGTCGAGCGTGCGCTGCATTTCCTGCTGGGCTTTCGTCACCGCGCCGACCGAGAGAAACGTCCGGCCGCAACAGAGCGGGCGGGCGGATTGCCCCGGCGCTTTCGCGGCGAGAACGCGATAGCCAGCCGCGGTCAGCACCGCGATCGCGGCCTCGAGATTCTCGCGCTCGAAATAGCGGTTGAAGGTATCCGCGAACAGAACGACTTCGGGACCGCCGAGCGGCCCGGTTTCGCGGTCGTGAAAAATATCGCCGCGCCATTCCGGCAATTTTCGCCGTGCGGAAAAACCGGTGATCGATTCCATCAGTTGCGCCGCGCCGGGAACGATATCCCTCAGGTTCAGGAGCCAGGGCAACCGCGCCGCGAACGGCGCATAGCGCGGAAGATAGCCGACGAGATAATCGCGGATCGACAACCCGTATTCCCTGGCGCGCGCCGCCAGCACTTCGATCTTCATGCGCGCCATGTCGACACCGGTCGGGCATTCGCGCCGGCACGCCTTGCAGGAGACGCAGAGCTTCATCGTCTCCGCCATTTCGGCGGAGGTGAGCGCATTCAGTCCGAGCTGGCCGGTCACCGCGAGCCGCAAACTATTCGCGCGTCCCCGCGTGACGTCCTTCTCGTCGCGGGTGACGCGATAGCTCGGACACATGACGCCGCCCGCCATCTTGCGACAGGCGCCGTTGTTGTTGCACATCTCGACCGCGCCCTGGAACCCGCCGCCCGATCCCGGCCAGGCCGACCAGTCGAGCCGCGTCTCGATAGTCTCGCCGCGATAATCCGGGCCGTAACGAAAATTCCCGCGCATATCGAAACGCGGCGCATGCACGATCTTGCCGGGATTGAACACAGCGTCCGGATCGAAGCGCGTCTTCACGTCCTCGAACGCGCGCACGAGCCGCGGACCGAACATGAATTCGTGAAACTCCGAACGCACGAGGCCGTCGCCATGCTCGCCGGAATGCGAGCCTTTATAGTCGCGCACCATCGCGAAGGCTTCTTCCGCGATGGCGCGCATGGCGCGCACGTCTTTCTCCAGCCGCAGATTGAGAACCGGGCGCACATGCAGGCAGCCGACCGACGCATGCGCGTACCAGGTGCCGCGCGTGCCATGCCTGTGAAAAACATCCGTGAGCCGCGACGTGTATTCGGCAAGATGCTCGAGCGGAACCGCGCAATCCTCGACGAAGGAAACGGGCTTTCCCTCGTCCTTCATCGACATCATGATGTTGAGGCCGGAGGTGCGCACGTCCGCGATCGCCGCCTGCAATGCCGGATCGAGCACGTCGACCACGCCGCCCCATTTCGCGCCGGATTTGTCGAAGCCGAAACCGAGATCGCCCATCAATGCGTGCAGCTTTTTCAGCCGTCTCAGATTTTCCTCGTAATCGTCCTCGCCGAATTCGACCAGCAGCACCGCGTCCGGCGTGCCGCGCACGAATTGCTCCAGGGTCGGACGGAACATCGCGATTTCGCGCGCGAGTTCGATCATGGTGCGATCGACCAGTTCCACCGCGATGGGCGCAAGCTTCACCAGATGTTGCGCGCAATTCATCGCCTCATAGAAGCTGCCGAAATGGCAGGCCCCGACCGCGCGGCGGCCGAGCAGCGGCGACAATTTCAGTTCGATCTGCGTCGAGAAACCGAGCGTGCCTTCCGACCCGATGAGAATATGTGCCAGATTGAGCGCGTTCTTGCCCGGCAGGAATGAATCGAGATTATAGCCGCCGACGCGCCGCTGCACTTTCGGAAAGCGCGCCTCGATTTCACCGGCTTCGCGCTTGCCGATAGCGAGTAAATCCTGCGCGATGCCGCGCAGGGGCGAGGATGACGGAAGGTCAGACAGGTCCGGACTGACGGGGCCGAAATGCGCCTTCGATCCGTCGGCCAGGACGGCATCGACCGACAACACGTTCTCGCGCGTATTGCCGTAACGCAAGCTGCGCGCGCCACAGGAATTGTTGCCGGTCATGCCGCCGATGGTCGCCCGCGAGGCCGTCGAAATGTCGACCGGGAACCACAGGCCGTGCGGTTTCAGCGCGCGATTGAGATCGTCGAGCACGATGCCGGGCTCGACCACGCAGCGGCGTCCGGCCACATCGAGCTCCAGAACCCGGTTGAGATATTTGGAGCAATCGAGAACGAGCGAGTGATTGACCGTCTGCCCGCATTGCGAGGTGCCACCGCCGCGCGGAAGGATGGTGACGCCCTCGTCCCTGGCGATCGCGATCGCGCCCTCGGCCTCGTTAACCGTTTTGGGCGTGACCACCCCCACGGGCATCATCTGGTAATGCGATGCATCGGTGGCATAGCGGCCGCGCGTGAACGTGTCGAACCGCACTTCACCGGTCATTTCCCTCTTGAGCCGCCGCTCAAGCCCCGGCATCAGGCGATTGGACAATCGGATTCCTCCATCAGGACATGTGGTTTTTGACTTGACCGGAATGTTGCATCCGGTGTTCATCCCGGCAAGTTTCGAAGGCTCAGGCCGCGCCGGGCGGCCACAATGACCGGCAGATCGAAGGAGCGTTTTATGGCCCAGAATTCCTCGCGCGTCGCCGGACGCCATTTCCTGCAGATTCCGGGCCCCTCGCCGCTGCCGGACCGCATTTTGCGCGCCATGGACACGCCGATCATCGATCACCGCGGGCCGGAATTCCAGAAGCTCGCCAAGCGCGTGCTCGACGGCGTCAAGACGATCTTCAAGACCACCAATCCGGTCATCATCTATACCGCGACCGGAACCGGCGCGTGGGAAGGCGCCCTGGTCAACACCCTGAACGCGGGCGACCGCGTGCTGATGGTGGAGACCGGCCAGTTCGCCACGCTCTGGAAGAAGATGGCGGAGAAGCTCGGCCTCAAGCCCGAATTCATCGCCACCGACTGGCGCACCGGCGCCGATCCGAAGTCGATCGAAGCCAAGCTGCGCGAAGACAAGAACAAAGAGATCAAGGCCGTGTGCGTGCTGCACAACGAGACCTCGACCGGCGCGCTCTCGCCGATCCTCGAAATCCGTAAAGCCATCGACGCCGCGGGCCATCCGGCGTTGCTCCTGGTCGACACCATCTCCTCGCTCGCCTCGGCCGAATACAAGCACGACGAATGGGGCGTGGACGTCACCGTTGGCGGCGCGCAGAAGGGCCTGATGCTGCCGCCCGGCATGTCGTTCAACGCGGTGAGCGACAAGGCGCTCGCGGCCAACAAGAATTCGAAATTGCCGAAATCCTTCTTCGCCTGGGACGAGATGCTGGCGATGAACAAGATCGGCTTCTTCCCCTACACCCCGGCGACACAGATGCTGTGGGGCCTCGATACCGCGATCGAGATGCTGCATGAGGAAGGCCTCGACAACGTGTTCGCGCGCCACAACCGCCTGGCCGAGGCGACGCGCCGCGCCGTGAAGCATTGGGGCCTCGAGATCATGGTGCGCGACGCGAAATATTATTCGCCGACTGTCACCGCGGTGATGATGCCGGACGGTCATGACGGCGATGCGTTCCGCTCGCTCGCGCTCGACACTTTCAATATTTCCTATGGCGCAAGCTTCGGGCCCTATGTTGGAAAATATTTCCGCATCGGGCACCTTGGCGACACCAATGACGGCACCATCATCGGCGCGCTCGCCAATACCGAAATGGCTCTCGCTCTTGCAAATGTTCCGCACAAGAAGGGCGGCGTGCAGGCGGCGATGGATTACATGGTGTCGATGCACGGCAAGCCGCAGCGCGCGGCGGCGGAGTAGGCACGCTCCCAGCCACCGTAAGCCGTCATCCTGAGGTGCTCGCGAACGGGTCCGCGCGAAGCGCGGCCCGATGACAGGCTCCGCGAGCCTCGAAGGATTGACGGCCCACGCACCGTGCCCGTGCATCCTTCGAGGCGCGCTCGCTTTGCTCACGCGCACCTCAGGATGACGGGTTGGGGTCCATCGCGTTCCGATTAGATTGTCAAACAGCCACGTCCCATCCTTACCGCTGCGGAATTCCGCGCGAGCTTCCGATTCTATTTTCGATTTGCTCCCCCAAAAGAGGGAGCGGAGCGCCGTAAAGGCGCAACTATATTGAGCGTGCTCCTGCGAAGAGCACGTGCCAGCCTTGCGATCGGCCAGCTCGCCTTACGGCGCTCCACTTCGGCGTTATCAGATGGTGGGACCCCTCTGCCCCGCCGGAGCGTCAGGCGGTGTTACCGGCCCTGACATCACCCGGCGGCGCGACGGAAGACTCCATCCGGGGCTCCCTAGTGAGCCAGGAGGCCTTCTCCACACATCTCCCGGGGACACGGCCTGCGAAAGCCATGCGCGCGGGGCGCCGTCCCCATCCACATCCAGTTTCGCCTGCAGGACGTCCCTCAAGCGAATGGGGATGATTCGTAAGTTATAGCATCAGTAAATATCAATCAAGAGATATTTTGTGACGGCCGGCGCCATTCGTCCGCCGTCATTCCGGGACGCGAGTGAAGCGAGCGGACCCGGAATCCATAATCCAGGATCGCGGTTATGGATTCCGGGTTCGTCGCGCCTTCGCCCTACGGGCGACGGCGGACGCCCCGGAATGACAGTGAGAAAGACGTGGATGGCCGGCATAAAGCCGGCCATGACGTTGAGAGATAATGCCCGCAATCTTCTCACCGTCATGGCCGGGCTTGTCATCGCAAGTCGGGTATATCCGACTTGCGACATCTAATAACGCGCAACTCGGGCAATCCCGAGTTGCGTTGCCATCCACGTCTTGCTTTGTAAAGGGAGAGCAAAATCAATATTCCCGCTGCTCGCCCTTATCGAGCTCTTCGCCGAAAGAGAGCAGATAGCCGTCCGGATCCTTGATGGCGAATTCCATCATGCCGTACGGCATTTTCTCCGGACCCCATTCGGCTTTGACCTTGTCCTTGATGCTGTCCCAGAACGCGTCGAGGTCGTGGAGATAGATGTATTGCGTCGCCGTGGCGTGCGGCGCGCCGAAATGCGCGTTGCGCATGAACATCAGCATGACGCGATCGCGCTCCAGCCGGCACCAGTCTTTTTCCCGGCCGATGCAGCGGAAGCCGAGCACCGATTCATACCAATCGATGGTGCGCTGCAGGTCGCCGCTTTGCAGCATTGGAGACAGTGATCTCAGGCGAATGGTCATTTGAAATCTCCGACCTCACATGCGGCACGTTCTTTCCCTCTCCCCGTTTAAGGGGAGAGGTAAGTAACCTCTCTAATACGTCTCCACATGATAGCGCCCCTGCGCGCGCATCACGGCGCGCAAGGCCGCCCAGTCGAGGCCGGCATTGCGGCAGATATCGGCGAAGGCTTCGTCCACGCCGGTTTCCATGCCCTTCAGTCCGCAGAGATAAACATGCGTCTTCGCGTTCTTCAGAAACGCCGCGACTTCGTCGGGCGTCGCGCGCATGCGGTCCTGCACATAGGTCTTGGGTTCGCCCGGCACGCGCGAATAGGCGAAATGCTTGCGCAGCAATCCGTCCGGCACTTTCTGCAGCGGACCGAAATACGGAAGCTCTTCCGGCCGCCGCGCGCCGAAATACAGCATCATGCGGCCGGGCGCGTCTTTCATGTTGCGCCGGCGCCGCTCGGTGAAGCCGCGAAACGGCGCCGAGCCGGTGCCGGTGCAGATCATCAGGATATTCGCGGACGGATCGTCCGGCATCAGGAAGGTCGCGCCGAACGGCCCCGTCACCTGCACCTGGTCGCCTTTTTTCAGATCGCAGATGTAATTCGAGCAGACGCCGTCGCCTTCGCGCTTGACGGTGAGCGAGAGATTGTTGGCGCCGGACTTTTCGCCCTCGCGCGGGCTCGCGACCGAATAGAGCCTGATCTTGTGCGGCTTGCCGTCCTTGTCTGCGCCCGGCGCGATAATGCCGATGCTCTGGCCCTCCAGCACGGGAAAGGCCGCGCCGCCGAAATCGAGGATCACATGCCGCACGTCATTGTCGGCATCGGGATCGGTCAGCCGGAAATTGCCCGACACCGTCGCGGCCGCGGGCCTGCCGCGATTGAACAGATTGATCTTCGGTTTCCCGGCCGAGGCCGGCGCGACGCTCTTGCCGCCCGCGCCGAGATGCGCCTCCGCGATCAGCCGCGCGGCGTCATCGTCGGACGCTTCCAAATCGCCGCCGGATTCAACACTGGTCTGGATCTCGATCTGTTCCTGGAAAGGCAATTCGCCCCAGGAGAATTGCTCTTTGAGACTGTAAGCGCGCGCGACAATGCGCCAGTTATCGATCGAGCCCGTGGGGCACGGCGAGATGCAGTCGAGGCAGAAATTGCACTTTTCCGGATCGACGACGTAATTGTTGTCGTCATGCGTGACCGCGTCGACCGGGCAGGTCTCCTCGCAGGTGTTGCAGCGGATGCAGATCTCGGGATCGATGAGATGCTGCTTTTTGGGGGCGATGGTCGCAGGTGCGTTCATCTCTGATCTCAATCCGTCATCCTGAGGTGCGAGCCTTAAGCGCGTTTACGCGCGTCTTCAACGCGCTATGGCGAGCCTCGAAGGATAGACGGCCGGGCCGTCGCCCACTGAT
>CAMDXM010000012.1 GCA_945878025.1 Pseudorhodoplanes sinuspersici | reverse complement strand
ATGCCGCCGTCACGATGATGCCGGCGACCGGAAGAAGAAGCGTATAGGTATAGGCGACACGCGCGAGGCGTCCCGGGTCGCCGGACGCCGCGATATGCTCGCTCGCGCGCTCTGCGCCGATATTGAAATAGATCCACCACATCGCAACGCTGCCGACGAAGGCGGACAAAAATGCCGCGGCCGTGACTAATGTCCAGTCCATCCTGGCAAAGGTCGCGCCGGCGACGAGAATCGATTCCCCAAGCGCAATGATAATGAAGAGCCCGCAGCGCTCGGCGAGATGCGTGCCCTCGACATCCCAGTCCGACGTCCTGGAACGGCCGAGACCGGGCGTCCAGAATCCGCACGACGGCGCGGCATAGTCGATCGCCAACGCCAAAACCCACATCGCAAAGCGCAACTCTCCATTGGCAAAGGCGCCGCCGATCCAGAACAATGCCGACAGCAGAAACCAGCAGGTGATGCGCTGGAAATTCAGGTAATTGCCCGGATTGTGACGCCGCAGCGCCCACAGCATGAACAGGCAACGCCCGACCTGCATCAGCGCATAGGCCGCGGCGAAGCTTTCGCCTCGCGACCCAAACGCATCCGGTATCGAGATGGAGAGGACGAGCCCCGCGAGCATCAGCGTGAACACGACGATGCGCACCGGCGTCGTTTGCGGATCGAGCCAGTTGGTGAACCAGGAGGTGTAGATCCACACCCACCACACCGCCATCAGCATCAGCGCCGTCTGCAATATGCCGGCGGCGCTGAAATGTTCGAGCAGGTAATGCGAGAGCTGCGTGATGGCGAACACGAAGACCAGATCGAAAAACAATTCGACGAAGGTCACCTTGCTGTGTTCGTGCGGCTTTCTGATGCGCAGAAAATTGGTGCGGGCGCCCGGAATCATTTCAATCAGGTCATTTCGCCGGCCGCGAATGGCGGCCGG
The DNA here is from genome assembly GCA_945878025.1 of Pseudorhodoplanes sinuspersici. Lineage (GTDB taxonomy): Bacteria > Pseudomonadota > Alphaproteobacteria > Rhizobiales > Xanthobacteraceae > Pseudorhodoplanes > Pseudorhodoplanes sinuspersici_B. Next base: position 30,424 of record CAMDXM010000012.1, on the reverse strand, counting down.
CATCGGAAATGCGTCCGCTCAAAATGAACATCCGCCCGCAATCTAGCGCGTTTTCGAATTGGATTGCTGCTTGTTCTGGCTCGCGGCCGGCTGGCTGCCTGAGCGCACATTGCCCCAGGGATCGTTCACCGGTGCCTGCGCCGGCACGGCCTGACTCTTGAGCTTCTCCCGGTAGGCCTTGTCGATCTCGCGCTGCTTTGCCTCAGCTTCGGGATCTTTGGCTTTTCCCTCGTCCGCCCAAAGGTTGATCCCCTGGGCGTGAGCCGACCCTGTCAGCAGCAACAACGTTACGGCGGCGGTGGCCAATCTCATGCAAACCTCCATCGCGGATCGGCGCCAAGCATATCGCGCCGATGACGGGTGGCAACCGGTTTCGGAACGCCCCCGGACCGACGAACCGGGCGCGGACGAACCGGGCATTGACGAACTCCGCCGCACCCGCGTGCGGGAGGTTCCCGGCGCAATCGACAACCCGCGGCGCTCGTGACGCGCTTTGTTTCATTCGAGCGCCACGAGCAGAGAATTTCAATCGTCGCGATAGACCCGTTCGCGGCGCTCGTGACGCTCCTGCGCCTCGATCGACAAGGTTGCGATCGGACGGGCTTCGAGACGCTTGAGCGAGATCGGTTCTCCGGTTTCCTCGCAGAAGCCGTAAGTACCGTCGTCGATCCGCGCCAAAGCCGCGTCGATTTTCGCCGTCAGCTTGCGTTGCCGGTCGCGCGCACGAAGCTCGATGGCGCGATCGGTCTCGGAAGACGCCCGATCGGCGAGGTCAGGATGATTCACATTCTCGTCCTGAAGGTGCTGCAGCGTCTCACGCGCCTCTTTGATGATGTCTTCCTTCCATATCAGCAGCTTTTCGCGGAAATACTCCCGCTGCTTCTCGTTCATGAAAGGCTCTTTGTCGCTCGGCTGATATTTTTTGGTTTTGGCCAGCATTACCCCGAACTCCTGCCTACCCGGCTGCCTTGCGCGAGACACCCTGCTCGCGGGGCGAGCTTATAGCGGGGAGCCATAAGCCAAACAACAAGGATTTGCGCCCGGCCGCGACTCGCAGCCCCGCTGGAACTCATTGAAATGACACGGTTATGACGCGATGCGAAAAAGGGCAAATCGACCTAAAAATGCCCACTAGTGTGGTGGTTCAGAAGTCCCCTTAATCGCCGCCGCGAGTCCGTAAGGGGACTTCTGAACCGAAACCACACTAGAATCGTACGTTTCTAGTGTCCCTTGGAAACCGAAGTTCGCTAACGGTGAGCGCTGCAAAAAATAATGCGAACTTCGGATTCGGGACACTAGCGCGGGGCCATTTTCGCGAGTTCGACCTCGACCCGCAATTCGATCTCGGACAGCACCTCGTCGAGCCCCGGCTCGCCGGAGCGACTCTTGAGCTGTTCCGCGGCCATCCGAAGGCGATTGAGATTCGACGGGTCGAGCGCCCCCGCCAGAAGGCCGAGCTTGATTTCGTCGAGCACGTCGAGGGCGGCCTTGCCCCTGCCGGCGGCCCGGCGCCGGCGTTCGGCGGGATCGTCGAACCCCTGCAGGGCGACCAGCGCGTCGATGCCACCCACGGTGCGCAATGTCGGGATCGATGCTTGCGGCTTCGCAGCATCTCCGGCGTCGAGATGGAACGAGCCGGAGCCCGCGCGCTTTGCCGTCTGGGCCTCGCGTGCGAGCGCGTTCGAGTTCGGTGCGAGAATGCGCATTCAGAATGCTCCGGCCAAAAAGCCCGGCCAAAGATCCAGTTCGGATCGCATTGAAACTCCGCCCTTATGGTTAAGGCTTCGTAAATGACGCGGCAAAATCTGCCGCCCCCGGCAATCGCTGCATGTCGCCCGCGCCTGCGCCGCCACGATGCCGGACTCAAAAGATCAGTCGCTTCAATGCATTGCGCTCAAACCACGGATTGGCACGGCGTTCGCATTCTCATGAGCCGGGCGCATCTCCTGTGGGAGCTTGAGGTGACGCCCGTGAGTTCGGTGGGGAGCTTTGAGAATGCCAAAGGTTAATGGTTTCGCGCGCGTTGCGGCCTTCGCCGTCTTGACCGTCTTGACCGTCCTGGCCGTGCTGTGCGCGGCCGGGCCTGCGCAAGCGACGTCGCGCATCAAGGATCTCGCCAATATCGAAGGCGTGCGCCAGAACCAGCTGATCGGTTACGGCCTTGTCGTCGGCCTCAATGGAACCGGCGACACGCTCAACAACATTCCTTTCACCAAGCAGTCGCTGCAGGCGATGCTGGAACGCCTCGGCGTCAATATCCGCGGCACCCAGATCCGCACCGGCAACGTCGCGGCCGTCATGGTGACGGCCAACCTGCCCGCCTTCGGCACGCAAGGCACGCGCATCGACGTCACCGTCTCTGCGCTCGGCGATTCCAAGAGCCTGCAAGGCGGCACGCTTCTGGTCACCCCGCTGCTTGGCGCGGACGGCAATGTCTATGCCGTGGCGCAAGGCTCGCTCGCGATCGGCGGCTTCGAGGCGCAAGGCGAGGCGGCGAAGATCGTGCGCGGCGTGCCGACGGTCGGACGTATTTCGAATGGCGCCATCATCGAGCGCGAGATCGACTTCGCGCTCAATCGGCTCAACCAGGTGCGCCTCGCCTTGCGCAATTCGGACCTGACCACGGCCAAGCGCATTGCCGGCGCCGTCAACGACTATATCGGCAGCGCCATTGCCGAGCCGCTCGACGCCTCAACGGTGCAGCTCACGTTGCCCGCGAAATCCGACACCAACATGGTCGCGCTCCTGACCGAGATCGAGCAATTGCAGGTCGAGCCCGATCTCGGAGCGAAGGTCGTCATCGACGAGCGCTCCGGCATCATCGTCATGGGCCGCGACGTGCGCGTGTCGACGGTCGCGGTGGCGCAGGGCAATCTCACGGTCACCATTTCGGAAAGCCCGCAGGTCAGCCAGCCCGCGCCCTTTTCACGCGGTGAAACCCGCGTTGTGCCACGCACCCGCGTCGGCGTGCAGGAAGACGGCAAGAAATTCGCGCTGGTGAAGGAAGGCGTTTCGCTCCAGCAGCTCGTCGACGGACTGAACGCGCTCGGCATCGGCCCGCGCGATCTGATCAGCATCCTGCAGGCCATCAAGGCGGCGGGCGCGATCCAGGCCGATATCGAGTTGATGTGATGGCTACGAACAGCGCCTTCACTTCGAGCACCGCCGCGCAGGGCTTCAACGCCTTCACTGCGCGCCCGGATGCGAGCGTCAATTTCAAGGGCGCCAACACCAAGGCCAAGGCGCGCGCCGCGGCGGAAGATTTCGAAGCGGTATTTCTCAATTCGATGTTCAGTCAGATGTTCACGAATGTCGACGGCGAAGGCCCGTTCGGCGGATCGCAGGCGACCGGCATATGGCGTTCGTTCCTGACCGAGGAATATTCAAAATCCTTCGCCAAGAAGGGCGGCATCGGGATCGCCGATGAAGTCTACCGCACCTTGCTGGCGCAGCAGGAAGCACGCTCGCGCTGACCGCCGGGCGAAATGGAGAACATCATGACCGCAACGCCGGCTCCGAATACGACCGCTTCGCCAGCGGCCAGCAAGGCCGAGATCGTCGCCTTGATCGCGCACCTGTCGGGCGTCATGGACGAATTGCTCGCGATCATCGAAAAAGAGACCGAACTCGTGCGCGCGGGAAAGCTCAGCGAAGCGGCGCAATTGTCGCAAATCAAGACCGACCTTGCGCAAGCCTATATGACCGATGCGGGCCGGCTGAAGGCCAATCCGGGAATGGCCGCGCATCTCGCCGGCGGCGAGATCGACGCCTTGCACCAGCGCCACGACTTGTTTCACGCCCTTCTGCAGATCAATCTGACGGTGCTCGCCACCGCGCATGCGGTTTCGGAAGGCATCATGCGCGGCGTCCATGACGAAGTGACGCGCAAATCGGCGCCGCAGACCTATGGGGCTTCCGGCCGCCCCGCCGCGCCGCCGCGCAGCGCGGCGCAGCCGCTCGCCGTGAGCCGGGTTCTCTAACGAGCATGATCCCGAAAAGTGGGAACCGGTTTTCGGGGAAGATCATGCGCAAATAACAAGGTCGCGCCCGGTCCGTTGCAATTTACCAAGTTTAACCACTGGGAATTAAAGTTCGTGATCTAGCGTCCTCGTAACCTGATCGGTCTCGCGTACCAACCAACGCGCCCGGAGGTGAGCATGGACTCCAGTTTCACCATCAGGCCGCGCGACAGCGCGAGCCGCATCGTGCATGACCGTGCGAGCACCGTTCGCACCGATCTGTCTCCCTCGCAAAGCGTGCGGGCCGCCGACACCGTGGCTCCGTTGCGCAACGGCCAGGGCCCTGCCGATCTGACCCCGCGCAGCGTCGCCATCGATCCGCAGAGCCAGGATGTGATCCGCCGCGCCCGCGACGAGGACGAGCGGCGCAAACGCAGCAAGGCGACGGACGAAGCCCTGTCGCGCATGCGCGCTTACCGGCAGCCGGCGCCGGACGCCGGACCCGAACCGGACCAGCCGCATGCGGACATCGAGGTCTAGATCAGACGCGACACAATCGCCGTGCCGACGCGGATCGCTAACGAGTGGTTGCCATTCATGGTTAGCAGAATCTGAATGCGGCACGCCGCGTTCCATACCCGGCGTTTCACACTGCAATAACCCATTAACCACGTTCTTTTACGCGCCCTTTGCGGCCTGCGTGAGATGACGTTTGCCGATCCAATGGATCGACACGTGTTAGTCCAAACCAGAAAGGTTGCGTACAATGGCTTCCAATATCACCCTGTCGTCCTCAGTGCGGCAGAACCTGCTCTCTCTGCAGGACACCGCCGCTCTGTCGGCTCTGACGCAGAACCGCCTCGCGACGGGCAAGAAGGTCAACTCGGCGCTCGATAATCCGGGTAACTTCTTCACCTCGCAGTCGCTCAACAACCGTGCGAGCGACCTCAACTCGCTCCTTGACTCGATCGGTCAGGCCCAACAGACGCTGAAGGCGGCTGACCAGGGCATTTCCTCGGTCACGAAGCTCGTTGAATCCGCCAAATCGATTGCCAAGCAGGCCCGCCAGGCTCCTCAGCCCGGCTCGACCACCTACTCGGCCGTCGCTCTTTCCGGCAACCCGACCGACGAAACGCTGGGCACCTCCGGCAACGGCACGGCGTTGACGGTCGCCAACGCTCAGACCTACTCGTTCGGTATCAACATCAACGGCGCCGGCGTCCAGACCGTCACCTACACCTCCGACGCTTCGGCGACGTATGGTGAAATTCTGGCCGGCTTGCAGGCGAGCTTCGCTACTGCGCTGACCGCCTCTGGCGTCGATTCGTCGGACGCGGCTCTCGTGTCCAACGCTGCCGGCGACGGCATCGCGGTCAACGCCACGAACGCCGATATCGACTTCGTGATCTCGGCCAGTGCGTCCGCCGGTCTCACCGCCGCCACCTATGCCTCCACGAGCTTGCTCGACAATATCGGCACCTCCGGTACGTCGCTGACGCTCGCGGTGAATGGCGGCGCCAACCAGGTCATCAGCTTCGGCACCGGTGTGGGTGAAGTCTCCACGCTCGCCGAATTGTCGACCAAGCTGAATACGATCAGTGGCGTTACCGCGACGACGTCGAACTCCGCAGTGGGTATCACTCTGGATACGGCTTCATCGCAGAACTCGATCCTGATCTCGTCGTCGAATGCGGCGCTGACTTCCGCGATCGGCTACGGCAGCGTTGTCGGCAACACCTACCAGGGCACTGCCACGGTCGGTGCGGCCAACTCGACCCGTACCTCGCTGCAGTCTGACTACAATAACGTCCTCACCCAGATCGACGCTCTCGCGAGCGACGCCTCCTATAACGGCGTCAACCTGCTCGACGGCGACGATCTTAAGGTGGTCTTCAACGAAACCGGTACGTCTTCGCTGACGATCACGGGCGTGACCTTCGATGCCGCTGGCCTTGGTCTTGATGCTGTCTCGGGCGCTGGTTTCCAGTCCGACGGCGACATCGACACCCTGATCAGCGATCTCGACACCGCGCTTTCCAGCCTGCGCACGCAGGCTTCGAAGTTCGGTTCGAACCTGTCGACGGTGCAGACCCGTCAGGACTTCACCAAGAACCTGATCAATACCCTGCAGACTGGCGCGGACAACCTCGTGTTGGCCGACACCAACGAAGAAGGTGCGAACCTTCTCGCCCTGCAGACCCGCCAGCAACTGTCCACGACGGCCCTGTCGCTCTCCGCGCAGGCCGATCAGGCGGTGCTGCGTCTCTTCGGCTAATCCAGCCGAACTATCAGGACTGCCGAACGGCGGGGGAAACCCCGCCGTTCTTTTTTTGCGCGAATTTCAGGCGTTTACCGCCTCTTAACTACTTTTTTACCGTCCATTAGGGTTACCGGATCATTATCACCCCAGCCGTTCGATACGTGAGCGGACACGCACCATTCGAATAAGGGGTTTCCGTCATGAGTGACGTCGTTCTTTCAGCCGGTGTGCGGCAGAACCTGCTCGCTCTGCAGAGCACAGCGGATCTGATGAGCCTCACCCAGAACCGGCTGGCCACTGGCAAGAAGGTCAACTCGGCGCTCGACAATCCGGGCAACTTCTTCACCTCGCAATCGCTCAACAACCGCGCGAGCGACCTCAACGCGCTGCTCGACTCGATCGGGCAGGCGCAAAAGACGCTCGAAGCCGCTGACCAGGGCATCTCGTCCCTGACCAAGCTCGTCGAGTCCGCGAAATCGGTCGCCAAGCAGGCGCTGCAGGCTCCGCAGCCCGGCTCGACCAATTACTCGGCCGTTCCCTTGAGCGGCAACCCGACCGACGAAACGCTGGGCACCACCGGAAACGGCACGACGTTGACGGTCGCCAACGCCCAGACCTACTCGTTCGGAATCGACATCAACGGCGCCGGCGTCCAGACCGTCACCTACACCTCCGACGCGTCCGCGACCTATGCCGAAATCCTGGCCGGCCTGCAGGCGAGCTTCGACGCGGCGCTGACGGCCTCCGGCTTCTCCTCCACGGACGCAGCTCTGGTGTCCAACGCGGCCGGCGACGGCATTGCGGTCAATGCCACCAACGCCGATATCGACTTCGTCGTCACGGCCGGCGCCTCCGCCGGTCTCACTAACGCCACCTACGCCTCCACGAGCATGCTCGACAATATCGGCACCACCGGTACGTCGCTGACGCTCGCGGTGAATGGCGGCGCCAACCAGGTCATCAATTTCGGCACCGGCCTCGGCGAGGTTTCGACCTTCGCGGAATTGGCCACCAAACTGAATACGATCACCGGGATCACGGCCACCGCATCGAGTGGTTCGGTCGGCATCACCTTGAATTCCGCTGCATCGCAGAATTCGATCACGATCTCGTCGTCGAACGCCGCGCTCACGACTGCGCTCGGCTTTGGCGCCGTGGTCGGCACCTGGCAAGGCACCGGCGCCGTCGGCGCCCCCAATTCGACCCGCACCAGCTTGCAGAATGACTTCAACAATATTCTCGCGCAGATCGACGCCCTCGCCGGCGACGCCTCCTATAACGGCGTCAACCTGCTCAACGGCGACGATCTCAAGGTGGTGTTCAACGAAACCGGCACCTCGTCACTCACGATTGCCGGAGTGACGTTCGACTCAAGCGGCCTTGGCATCCCGACGGTTTCGGGCGCCGGCTTCCAATCCGACGGCGATATCGACACCGCGATCGCGGCGGTCGATTCGGCGCTCAAGACCTTGCGGACGCAGGCCTCGGCATTCGGCGCCAACCTGACGACGGTGCAGACCCGCCAGGACTTCACCAAGAACCTGATCAATACCTTGCAGACCGGCGCCGACAATCTCGTTCTGGCCGACACCAACGAGGAAGGCGCCAACATGCTGGCCTTGCAGACCCGCCAGCAACTCTCCACCACGGCCCTGTCGCTCTCCGCACAGGCCGACCAGGCGGTGCTGCGGCTGTTCGGCTAACAAAGCCGCCAAGCTTCAAGCGCGAAGCTCTTCGAAATAACGGACGGCGGGGGAAACCCCGCCGTTTTTTTTACGTCCTGTTAACCGTGATCCTCAACACTGGACGGTATCGGCTTAGTGCGACCGTTCGGACGTTCCCTCGATTTTCGCGGCGAGTCCGCGAGGGAGTTTCTCAACCTGAGCCGCGCCAGAATCATGCATTGCGAACCTCCTCGAATTCCAGGTTCGCAACCGAGGGTGCTGGGACTTAAAGCAAGCTTCCGATTCTCAGAACACCAGGAGACAGCATGGCGCTCAAAGTCGAACTCAAGCCCGGCGAACGCATCCTGATCGGGGATTGCGTCGTCACCAATGGCGATCAGCGCACGCGTTTCCTTCTCGAAGGCACTTCTGCGATCCTGCGCGAGAAGGACATCATGACCAAGACCCGCGCCGACACGCCTGCGAAGCGGCTCTATCTCACGGTCCAGCTGATGTACATTTCCGACGATCCGCGACAGCAGCATGACCTTTATTTCGCGATCATGCGGGACATCGTGCAGGCGGCGCCAAGTGCCTGGGCCTACATCGAAAACATCAATAATCATATCTTAACGGGCGATCTGTATAAGGCACTGAAACAAGCCAAGAAATTGATCGATTACGAGCAGGAGCTTCTTGCGCATGCAAAATGCGACCAAAGCGTACGGACAAGTAGCGCAACAGACCGCAAATCCGCGTGAACTGGAAGTGCAATTGCTGCTGCGGGCTGCATCGCGGCTGCAGGCCGTGCATGACGATTGGGAACGCGAGCGTCCGGCGCTCGACCAGGCCTTGCATTACAATCGCAAGCTCTGGACCATCTTCCTGACCTCGGTGACGAGCAACGACAATCCGCTGCCCGCCGAGATCCGCCAGAACGTCGCCAATCTCGGATTGTTCGTCATGAACCAGACGCTGTCGGTGATGGGCAATCCGCAGCGCGAGCGCCTGCCGAGCCTGATCAACATCAATCGCGAGCTCGCGGCCGGTTTGCGCAGCAGCGCCTGATCCAAAGCTTCACAGGTTTTTCTCAGATGGCCGGCTTCACGCCGGCCATTTTCGTTTGCGGCACAAATCTCTCGTTTGTCATGGCCGGGTCTTCGCGCGGAGCCAGTCATCGGGCCGCGCTTCGCGCGGACCCGTTGGCGCTTCGCCCGGCCATGACGAAAAAAATCGGCAAAGAAATACCCGCGGATGCCCGCGGGTTTTTTCTTGCTCGCCTGAGCGTCGCCCGCGATCAGAGATATTTCAGGATGTTGGTCTGATAGAGGATCGCCGTCGTCTGCAGAGATGCCTGCAGCGTGGTCTGCATCGCCAGGATCTGCGCTGCGACCTCTTCGTTGGATACGCCCTCGACCTTCTGCAGCAGGTCGCTGAGCGTGGCGTTGGTCTGCTGGTGGCGGTCCTTCGCGGCCTGCAAGGTGGTTTGCGCGCCGGCAAGCTCGGCCTGGATGGTTTCGATCGATTGCGTTCCGGCCGGAACGTCGAGCGCGGGCCGGATCCGGTCGTTGAGCTTGGCGCCGAGCGCCGTCGTATTGGGATCGGCCGCCGGAAGCGGGATCGCGGCGAGCGCCGCGATCTGTTGCAGCTGCCAGCGGATGCCCTCCTCGTTGGCGCGCAGGCCGTAGGACACGCCGATCGACTGATCGACCTTGGCGCTGGCCGTCGAGCGCGCGGAACTGGAGCCGGCTTCGCCGGTGTACCAGCTCACGGTATTGGCGGCGGTGCCGTTGGTCAGCGCAGTCGCGGTGTTGAACGGCGGACCCGCGACCCGCTGCGGCGGATTGGCGGCGTCGATATCGAAAAAGTCGCCGGAGGCGGCGAGCGCGGACGCCGCGGACAGGGCGGTGTCGGCCAATGTGCCGAGCGCCGTCGTCAGCTTCGCTTGCAAATTCGTGGCGGTGACATCCGACGTGGCGCCGATGGTGAATTCGTTCGGTCCCGGCGTCGTCGATGCGGTCGCCGTCAGGGTGAGCGTCTCGCTCGATCCGTCCGGCAGGGCGAATGTGAATTTGACCGTCTCTCCGGCATTCGGATTGGCCGCGCCGATATCGACCGACATCGCCGGCGGCGCGCCGGCGGGACCGGTGACGCTCGATCCGGTCATGGTGGAACTGATGCTGGTCAGCTTGAAGCCGAAGGGCGATCCGGCGACATCCTCGGCGAGTTGCACCGATGTCACCGTTGGCGCGGACACGACCAGGCGGCCAAGACCGCTGGCGCCGAGGTCGGCCTGGTTGCGCTCGGAAATGACCTGCTTGAGGCCGGCGCGCGCGCCATCGCCGTTGAGAATGTGATCCACCGTCTCCACCGCCGGCGTGTCGGCGGCGAGACCGGAGAACAGATAGCGGTCGCCCGCCTGCGTATTGAGAAGCCCGAGGATTTCGCCGAGCGAAGAGAGCGCAAGCTGCTGCGTCATCTGCGGGCCGCTGGTGGTCGCCGGCGCGGTCGCCGCCTTCACTTCGCGTCCGATATCGGCGATGCGCGTCAGCGCCGATTGCGCGAGATCGAGGCGGACGCCGACATTGGTGATGCTGTCGCCGTAGCTTGCCATGGATGACAGATGCGACCGCAGACCGACGGTCAGGCCGCGATCGAGACCGATGCCGGCATAGGTGTCCGACTTTTTTCCGGTCGCCATCTGGCGCTGCAGATCGCCAAGCTGCGTGCGCATCGAGACGAGCGACTTCGTCAGCAGCAACGACCGCGCTCCAACGTTTCCTACGCTCATCTAGGACCTCATATCTGCATCAGCATGTCGAGCATTTCCTTGATGGTCGACATGACGCGCGCATTCGCGCCATAGGCGTTCTGCAAGTTGAGAAGGTTCGCCATTTCGACGTCGATATTGACCGCCGCGCCGTCCGAAAAGCGCTGTTGCAGCGCGTTCACCACGACCTCCTGGCCGGAGGCAAGACTCGACGCATTCTCGGCGGCCTCGCCCTGGACGCTGATCACCTGGCGCATGAACGAGCCGAGCGTGCCGGAATACGGCGCATCCACGGCGCCAATTCCCGATTCGGGGGCGAAGGTCAGCGATGCCGACATCAGCTTGTCGTAGATAAAGTTCGGCCGCGTCGCGTCGCCGCTCGCGGTCCCCGCCTGGTACGAAATGAGCCGCGACGGATCGGACAGAAGCGCTCCGTTGACGGTAATGCGGCCGGCATAGCCGACGCTCTGCGGTCCGAGCGAGGTGGTGGCGCCGCTATACGGCACGCCGGCATCGGTGAAGAACGGCAATTCGCCGCCGCCGCCGTTGAACGTCGTCAGCGTGCGGATCGCCGAAACCGCGTCGACCGTCGAATTATTGGCGTTGCCGTCATCGAGAATGGTGAGCGTCGTGCCTGCGCTGGAGAAATTGACCTTGCCGTTAAACAGCGCATTCAGAGTCGTGGCGACACCCGCCAGTCCGCCGGAAAAATCGACGCCGATGACTTCATCGTTGGGGTCCGACGTCGCGGTGTCCTCGAGCGGCAAAGCGGATGGATCGTCGACCCGCACGATGCTGACGTTATGAACCTGCGAGGTCAAAGTGTCGGTATAGGTCAGGTGGATCGTATTGCCGGCAAGGAGGCCGGCGGTGTCGATATCGAAGCCCTGCTGCGCGCCGGAGGTGGCGGCCGAACTCGCAACCGTCTGATCCGACAAAGCCGAGGTCATCGCGACCGCGATCTGGTCGAGCTGACTTTGCGCCTGCACCAGCACGCTGTCGCGCATTTCGATATAGGCCGCGATTTCGCCGGAGCGGATCGCGCCCGTTGCGATGAGGTCCATTGCGCCGCCGGTCGGAGAAACGAGCGTTAACGTGCCGACCGTGCGTTCCAGCGGATCGCGGTCCCAATGTGCGGACGGCGTGATCGTTCCCTGCGTGTCGAACGACATCGTCGCCGCGTCGACGCCGACCAGCTGCACGCCGGAATTGGTGAAAATATTGATCTGGTTGTGGTCGGTCTTGACCACCTTGATGTCCATCAGGCGCGACAATTCGTCGATATAGGCGTCGCGCTGATCGAGCAAGGTCGCGGCCGAGGCGTCGGCATTGGTATTGGTCGCCAGCTGCCGGTTGATGGACGCGATCTGCTGCATCGCGTTGTTGGCGCGCGCAACCGAATCGCTCAGTCCCATTTCGGCGTCGCTGCGCAAGGCCTGGATGTCGGTCGTCATCCCGTTGAGCTGCTGCGCCAGAACCTGCGCTGCGCTCAGCGCCGCGCTGCGCGTCGCCGCCGAATCCGGACTGGTCGTCAACGCCTGCAGCGCGTCGGTGAATTTGTTGAACACCGTTTCCAGCGCGGAGCTCGAGCCCGGCGTTCCATAGACCTGCTGCAGCCGCGAATAGAATTCCGCCCGCTTGTTGGCATAGGAGCCGCCGGCGGTCTCGACGCGCAGCTGGCGCTGGATGTATTGGTCGAATTCGCGCGTGATCTCCGCGACGCGGACGCTGACGCCGTTGCCGCCGGCCGCGCTGGTCGCCTGCACCAGCGTTTTCCGCACATAGCCCGGCGTCTCCGCATTCGCCACATTGGAGGCGATGAGAGCGAGCGCGGCTTGCGTGGTGCGCAAACCGGCGACCGATGTGGACAGGGCCTGTGACAAACTCATACAGCGACCTCAGAAATCACACGAGGGAAAAAGGCCCTCACCGCAGCATGTTCAACAGATCCTGGACCATGTCGTTGGACGTCGAGATCACGCGGGTATTGGCCGAATAGGCCTGCTGCGTGACGATCAGCTTGGTGAATTCGTCGGCGATATCGGTGTTGGAGCCTTCGAGCGAAGACCCGATGATCTTGCCGGAGGCGCCGTAAAGCGGGCCGCCGGATTCATCGGTCACCTCGAAGGCGCCGCCGTCGATGCGCTTGAGGAAGTTTGCGCCGTTGAAATTCGCCAGCGTGATTTCGGCGAGATCGAGCGTGCGGCCGTTGGAATAGCTGCCGACGATGCGGCCCTTGTCGCTCACCGAAACGCTCTGCAATTCGCCCGCCGCGAAACCGTTCTGTGACAGAAGGTTCACCTGCACGGTGCCGTTGGTGTCCGAGAATTGCGTGATGCCGCCCGCGCCATGCACGAGCTGCACGGTGCCGAGATTGATGCCGTCCACCGTCACGTTGGCGAGCGGGAGTGTCGAGACCAGCGGGCTCATCTGACCGTTGGCGCCGAAGGAATAGTCGGTTCCGGCATTGCGCCAGGCGACGGCGTTGCCGGTCGCGGTCGAACTCTCCTGGTAGAACAGGTTCCAGGTGTCGGTGCCGCCGGTCGCCGCGCTGTCGATCTTGGCCCAGCGCAGCTGGACGTTGACCGGCGAACCGGACACGTCATAGCCGGTAATGGCGCCGCCGCCGACGGAGGAATCCAGGAACGTGGTCATGTCGTTGGCGCGCACGGTGCCGTCCGACGAATAAGCGGTCGTGGTCTGAATGCCGAAGACCGATGGGCTGGCCGTGCCCGAGATCACGATCGTGTCGGTCGCGCCCATATTCGCGGCGGTAATGGTCATATCGCCGCCGGTCATCGAGGCGGTGCCTTGCGCGCCCGGCAAAGCACTGAGCCGCGCCTGCAATTCGGCGAGCGTCGAAACTTCGCCGACGCCGTTACCGAAGGTGACGGTGAAGGGCACGGCGCTGATGGTGATGATCAGCGTCTGGTTCTGCGAGACCGCGCCCTGGGTGATGAGATTGACCGGCGGGTTGTTGCCGATGGCGAGGCCAAGTTCGGTCATCATCGCTGGCGGCGGCGTGCCGCCGATATTGACGGCCGTATCGGCGTCGGCGCTGACGAGATGCACCTTGCCGCTGACGAGCGTAGCGGTAACGCTCGGGTTCATCGCGGTGTTGATCGCGGATACGACTTGCGCCGGCGTATCGTTGACCGCGAGCGTGACGTTGGTGCCATTGATGGTGAACGTGCCGCCGTTGACGAGGTTGCCGGGCAGGTTCACCGTTCCGTCCAACGTCACCGCGGCATCCGCCAGCAGCGAAGAGCCGAAGCCGGTGATCTTCGCGGCCTGGGGCGGCAGCGCGAGCGGATTGGCGGAGAACGCCGCCGGATTGAGCAATTCGGAATCCGGCACGTTGGCGTCGTAATTGTTGGTCTTCGGCGTGCGCGCAAGATTGGCGCGATAGTCGACCGTGGTGGTCGCCTGCGCCGGCAGGAAGTCGTTCTGGAATTGCAGCAATTCCGGCACGCTGCCGACCAGGTTGCCGGTGGTGGCGTCGATCGGAATACCTTGCAGGTAATAGCCGGCGCCGTTGACCAGGAAGCCGTTCTTGTCGACCTGGAAGTCGCCGCGGCGGGTGTAATTCTCGATGCCGGCAAAGACCGGATTGTTGTCGACGAAATTGTCCGGCTTCTGCACGACGAAGAAGCCGTCGCCGTTGATCGCCATGAAGGTCGAGATCGACGAGCTTTGGATGTCGCCCTGCACGGTATTGGTGGAGCGCGAAGAGGCGCTCACGTTGCCGGAAAGCTGCTTGGAGGGCGTGTTGTCGGGAATGAGATCGACAAAGGCGGTGTCGATGCGTTTGAACGCCGTCGTTTGCGAGTTCGCGATGTTGCCGGACACATTTTCGAGCGCGAAAGACTGCGCGCGCATGCCGCCGACGGCTGTGGTGAGAGCGCCGAAGATACCCATTACTTCCTCCAGAGCGGTCCGGGCGGCCGGCCGGAATACAAATGGCCGCATTGATCCGGCTCTGACATCGCAAGCGCTGTGCCAAATAATTTATATAGCAATATCAATGATTTATATAAAATCGGCCGAATCCGGCCGGCCTTTACCGGGTGCCAAATTGCCGGGCTCCGGCAGTTTTTGCCGGGTGCGTTTGTCATTCCGGGGCGCGGGCGCAAGCCCGCGAGCCCGGAATCCATAACCACGATTCTGGAATATGGATTCCGGGTTCGCCGCGGAGCCTGTCATCGGGCCGCGCTTTGCGCGGACCCGTTGGCTGCGGCCCGGAATGACGACGTCAGGAGGATGCAGCAGCGGGCACGAATTTGAGCGAGACGCCGTTCATGCAGTAGCGCAGCCCGGTGGGCTTGGGACCATCCTCGAAGACATGGCCGAGATGCCCGCCGCAGCGGCGGCAATGCACCTCCGTGCGGGCCATGAAGAAGGAGCGGTCGGTTGTGGTCCCGATCGCGTCCGGTAAAGGCTGCCAGAAGCTCGGCCAGCCGGTGCCGCTTTCATATTTCGTTTCCGACGAGAATAAAGGCAGGTCGCAGCCCGCGCAGGCAAAAATGCCCTTGCGCTTCTCGCGATTGAGCGGGCTTGAGCCCGGCCGCTCGGTGCCGTGGCCGCGCAACACGACATACTGGTCGGCGGTAAGCTGCTTTCGCCATTCCGCGTCGGGCTTGTCGATTTCAAAGGTTTTCTTGACTTCGGCCGCGGCGTCGCCGCCGCCGAAAAAGCGCAGACCGAGAAACGCCATAAGACCTCCCGTTATCACGAAAAGAAATGTGCGGCGGTCGTTCATGACGTCTTCTTGCCCCACAATTCCTCCAGCCGCTGATCGCGGCCGCAATTCCAGCGGTAGAATTTATACTTGGTCGAATTCTTCAGATAGAAATCCTGGTGATAATCCTCCGCGGCGGTGAAGGCGCTTGCCGGCGCGATTTCGGTTGCCACCGTCTTGCTGAATTTCTTCTCGACCGCCTTTTTCGATTCCTCGGCGAGGCGCTTTTCCTCGTCGTTGCGATAGAAAATAGCGCTGCGATATTGCTTTCCGGAATCGCAGAATTGCCGGTCCTTGGCGAACGGATCGACATTGCGCCAGAAATGATCGAGCAGCTTCTGATAACTGACCTTGGAAGGATCGTAAGTAATCTCAACCGCCTCGGTATGCCCGGTCGCTCCGGCCGAAACCTCCCGGTATGTCGGGCCCAATTCCTTGCCGCCGGTATAGCCGGAGATGGTCGCGGTCACGCCCTCGACCTTGTCGAAATCGGATTCGACGCACCAGAAGCATCCCGCGGCGAAGGTCGCGACCGCCTTGCCGGGTGCGGTCTGCGCCTGCGCGACGCCGCCTGCCAAAAAGATGAATGCTGCCGCGAGCAATGACGATCGTTTCATGGCGCCCTCAATATTCCGGTTTAGCGCAACGCATGCGCCTCATTCAAACCGGTTGATAACGCAGGCCGTTTCCAAATGATGCTCACATAAACTCACATTCACGCGACCAGGCCGTGTTTTGAGCCTCTGAATCAGGCCGTCTTGCCTGCCCGAAATGACCGTGATTAGTGTGATTTCAACGATTTTTCGCGGAGTTTCCATGCGTTTCGAAGGCACCAAGGGCTATGTCGCGACCGACGACCTCAAGGTCGCGGTCAACGCGGCGATCAATCTGGAGCGCCCGTTGCTGGTCAAGGGCGAGCCCGGCACCGGCAAGACCGTTCTTGCGCTCGAGATCGCCAAGGCGCTGTCGGCGCCGATGATCGAATGGCACGTCAAGTCGACCACCAAGGCGATGCAGGGCCTTTACGAATATGACGCCGTCTCGCGCCTTCGCGACAGTCAGCTCGGCGACGAGCGCGTCAAGGATATCCGCAACTACATCAAGCGCGGCAAGTTGTGGGACGCCTTCGTCTCGGACGAGCGGCCGGTGCTGCTGATCGACGAGATCGACAAGGCCGATATCGAATTCCCGAACGATCTCCTGCTGGAACTCGACCGGATGGAATTCTACGTCTACGAGACCGGCGAAACCGTGAAGGCGCAGCGCCGACCCATTGTCATCATAACTTCAAATAACGAAAAGGAATTGCCGGACGCGTTTTTGCGCCGGTGCTTTTTCCATTATATCCGCTTCCCCGACGCGGACACGATGAACGCGATTGTCGAAGTGCATTTCCCCGGCATCAAGAAGCGTCTCGTCGCCGAAGCTCTCAATCTTTTCTATGAGATCCGCGACGTGCCCGGACTGAAGAAAAAGCCCTCGACATCGGAATTGCTCGACTGGCTCAAGCTGCTGATGGTCGAGGAGATCGGCCCGGAAACCTTGCGCGAGCGCGACCCGAAGAAACTCATTCCGCCGCTGCACGGCGCATTGCTCAAGAACGAGCAGGACGTGCATCTGTTCGAGCGGCTCGCGTTCATGACTCGCCGGGAGCGCTGAGATTATCAGCGCGTGACGCGCGCGACCGGCGCGGCCGGCGGCGACTTGGTCCAGCCTTGCTCGGCCGCAATTGCCAGAATGCGCTCGGCGGCGGCATTCGCGATCCGGCGCATATGCGCGTCGATATCCGGAGACAGCGGCTCCAGGCCCGCGCCCGGCGTGGCGGCAGGCGCCGCGCCGCCGCCGGGCGACATTTGCCGTCCCGTGCGCGCGGCCGCCGCATTCCCGGCGGTGTCTTCCGCCTCGAACGTGAGAAGGGTCTTTTTGGTGAGCCCGTCGGTGGCGTGGACGGCCTTGATATCCGCCACGATCCGGCTTCTGCCCGGCCCGATCGGCGACAGCTTGCGCTGGCGCAGAGTGGCCTCGTCGAGACTGCGGAGGGTCCCGGTCACCAGCAGCGTCACGATATCGCCCCGCGCATTGTCGGTATCGGTCGCCCCGGCCGGCAGGCCGCCCGCGCGCAACGATGCGACGAGTTGCTGGCGGATGGTCTCGCCGGCGCGCTTCACGGTTTCGCGGCGGATGGAATAGCTCGTAAGGCCGCTCATGCGCTGGCCGATCCGCGCCGCGAAGCCGGGATCGTCGAACACGGTATCGGGGCCGGCTTCGAATTCGCCGACGGCGACAAGGGCGGGTTTGGGCAGCGAACCGGGTGCGCCCGTCGAACCCGTTTGACCGCATGCTGCGAGAAGCGTTGCAAGAAGCGCCGCGGGAGCCGCGCCAATCCCAATCGCGGTCCGTGGCCGGAGCCGCAAGCGCCCGGCCGGCAGGACCCGTTCGATCGCGTTGCGGCGTATCATCCCGTACTCTTCTTGCGCCTCATCTTTCTCAGCAATTTCGACACCGTGTTGTCTTGCGCGGGCTGTTCCGCTTCCGCGTCCACGGGCGCCGCGGCGACTTCCGCATCGCCGCCATTCTGGAGCCGGCCCCACAGCTTTTCGGCCTGCCGTTCGTCCACAACCGACTTCTGTTTTCGCAAACGCACCTGGCGCTGCGCAAGTCGCGCCGTGACGCGTTCCCTGGTGGCAACGGTCAGATAGCCGATCTTGGCGACCGCGCGTCCGAGCGACCCGCCGGCCCAGACCATTTCGAACGGTTCGAAATGACGCCAGGTCTTGCTGTCCTCGACGATCGCGCGCGCGATCAGATTGCCGGCCATCGCCGTCGTGTTGAGCCCGTGTCCGCCGAAGCCGCTGGCGATCCACAGGCCGGGCTGGATTTCGCCGATCTGCGGCATCCGATGGACGGCGTTTCCGAGCGTGCCGCGCCAGGCATATTCGAACTCGACTTCGCCGAGCTGCGGGAAAACCCGCGCGATATCGCGTTGCAGCCGCTTGGCGTATCTGGCGGGACTGGATTCATGCACCGTCATGCGGCCGGACCAGATCAGCCGGTCGCCGGCCAGCCGGTAATGATTGTCGGCCCAGTTCGTGTCGCTCACCGAGCCCGCAAATGCGATCGCCTCGCCGATCTTCTCGCCGAGCGGCGCGGTCGCGGCGACATAGGTCGTGACCGGAACGAGCGTGCGTGAAATTCCCGGTAGCAAATCGCCGAGATGCACGTTGCCCGCGAGCACGACATGCGCGGACCGCACCCGCGCTTTCGGCGTGACCACGCGCTTGCGCACGCCGACCGGGTCGATCGACAAGGCCGGCGTCTGCTCGAAAATGCGCACGCCCGCCTCTTCCGCGCTTTTTGCAAGGCCGAGCGCATAATTGAGCGGATGAATGTGAAAGGCTTCCCGGAAATGAATCGCCTGGAAATAGCTCGGCGTCTTGAGATGCGCGCGCACTTTCAGCGTCGGCCACATCGCGACATCGGCCCCGAACGTCGTCCGCAAAAATCGCGCTTCCTCCCGCACGTCGTCGGCGCGGTCGGCCTTGGAGACCATGAGCCAGCCCCCTTCCGTCAGTTCGGCGCCGGGCATGCCGGTTTCGGCGATGGTGTCGCGCACATAGCCGAACCCGGCCAGCGCCAGCGACCACAGGATTTTCGCGCGTTCAAGACCGACCCGCGCGATGATGGCCTGCGGGGTTTGCCCGTAACCCGGAAGCACGAATCCGGTATTGCGCCCCGATGCGTTCCAGGCGACGCGCCGTCCTTCCAGCAGCACCACCGACCAGCCGCGGCGCGCGATCTCGCGCGCGGTGGTGAGGCCCGCAAGGCCGCCTCCGATCACGCAGACATCGACATCGAGGTCGAGATTGAGCGCCGGCCGTTCGGCATGCGCCGCCATGCTGGCGGCAAAATAGCTCGATCCGTAAACCGCGAAATCGCCGGCATCGGCCGTCACGCTTTTGTCACTCATTTCAAAATCTTTGGCCTCTGATTTTGCATGTTAGACTGCCCTATTGCGGAAATCGACCCACCAGGTTTTCCATGCTCCGATTGATGCTCCTGCGTCACGCAAAATCCGATCAGTCGAGGCCCGGCATGGCCGACCGCGACCGGCCGCTGAACGCGCGCGGGCGGGAAGCGGCGCCCATGGTGGCCGCGCACATGTTCAGCCGCGATCTCATACCGCGGCGCGCATTGGTGTCCACGGCCGTGCGGACGCAGGAAACGTGGAAACTCATGACCCCCTTCTTTCCCCGCAAGCCGGAAACGATATTCGAGCGGCGTCTATACGAGGCTTCGCCGCACGCGATCCTCTCCCTCATCAAGGAGACACCCGACACCATAAAGTCCCTGCTGGTCCTCGGTCACAATCCCGGCTTGCAGACCCTGGCGCTGGCCCTGACCGGCTCCGGCGACAGCGGGGCGCGGGAGGATCTTGCCGGGAAATTCCCGACCGCGGCGCTGGCCGTGATCGATTTCGTCATCGGCCCCTGGAGCGCCTTGCGTCCGGGCACCGGACGGCTTGAGCGCTTTGTCACGCCGCATGGGCTGGAGAATATCTGAGCGGGAAACATCT
Source organism: Pseudorhodoplanes sinuspersici (assembly GCA_945878025.1). GTDB lineage: Bacteria > Pseudomonadota > Alphaproteobacteria > Rhizobiales > Xanthobacteraceae > Pseudorhodoplanes > Pseudorhodoplanes sinuspersici_B. The sequence continues at coordinate 10,460 of CAMDXM010000012.1, read as the reverse complement.
TTTCGAGACCCGCCCTAAACCTTCCTCCGCGAACGTGGCATGATGGCAGGGCCTGATCTTGGAAGTCCGCTGCAGAGGGCCGGGGAGGACCGAGCCATGTTCAAACAACTGCTGGTTCCTGTCGACCTTGCCGAGCCGGAGCTCGCCAAACCCGCGATCGACACCGCCGTCGCGATGGCGCGCTCGACATCGGGCCATGTGCGGCTCATCAATGTGCTGCCCATGACGCCGGTGATGCTCGCCGAATATGTGCCGCCCGATTTCGACGTCCAGCAGCGCAAGAATTCCGAGGAAACCCTCGCAGCGCTAGCGCGCGGTACCGGGCTTGAGCCGGGCCATGTCTCCAGCGTCGTGCGTCAGGGCGGCATCTATCATGAGGTGATCGAGGAGGCCAAGACGATGCCGGCCGATTTGATCGTCATGACATCGCACCGGCCGGACATGCGCAGTTATTTTCTCGGCTCCAATGCCGGCCATGTCGTGCGCTATGCGCAATGTTCGGTGCTGGTGGTGCGGAACTAAAGCACAATCCGGCAAAGCGGGAACGGGGGCCTTCGATGAGCGACGTGGCTTCATTCCGCAATCAATTCGGCGAGGTCTTCGCCGATCGCCTCGTCTTCTACTCCGGCGATCCCGGCGCAAATCCGGCCCAAGGCGAAAGTGTTGACTACGCCTCGGTGCGCAAGATCGCGGCACGAGTCCTCCTGACGCGCGGCGACATTCTCGGCGCGCAGCAATTCTGGGGCCACCGCTATTTCGCACTGGTCGGTCTCATCATGCTTGCGGTCGCCGGATCTGCTTTTTTCGCCTGGCACGTCGTGTCGCTGCAATGGCCGGCGCTTGCCGGTCCCGGCACCGCGGTTCCGAGCGTGATCGCATTCATGGCTGCGCTGATCGTCGGCGGGCTGACCTATCCCTATCGCGTGATCCTGACGCTGCGCGACAAGCATTTGCAATCGGCCCGTATCGGCTCGCTGCGGGAGGCACGTGCTTTCGTTGCGGCGGTTCGAAACGCGATCCACGCTGCGTCGCGATAGAGGTCCAGCCGCTCAACGGCGCGGCCGCTCACACACGATCCAGCGTTGGCCCGCGGGGCACCCTCTCAATGTGCACATGCGCCGGCCGGTCGCGGGATCGGGCGGCCCACATTGATTGCACGAATCCGCATAGCGCACCTGCTCGCAAGACCGCTGCAGTGCGTCCTTGTCGGCGCGTTCGCATCTGGGCAGGCGCGGGACGCAGCCGCCCACAGACTGCGCGCATTGTCCTTGCTCATCGACGCTTTTTCGTTCGCACGTCCTGCAGCCGTCATTCCATTTCAGGCACCAGTTCGGCGCCTGCGCTTGCGCGCTGCTAACGAGGCAGAGCGCGAAAACCGCGACCGCGATCCGCATATGCGCGCTTATTCCGCCGGACCGCCCGGCTTCGGGACCAGTCCTCCGCCCGCCGCCGGCACGCCGCTGCCGCTGACCGGCGCGTTGACGGAATTCACGCCCGGCGCCGTGCCCGGGACCGGCTGCGCAAATCGCGATGCGGCCGGACCCGATGTGCCGCCGCCTCCGGCCGGTTGCGCATCGCCAAGGCCCGGCTGCGTCACCGCCGCTTTCAGTTCCTCAGGCGTCCGCGGCGCGGCGCGGCGGATGATGACGCCGCTGGCATTGGGAATATTGCGGTCATCGGAACCGCGCGTGGTCTGCTTCGGCCGGTCGCCCGGATTCACGATGCCCTTCTCGTAAAAGAAATTGCGGTTGCTGGCGGCGCCTTCGGCAGGCTGCGATGAGTCCTTGTCGGGTTTGTCGGGCTTGTCGGATGCGGTATCGGCGGAGCTGTGCGCCGACTCATGGGCGGTGTCCGTGCCGGAAGCAGAACTATGGGCGCTCTCATGCTTGTCGGTTGCGCCGGAGTTGTGTGCGCTCTCGTGCCTGACGGTCGAATCGCCGGAACTGCCGGGGGTCGGGTTGCCGGAGCTGTCCCGGCCCGAACTGGTGGAAGCGCCGGTCGGGTTGCCGGAAGAGTCCGTCGAACCTCCGCCGCCGGAGGGATTGGCGGGGAAATACGAACCGATCACACGGCCACTGCTATCTCTGGTGGTCGATTGGACTATTCCGCCGTCTGGGGTAACAAGGTCCACAGTCCAGGAACCATCGGAGTGGCGGGTTTCCACTTCAATTGGAATGCCCCCCCGATCGAATCGAACGAGGATCTCTACCCTTCCATCATGTGTCGAGCGTCCGACATACCAGCCATCGACCTGCTCGCGCAGGTCAACCTTGTGTCCGCCTTCACCGACCCAGGTCCAGACGTCAAGGGGGGTTCCGTCATGCGACACGACTCCGGATTGCGTCGGCCTGCCCGCGCCGATTGGTGCATAATGCTCAGCCATCCACTGCCTCGCCCGCCCCGCGGCTCGCGCATCCTGTCCGGCCTGCTCGCCGAAGGAGGGAAGATTCATCGCTGCCCCAACGCCTGCCGGATCGCGCGGTGAGGGTGGCAATCCCGAATTGTCGACCGGCTTGCCGAGCGCGCCGGGAAGCGCGGCGGCGTCCTGTACGGCGCCGAGTGCCGGCACGTTGATCTTGCCTTCCAGATCCTGAATCTTCCGGCCAGCCGGGCTCAGTCCGAGATTGGCCCCCGAGACGGGCGGCGTGGATGTGACAGGCGCCGCGACTTTCCTGGGCGTCACATTGGACTTGCCGGACGCGTTCTTTTTTACGCCCTCGCCGGAATTCGTCTTCTTCGTTTTCTTGGAATTGGCAGCCGGTTCGGCCGGCATCGCGCTGTCGCGGATGCGGTCTCGCGACCGCATCGAGATATCAGGCGTGCGCATCGACGAGAAGCCGCTGATCGAGGGACTGATACTGACGCTGTTTGGCCCGGCAAGGGCGCTGCCGCAGGCGATAAAGCCAGCGAGAACGGCGATCGCGGACGAATTCTTCCATAAATGCAAGGTCATGGCGGCCTCCCTTGCTCTAAACGCAGAATTGGGAACTCCGACTGTCCTTTCCTATGGTAGCACGTCCAGGCAAAAAGGTTCAGAGAGTCCGCGTGGCCGGGCTTTATCCCCGCCTACGCGCGCGGCAACAAATTTTGCGGCGGCGCGTCCGGATTGTAGCGGCCCGGTTTGTTCAACTTGAAAAAACTTCCAAGCTGCCAGACGAACAGCGCAAGGAATCCGCCGACGAACAATACGCCCTGATAGGACGACACCTGTAACGCGCGCACGATCAGCGCCGCGAGCCCCAGCAGCACGGCGGCATACACGGTCACGCCCGGCCAATAGAGAAACGGATGCATGCCGGAGTCGCATTGCGGACGCCCGCCAGCGGCCGTCACGCGCCGATGCAGTTCGGCGACGAAATCCGAATAGGGCTTATCCTTTCGCTCCTGCTCCATCATGCTTTTCCATGAGGCCGAAGCGATGACGATCTTCGGCGTTCCGGGCGCCCAGATTTCGGTTAGGTACCGCCGTGCCTGCATGGTGACCGGCCGAAACGACAGGCGAATTCTCGCGATGTCGCGATAGGGCAGCCGCCCGGAATGACGGCCCATATTCCATTCAAGATGGTCCGGCGTGAGCCGCAACAGCCACGGCGCGCCCAAGAGCGACGGCTTGTAGGAATAAGCAGGTTCGCCCTGCATTTCCGGTTGTTCTGGATCGTCCATCGCTCGCCCTTCCCGCCGCGCCTCTCTTAGCACGGGATCGGCGCGCGCCAACTTGCGATGGAACCAGAACGCAGAGCCGATGGTTATTGCCCGCAACCGGACGGCGACAACGCGCCTGGCTAATCCGGAAACGGACAGAACAAGCGGGCCGTTAGATACACCGGGCGCAATCGGGCTCCGGAGATCGGAGAGCGTGGTCCCCTGCTGGAATTGACGGATTGTTGAGAACGCGCGAGACGGCGAATGAACGCAAACGCAACTTTGGAATCCAAATACGCGCGATGCCGCCGCAACGCGCGCCTTTGCTCGCTGCTGGCAAAAGACGCAGCCACTCCGCTCGATCGCTGGACATTGCTAACGATGCAGCAATCGTGGCTCGCGCTCGCCGAAAACGAGGAATGGCTGGCTGGCGGGCCGCGCGACCGCGCAGACCGCCGCGAGCGGCACGGACAGCAACCGGCTCATCGGGCTCCATAGTCTGCTGGTAAATCTGCAACACATTATGTCCCAGCCATTATCGGGCGGGCTTTCCTGTTGGCGCGAACGATTGGGGTGCTAAAATTCGCCAGTTGAGCTATGGATTCCCGCGAGCATCCCTGAAGGGTAAGCTGGTAGTCATTGATGGGCCGTTTTCAGATTTCGCCGCGTCTTCTGCCGACCTTCTGGATGGCGCTGGTATTGGCCGCCCTCGGGAGCGGGCAAGCGGTTGCGCAAGGCCCTGGTCCCGGCCCAACGCCCACCGTGGCCGCAAGCGCCATCAATTCCTATCTGTCGACCCCGGGCGCCATTTCCGACCTGACCTCCAAGTTCCTGCGCGACAACGCCAATCAAGCCGGCGCGCACGGCCAAGGGTCATCCAATCCGCTCGGCGGCGGCGCTGACGCTTCGACCGGCGACGCTGCCCGCCCGACATACCGGTTCTGGACAGAGGGCTACGGGCTCAACTCGCGGACCGGAGCGCAAAACGCTTTCACCGGCGATGAACGGAAAACCTGGGGCGGCATTGCCGGGCTCGGCCTGACGCTGCCGTCCGGATGGAGCGCCGGCGTTTCGGTCGATCAGGGCCAAACCAAAATCGCCGTGCGCGACCTGCCGCAAAGCTCGCGGCTCGATCTCACCCAGATCGGCGGCAATATCGCTTACGAAACCGGGCCGTGGACATTCGCCGCCGCGACCATTCACGGCTTCGGCGAGGTCAAGTCGCACCGCACGGATGGCGGCGGCGACATCACGGCGAACTATGACGTCAAATTGTGGGGCGCGATCGGCGAGGTCAGCTATTATTGGTCGAGTGGATCCTGGCGCGTCGTGCCGAAAATCGGCGTCGACTGGACGCGCATCGAAGTCGATCCGTTCACCGAAAGCGGCGGCGCCATTCCCATTACCGCGACCGGCCAGAATATCGAGCGCGTGCGCGGATTCGCGGGCGCCGAGGCCGGCTATTCGTGGCTTGTGGGCAAGACATTGTACGACATCGCCGCCTATGCGCGCGTCGTCGACATCTTCTCGCAGGATGTCGATTCGGTGCTTGCGAGCGCGGCCAACGGCGCCGCGCTGCCGCGCCTCGTCCCCGGCGTGACCGACGACCGGCTCGAATTCGCCACCGGCGCTTCGACCAGCGTCAAGCTGTCCGATGCGCTCCGCCTTTACGCCATCTATGACGGGCGGTTTCGCGACGGTTTCACGTCGCATGGCGGAACGCTCGGCCTCGAATACCGCTGGTAAGGGCCTTTTGGCCGCGTGAACCCGCGGCATTGTTCGCGCGACCAATCATCACCACAACACAGCACGGCTGGACTTGATCCGTCCCCGCCGTGACCCACTTCATAAGGTGATGTCATGAAACATACGATTTCGATGATCGCGGGAGCCCTTGCCCTCGTTATGGTGGCGCAAGCCGCTCAGGCGCAGACCCGGGTCGTGGTCCGCAAGGCCTACTCCCCCTTCTACCAAACTGTCGATCCTTTTACCGGAGACCGGCTGGCGATTTATCGCCCGGACTACCTCGTTCCTTCGAACGATTTCGAAGGCGGCCGCTATCCCGGCGCTTACGCGGTCAACCGCGCGATCGGCAAATGCGTGATCGACCTCGGCTACGGCCGTTACGAGCATTGCTGACCGGCTCCCGCGTCGAAAATCCCGGTTGAGGCCCGGCTCCTTCCGGGCCTTATTTTTTTCCTGATTTGGGGAGGAAACTTTCCGGCGTTACGGGTTAATGTATTCGCACGGCGGCTGATGACGCCTGCCCGAAATTCGACAAACCGTGGTCCATCAGGACCACCCAAGTGAGGCCGATATGAAAACGACAATCGCGCTGCTTGCCTTCGCGCTGGGCGCATCCATGTCGCTGCAGACCGCGAATGCCGCGGACCGGGGCCGGACAGCGTCAGTTGCAACGTCGTCCCAGAATGACGACGTCTCCGCCGCGAGGAAGAAGCGACATCGGGTTTATGTCTATCCGGCGCCTTACGCCTATTTTTACCCGCGCGCCTATTCGTATAACGATCCGTCCTATCAGAGCCCCGAATTGATCCGGCTGCGTGCGCTCAATCGATGCGTCTTCGATCTGGGTTACGGCCGCTGGGAAAACTGCAACTGATGGCCGGCGCATGAAACGCAAAAAAGCCCGGCTCTTGCGAGCCGGGCTTTTTCGTTTCGGATTGCTCCGTATGGCTGACTACTTCCAGCCGTTCCGGTCGAACCAGGCGTTCATCACCCAGCCGCCGACGAAAGGCAGCGCGCAATTGCCGGTCGAGACGAACACTTCGCGCGTCGTGAGCGGACGGTTCACGACCAGCGTGCCGACGATCGGCGAGAGAGCCGCGCAGCCGATGGCGGTCGCGCCGTAGGCGAAGCCGCTGTTGGAGATGCCGCTGCGGGCCGAGACAACGGTGCCGTCCTTGATCGCGAAATAAGCGCCGGTGGCGCCAGCGCCAACCCAGAAGTTGGAAGCGGCGAGCTTCGGATCCTTCACGGTCCACGGACCGCTCCACACCCAGGTCGCACCGTTCCATCCCCAACCCCAGGGCGTCACGACAACCGTGGTCTTCTTCTTGGCAGCTTCAGCGCCATGGCTCATGACGCCAAGGGCGAATACTGCCGTCACGAGAGCGAGCAAAATCTTCTTCATCAAAACCCCCCATTCTGGTGGCCTGCATGTGCGGCCGTTGCGGAGACCCGGGATGGGACCGGAATCACCCCGGCACTCCATTTTCCCATGATCATTTTGGCGCTTTTTTTGCCGCAGAGTCGAGCGCTCCTGCCAATATCTTCACAAGTGTGGCACAAAGGCATCCGTCGCAAGGCCAAGTAAATCAATACAATTTGGCGTACGCGTGCGGTGCAGCATGACATGGCGATGACAGCGCCGGCAGCGAATACCGCGATGACATATCATCGGCGCATGCGACCGGACCCGAAATTTTACGCCGCTGTGTTTCTCGCAATCGCGGCATGGAACGCAGACGCGATCGCGTCGGATCAGGCCGATGGTGCGAAGGAGGTTTGCGCGCTCGCCCGCCAATCCGGGACGCCGCAGATTCCCGGATTGACCATGGTCTATCTCGCTCCGCTCGGCGACCCGGCGGCCGCGAACAAGTGGGAGAACATCATCATCCATCAGATGGAAGGGCCGGCCGGAGCTGCAAAGCACAGCGCGCTGGCGCAGGCGAAGGAGCCGACGCGGCGCGGCGTCACGCTCTGGGTCGATACCGACGGAACGGTTTACTGGGCGGTGCCGGAGACCGCGATCCCGACCCACGGCGACGGCGCCAACCGCAACGACAACAAGTATCTCGCAAACCTCACGACCTATCGCCGTGTGGTGAAGGAGAACAGCCTTGGCATCGAGTTTGCCGGAAATTTTCCGGACGTGCGCAAGCCTGTGGCGCCCGAGCAATCCGCGGCGCTCCTGAAACTGTTGCCGTTCCTGCAGGAGCGCTACGGCATTCCACCGGATAAAATCTACGCCCATAACTGGATCGACTTCAAAGACCACCGCTATTGCGAAGGCTGCGACCTCGCGGAAGCCGCGCGGAAGTTGGATTATCGGCCGGGCTCTTGCGCGCGGCGCTGATTAGCGCACCAATTCCCGCATCGCGCGATCGAGGCCCTCGAGCGTGAGCGGATACATCCGGTTGCCCATGAGCTGGCGCATGATGCGGATAGACTGCGTGTAGTCCCATTCGTGTTCCGGGACGGGATTGAGCCACACCGCCGCGGGATAGGTGCGCGTGATGCGCTCCATCCAGACCTGTCCGGGCTCCTCGTTCATGTGCTCGACCGAGCCGCCCACTATCGCGATCTCGTAAGGCGACATCGACGCGTCGCCGACGAAGATCGCCTTATAGTCGTGCGGATAGGTGTGCATCACGTCCCATGTCGGAATCGTTTCCTGATAACGCCGGGCATTCTCCTTCCACACGCGCTCATAGAGGCAATTGTGGAAGTAGAAATGCTCCATATGCTTGAACTCGGTGCGCGCGGCGGAGAATAATTCCTCCGTCGCCTTGATGTGCCAGTCCATCGAGCCGCCGACGTCGAAAAAGAGAAGCACCTTCACCGCGTTGTGCCGCTCCGGACGCATGTGGATGTCGAGATAGCCCTTGACCGCGGTGCCCTTGATAGTGCCATCGAGATCGAGTTCGTCGGGCGCGCCGGTGCGCGCGAATTTGCGAAGCCGTCGCAGCGCGACCTTGATGTTGCGGGTGCCGAGCTCGACCTGATCGTCGAAATCGCGGAATTCGCGCTTGTCCCACACTTTCACCGCCCGGAAATTGCGGTTGCCGTCCTGCCCGATGCGCACGCCTTCCGGATTGTAGCCATAGGCCCCATACGGAGAAGTGCCCGCGGTGCCGATCCATTTCGAACCGCCCTGATGGCGCCCCTTCTGCTCGGCCAGGCGCTTGCGCAATGTCTCCATCAGCTTCTCGAAGCCGCCCATGGCCTCGATCTGCTCCTTCTCTTCTTCGGTAAGGAATTTCTCGGCGAGTTTCTTCAGCCATTCGGCCGGAATTTCGGGACTAAGCCCCTCTTCCAGCAATTCGAGACCCTTGAAGACGTGCCCGAACACGCGATCGAAGCGGTCGAGATTGCGCTCGTCCTTCACCAGAGCCGCGCGCGCGAGATAATAGAAATCCTCCACCCGCCGGCCGGCGATATCCTTCTCCATCGCTTCCATCAGCGTGAGATATTCGCGCAGCGTCACCGGGACGCCCGCGGATTTCAGTTCGCTGAAGAAGGTCACAAACATTGCCAGCAAGGTATCCCGCCGGCGCGGACGGGCGTCAAGCCGCCCGGCTGGCGGCGAATGTGTCGGTCACGACCTTGCTGACATTGCCGATGAATTGCTTGGCGCTGTTGTCCCAGGAGCGCGTCAGCGCAAAGTCGCGGCAGGCCTGTTTCGACATTTTCAGCGCATCGAGACACGCGGCGCGCAGGTCCTCGTTCAGCGCACCGATCGGGTTGTCCGCGATCACGTCGAGCGGGCCGGTCACCGGATACGCCGCGACCGGAACCCCGCATGCCAGCGCCTCGAGCTGAACGACGCCATAGGTGTCGGTGCGGCTCGGAAACACGAAAACGTCCGCCGCCGCGAGATGCGACGCGAGGTTTTCGTCGCTGAGCGAGCCGAAAAATTTCGCATCCGGATATTGGCGGCGCAGCCGTTCTTCTTCCGGCCCCCGGCCGATGACGGCCTTGGAGCCCGGCAGATCGAGCGACAGGAATGCATCGATATTCTTTTCCACCGCGACGCGGCCGACCGTCATGAAAATCGGCCGTGGCAGCCCGATATCCACGGCGCGATCCGGGCGGAACAGTTCTGTATCGACGCCGCGTGTCCACATGCCGATATTCGTGAAACCACGACTCTCCAGATCCTCCGTCATGGATTTGGTCGAGACCATGGTCACCGTCGACGCATTGTGAAACCGGCGCAGGACCGCGTAGCTCCAGGATTCCGGTATCGGCAAACGCGCCGAAATATATTCCGGGAAACGCGTGGTGTAGCTGGTCGTGAATGGCAGCCCGCGCTTGATGCAGAAACGGCGGACCATATGGCCGATCGGACCCTCGGTTGCGATATGGATCGCGTCCGGCGCGATGGCCTCGATCCGCCTTGCAATCTCGCGCGGGCCGGGAATGGCGCATCGCATTCCGGGATAGGTCGGCAATTCGAAGGACGGAAAGCCGTCGGGCGTGAGAAACTCGATCGATGCGCCGCGCTTGCGAACCGCCTTCGCCAGCGTCGTCAGGGTGCGAACCACACCGTTGATTTGAGGATGCCACGCATCCGTGGCGACGAGGATCCGCATTAGCCCGCTCCTGCCTTCTGCAATGAAAGTGTCCGCTGGTTGCGCGACTCCCGATCCATCCATTCGAGAATCTCGAAATTGCCGGCCTCGTGCTCGACGACGGCGGTGCAGCTTTCGATCCAGTCGCCGCAATTGATGTATCGGATGCCGAAATTTTCGTGAATCACGGCATGATGGATGTGTCCGCAGATGACGCCATCGGCGCCATGACGTTTCGCGACGTCCGCGAGCGCCATTTCGAAGTCGCCGATATAGTTGATCGCATTCTTGAATTTTCGCTTGGCCCATTGCGTCAGCGGCCAGTAAGGAAGGCCCATCGAACGGCGGACATGGTTGACCGCAGCATTGATCGCGAGCGCCACGCGATTGGCGCGATGACCGAGCGCCGCGAAGCTCTGCGCGTGTTCGATCACTTTGTCGAAATGATCGCCGTGAATGACGAGATAGCGGCGGCCGTCCGCGCCCTGATGAATCACGGAATCC
>CAMDXM010000011.1 GCA_945878025.1 Pseudorhodoplanes sinuspersici | reverse complement strand
ACCGCTGGCCGGGCAATGTGCGCGAACTGGAACACACCATCCACCGCGCCGTGCTTTTGACGTCCGGCGAGGAAATCGGCGTCGACGGCCTGATGACGCCGGATGGCACGCGTCTCAATCAGACGCCGGCTTCGCCCGCCGCCGCGCATGCGGCGATCGCGGCCGAGCAGGTCACGCGCGCTTTGGTCGGGCGGACGGTGGCGGATGTGGAGCGCGATCTCATCCTGGAGACGCTGAAGCATTGCCTCGGCAACCGCACGCACGCGGCCAATATCCTCGGCATCTCGATCCGCACATTGCGCAACAAGCTCAATGAATACACCTCGGACGGCGTGCCGGTGCCGCCTCCGAATGGCGGCGGCAGCGAGGTGCGCGTGGCCTGATCTCCGTCACCCTGAGGAGCCCGAAGGCTTGTCTCGGGATTGCGCGACCTTGCATGCGTGTGCTGCGCTGCGCCCGGGACACGGACGGGTTAGGATTACGATGACTCTCATCTACAAAATCTGCCCGGCCGCGATGTGGCGGCAGGCGGAAGCCGACGGCACATTCCGCGGCTCGCCCGTCGATCTTGCCGACGGTTTCATCCATTTCTCGACGGCCGAGCAGGCGAAGGAAACCGCCGCGAAGCATTTCGCAGGTCAGGACGATCTCCTGCTCGTTGCGCTCGACAGCGAAAAGCTCGGACCCGCCCTGAAATGGGAGCCGTCACGCGGCGGCGCATTGTTCCCGCATCTTTACGCGCCACTCGATCCGAAGATCGCGATCAGCGTCGTGCCGTTGCCGCTCGGTGCGGATGGCGCGCATATTTTTCCGCCTCTTCGATAGCCATCCCAATCTCATTCGACGTCATGGCCGGGCTTGTCCCGGCCATCCACGTCTTGGCTACAAGGAAGACGTGGATGCCCGGCACAAGGCCGAGCATGACGACCGTGAGAGTCGCGCGCTACGAAAAAAAGAAAAGCCGGGACTTTCGTCCCGGCTTCCCTGCTAGACGCAAGGTCCGCGTCAGGCATGCGCCAGACGGCCACCCGCGTTCCACCGGAGCGCATAGGCGCCCTCGCCGATCAGGGCCTGCACGATCACGAGCACGATCAGCAAGGCGGGATATTCGAAGCCGCCATTCGGCGCGGAGAACACCCAGCCATTCGGCAGATGCACGGCGAGCGCGCCGACGAGAATGGGAAGCGTCGCAAGCGACACAAGCCGCACCTGCACCCCTGCGATCAGCAACACGCCGGCCGCGAGTTCGCCGGCGACCACCGGATAGGCGGTCCAGCCCGGGAAGCCTTGCGACGCAAAGAACGCCGCCGTGCCCGGCAGGGTGAACACGAAAATCTTCAGAGCCGCATGCGCGATGAACATCACGCCGAGGGCGAGACGCAGCACGAGTGCGCCGATCTGTTGGGTATTGGTCATTGTCATTCTCCGGTTTCAGCCAGGGCGGACGGAATGTCCGCCGGAATGTCTGGCCCGCCGCTTGACGGGCACCCCGCCGATATAGAGGATGCGTTTTTGCAATTCGATAAGCGTCTTTGCCAATTACGATTGCAATATTGCAATGACGGGGCCGCACCTATGGTCACAAGTCCATTCGCAAGTCCGTTTTCAAGCCCGTTCTCAAGCTCATTCTCTTGGGACGACCTTCGCATCGTGCTCGCCATCGCGCGGGCGGGAAATCTGGTCGCCGCTTCCGCCGCGCTTTCGGTCAATCATTCGACCGTCTTCCGCCGCCTGAACGCGCTCGAAAAAGCCATCGGCACGAAATTGTTCGAGCGGCTCGCCACCGGCTATCAGCCGACCGAGGCCGGCCATCGCCTGATCGCGACAGCCGAATTGATGGAAGAACAGGCGCTGGCGCTCGACCGAGATCTCTCCGGCCGCGATACGCGCCTGTCCGGCAAGCTGCGCGTCACCGCGTCCGAAACGATGGGCTTTCGCGTTCTCACCGAGGAGATCGCAGCCTTCCGCAAGCAGCATCAGGGCATTCTGGTCGAACTGGCCGTGGACAACCGAGTCTATGATCTCTCGCGCCGCGAGGCCGACATCGCCTTGCGCGCCACTCGGCCCGCGCAAGGCGATCTGTTCGGACGCAAACTGGTCGATATCCGCTGGGCGTTGTTCGCTTCCGCCGGTTACCTGAAAACCAATCCCGCGCCGGTTACGCTCAAGACCCTGGAGAAACACCAGGTGATCGGATGGGCCGAGCAGGCCGCTCCCACCAAGGCGGCGGCCTGGATCGGCGATCATGTGCCGCCGCACGCGATCGGATTCCGCTCCAGCGGCCTGATCAACCAGTTCATGGCGGCGCGGGCGGGCCTCGGCCTCGCATTGCTGCCGACCTACCTCGTGGCGGCCGATCCGGCGCTCAAGCGCGCGATGGGACCGCTCAAGGACCTGGTCACCGACCTCTGGCTGATCACGCACCGGTCGCTGAAGGACACCGCAAGGGTGCGCGCTTTCATGAGCATCGTGGGCGAAGGCGTGAAGCGAACACTTTCGGCCTTCGAGCGCTGAATGCTAATCTGAACCCGGCCGGGAGCCAGTGTGGTGGTTCAGAAATTCCCTTCACTCACGCCGCGAGTCCGTCAAGGGAATTTCTGGACCAAAACCACACTGGAATCATAATGTTGCTAGTGTCCTTCGATTCCGAAGTTCGCTTACGAAGACGCCGCAGAATGACGCGAACTTCGGAATCGGGACACTAGTACGACCAAGCGGGTTCAGGGGATATCGGACACAACCGCAATGAAACGCATTTTCGTTCTCCCGGTGCTCGCCGTGCTTGTTGTCACGGCCGCGCCGGCCTCCGCCGCCGACTTCAAGGATTTCCGCGACTGGCACGCGGCCTGCGACAACCTGCGTAACTGCACGGCGTTCGGTCTCGACAGCGTGGTCACCGGCTCGACTTACCTGCGCATCGAACGCGGCGGCGCGCCGGACGCGCCGGTGAAAATTTCCCTCGTGGTCTGGGCCGAGGACGGCGTGACCTTCACCGCCCGCTTCAACGACGCCTCGCTCGCGGGGCTGCCCGATAACGCGCTGACGGGCGCGAAAAGCGAAGACGATTCGATGCGCCGCGTCGTGCTCACCGATATTGTTTCCGCCGACACGCTCATCGCTTCGATCCGCAAGGCCGAGAAAATCGTCATCACACGCAAGGACCCGCCCGGCAAGAAAGAGCCGACCGATCCGCCGGTGAGCGATATTTCCATGTCGGGCGCGGTCGCAAGCTTGCTGTGGGTCGACGAACAGCAAAAGCGCCTCGACACCGTGACGGCGCTGATCCGCAAGGGCAACAAGCCCGCCTCCGCCATGCCGCCGCAGCCGAAACCGACGGTCATCGTCGCGGCCAGGCCCGCGGCCGGAAAACCGCCGGCCAAACCCGTGCCGGCTTTGATCGCCAAAGGCCGCGCGCTCTGCGGCGAGGAAGACGAAGGATCGAAACTGGAAGACACATGGCCGCTCGGCGGCAACCAGTTTCTCTACACTTTCACCTGCCCGGATTCGAGCGGCGCCTATAATTATCACTACGGCTTGCTGATCGCGACGGCGGGCAATCCTGCGACCGCGCGGCCGGTGAAATTCGGCTGGCCGCTCAAGGTCGGCGATCTGCAGGAGGACCCGAGCCGTGACGCGATCTCGACCAATCCCGTTTTCGACCCCAAGACCATGACGCTGTCGACCTTTTCCAAGGGCCGCGGCATCGGCGATTGCGGGGCGAGCGAGGAATGGATCTGGGACGGCAAGGCGTTCCGGCTTGCGCTGCTGAAGATCATGCCGCATTGCAAGGGCATCCTGCTCGACGACTGGCCGGTGCTCTACCGCGCTGAACGCAAATAGGACTTGAAGCTTGCCATGCGGAAAATTGCCGTGACCCTGGTGCTGCTTCTCGCCGGGAGCCTTTGCGCCCTGGCCCAGCCTGCGAAAAGCCCGGGCTGCGATCTGCCGAATGCCGACACGATCGTGCACGGCATCAAGCTCGGCGACACCGCGAGCACGAAAAAAGTGCTGGGCGAGGATTACCGCACCATCGTCGACAATCCGGCGTCCGATATCGGCTGGAGCATCTTCGCCTCGCGCGACAACAAGCAGCTGTTGCTGCTTCGTCATCACGCCGGCGACCTCGAACATTCCTATCTGGAATTCGAAGTGAAGTTCGGCCGCCATGACAGGAAGCCGATGAAACTGCCGGTCTATGAATTCATCACCGGCAAGGGCGTCAAGCTCGGCCTCAAGCGCAAGCCCGTGCTGGCGAAGCTCGGCCCCTGTTTCAAGAGCGTCCAGAAGGACGAGACCGAAATCGTGCGTTACGAAATCAAGGACGAGAAGGCGGCGATCGGCATCCTCAAGGCATCCAACATGCCGCAATATTACGCCGAGTATGAATTCCGCAACGGTATCCTTGTGCGCTTCAAATTCGGCCACGAGCCGGTCTGACGGCAAAGACCAGCCGGAACCCCGGTTCCCCAATCACGATTCCGGCCCCGGATAGCCCCACTCGTTAACCAGACGCTAACCATAAACTGGGCAATTTTTGCCTGGGCAGGGGTAATGATGCGCCGCGATTCGCCGACCCGTGTTGGGCCGGATGCGACCAACGAGCATTTTTTCTCCGGATCGATTTTTTGCTGATTTCAGCGTCTCACGCCTCGGGACGCCAATGGGATTGCATGACGGACACCACCGCCGCGCCGGCCTCTCCAGGATCCTTCAGATTGCCCACGCTGGGCAGCATCGGCGCGATGCTGCGGCGCGGCGATCTCGCGCTCGCCATCGGCGTGATGACCATCCTGGTCGTCCTGATCCTGCCGCTGCCGCCGCTGGTCCTCGACCTCTTCCTCGCCATCTCGATCATCATCTCGGTGCTGATCCTGATGACGTCGCTGTTTATCCAGACGCCGCTGGAATTCTCCTCTTTCCCGACCGTGCTGCTGATCGCAACCATGCTGCGGCTCGCGCTCAACCTCGCCTCGACCCGCCTTATCCTCTCGCACGGCCATGAAGGCACCGCCGCGGCGGGCCACGTGATCGAGGCGTTCGGCAATTTCGTGATGAGCGGCAATTTCGTGATCGGCATCATCGTGTTCACGATCCTCGTGATCGTGAATTTCGTGGTCATCACCAAGGGCTCCGGCCGCATCGCGGAAGTCGCCGCGCGCTTTCACCTCGACGCCATGCCGGGCAAGCAGATGGCGATCGACGCCGACCTCTCCGCCGGCCTGATCGACGAGCACGAAGCCCGCAGCCGCCGCAAGACGCTGGAAGACGAAAGCGGGTTCTTCGGCGCGATGGACGGCGCCTCGAAATTCGTGCGCGGCGACGCGATCGCGGGGCTTCTCGTCGTCTTTATCAATGTCATCGGCGGCATGATCATCGGCATCGCGCAGCAGGGCATGCCGTTCGCCGAAGCCGCCAAAACCTACACGCTCCTGACCGTGGGCGACGGCCTGGTGACACAAGTTCCTGCGCTGATCGTCTCGACCGCGGCCGGCCTGCTCGTATCGAAGGCCGGCATCACCGGCGCCGCCGACAAGGCGCTGATCAGCCAATTGTCCGGTTATCCGAAGGCGCTCGGCATGTCGGCCGCCGTGATGCTGGTGATGGCGCTGCTTCCCGGCGTGCCGATGCTGCCGTTTCTTGCGCTCGGCGGCGGCGCGGCGGCGCTCGCCTATTTCACCGAAAAACGCCACAAGGCGCGCGCCCTCGTTAAAAAGCAGGCGGAAGCCGTGGCCACCGATACCGTTCCGGGCGAGGAACCGATTTCGGCGGCGCTCAAGATCGACGACCTGAAAATCGAGCTCGGCTACGCATTGCTGCCGCTGGTCAATTCGCAGGACGGCAGCGACCGGCTGACCGAGCAGATCAAGGCGCTGCGCCGCGCGCTCGCGGTCGAGATGGGCTTTGTGATGCCGGCCGTGCGCATCCTCGACAATGTGCAGCTCGACGCCAACACCTATGTCATCAAGATCAAGGAAGTGGATGCCGGCAGCGGCAAGCTCTGGCCGGGCCAGTACATGGTCATGGACCCGGCCGGCGGACAGGTGAACCTGCCCGGCGTTCATACCGTCGAGCCGACCTTTGGCCTGCCCGCGACCTGGGTCGATGTCGCGCAGAAGGAAGAAGCGGCGGTGAAAGGCTATACCGTGGTCGACGCCGCGACCGTGGTCTCCACGCATCTGACCGAATTGCTCAAGACCAACACCGCCGAGCTTCTCTCCTACGGCGAAGTGCAGAAGCTTGTCCGCGAATTGCCCAAGGAACAGAGCGAACTGGTCAAGGACATCATCCCCGGCCTGATCACCATGTCGGGCGTGCAGCGCGTGCTCCAGTTGCTGCTCGCCGAGCGCGTCTCGATCCGCGATCTTTCGACAATCCTGGAAGGCATCGCCGACGCGCTCGCCTTCTCGCGCAATCCGGCGGTCATCGTCGAGCATGTCCGCGCCCGCCTTGCGCGCCAGATCTGCGCGCAATACACGACGCCTGCCGGCTATCTTCCGCTGATCGCGCTGTCGGCGAAATGGGAGCAGGCCTTCCACGAATCCATTGTCGGACAGGGCGAGGACAAGAGCCTCGCCATGCAGCCCTCGCGGCTGTCCGAATTCATCACCCTCGTGCGCGAGCGCTTCGAGGACGCCGCCCGCGAGGGCGAAGCGCCGGTGCTGGTCACCTCCGCATCCGTACGCCCCTTCGTACGCGGCATCGTCGAGCGCTTTCGCTCGCAGACGAGCGTGATGTCGCAGGCGGAAATCCATCCGCGCGCGCGGCTGAAAACCGTCGGCAGCGTTTGAGCGGCGGCAGTGGCGTTCAAACATTCACGTCACGACGGATGAGCCCGGCAGGAACAGAACGTCAATATTCGACATTGCCCGCTGACTGAGATAGGACGCGACGGTCAGATCAAGCATGTCGATGCCCTCATTCGGTGCAAAATAAAGAGCGCTGAGGCCCTTGACGTTCGATGAGGACAGGACATCGGAACCGTCAATCGAGTAGGCCGGAACCCAATCGCCCGAACCTGTAAACTCAAATGCCATGATGGCTTGAACCGGACTGAGCAGCGTACGAACCCCGTCGACGTCGAATGCTCCGGCGCCAGCGAGAAAAGTCATTGCGACCTTGCTGTTGCCTTTCTGGAAACCCTCCGGCTGCAAGACATCAAAGCTCGCGGACGTGCCGGGCAGCAGTGGTCGACAGGTCGTTCCAACGGAACACGCGCCGTTCGTATAAGCATATTGCACAACGGGCGACAGCGTATCGTTGCGAATATTGAGCTGCAGGGATTCAGTCCCCGGCTTTCCGGCGCGAGCCGTATTCGTCCAGGAGGCAGCGGCATTCGCGACTGTCGCCGTTGCGCTGGCGGCACTGATCGTAATGCCGATGCCGGCAATAATCGCCCCAATAATAGCGACCGTGATCGGGTCGAAATCAGGTCTTCCGATCAGCTTGCGGGCGAGATCCTGCGCCGCGGTTTGTTGCTGTTTATCGACGGCTGCCTGCACTCGCAACGAACTGTACAGCACGGCCATCGCTGCCGCCGCGCCGACATAAAAATAGACTGTCCCGTGCGAAGTAGAAAGATGCGACGTTGCGTAAGGAGGAGGTGTGCTCATGGATCATGTGCTCATGGATCAAAAGAATAAATACAATCAAAAGATGTATTTATCAATATAACATCCTTTTAGTGCAACAAGAAAGAGCCGATGGCCGCTCACATCTCTTCGCGGATCAAGGCTAAAAACCGGCGGCGGTGCCGGAGCGGTGCAGGCTTGGGGCGACAACTTGGCGCAGCGGCGCTGCGCCCGCGGCGACCTGCATTTCCTATGGTCGGAAGCGGAGTTCGCGGATGTGCCGCCTGACCTGCCGCTGATCCGCGACGGCGAGGACGCCCCGGACGCCCATATCGGCTGGTAACCGGGACGAAGCCCCCTTCAAGCATTCGTGAACGAGGCTTGGAACCCGAAGGCCCCTTCCTACGTTTCTTTCACATCATCGGGAGCGGCGGACCGGATACCTGACCCCGGAAACAGGGGTTTTAGGACGGTCCTCTGCGCCCCGAAACCGAAATGAACCGTTTTCTTCCCTGCGACGACCAATGGGAAAATCCGGGGAGAGATGTGCAATGGACAATTCCTCGCTGAACAATTCATCGCTGCGAAGCGCCGATGGCGCCACCCACGTCAAGATCGTGGCTGTCGCGCTGATCGCCGGCATCATGGTGGTCGGCATCGGCATCGCGGCCCGCTCGAATATCGACCTCGGCACGAATGTCGGCGGCAACGCGCGCCTCGAAGCCAAGGGTCCGGTGATCAAGGCCGGCAAACCGACCGCCTTTACCGGCGGCGAGGCGATCACGATCCGCTGATCGCCGCCGTTCCGAAATATCCCTTCAGGGTTTGAACCTCCCTGATTTCCTCCCCCTTGCGCGCCTCGCCCCCGAGGCGCGCTTTTTTTATTTCGGCGACCGACGAATCCCGATCCGTCATCCTGAGGTGCCCGCGCGTAGCGCGGGCCTCGAAGGATAAACGGCCACCGGCCGAGCCGTGCATCCACCAAACTCGGGTTTACCCGAGTTTGGATCGATTAATGTGCAATTCGGCTAAAGCCGACTTGCGGTGGCTCGCTTCGCTCGCACCTCAGGATGACGGTTCGCTCTACCGATCCACTTCGATCAGCTTGCCGTGATAGGGCACGGGACCCGTGGGCGAGCCGGTCGGCGAGCCGCCGAGCGGCTCGATCGAGACCGCGTAAGTGGCGTTGTTGACGATGTCGTCCGAATATTGCGCGAGCGTCGTCCTGATGTCCGGCCCGCCGTCGCGCCAGACGCCCAGCGAACGCGGCCCGCTTTGGAAGGACGGATGCACGAACCACATCTGGTACGAACGCCCGGCCGGCGCGTCGGAGCCGACCTTGCGCACCGAAAACGATTTCGATTTCAGGTCGACCGTCATCACGAAGCCGGGCGAACCATTGCCTTCCTGCAGGACGGCGACAAACCGCTGATTGGATTCCGCGGGCCTCAGGAATCCCGGCAGCAGGCCGGGCGAGACTTCCTTCACCGCAACGAACATCATCAGGCTCGCGGCAATCGCCCCGCTCGTCACCGCCGCGTTGCGCCAGCGCCGCAGCCGCCTGGTCAGATCGATGATGTCCGCGCCGCCGCCTTGCAGCGGGTGTCCGTCGAGGCGCGCGACAATGCGCTGCCAGACCTGCGCCGGCGGCTCGACTGGCGCGATGGTGTGATGCAATTCGCCAAGCTTCTTTTCCCAGGCATGAACCAGGGTCGCGAATGGCGCGTCGGTCTCGATCATCAACTGAACGCGCACGCGCTCGTCGGCGTCGAGCGTGCCAAGCACATATTCGGCGGCCAAAGCTTCGCGGTCTTCGTTCATGGTCATGACCCGAGGCACTCCCTGATCTCAAGGAGCGAGCGGCGCAGCCAGGTCTTGATCGTGTTCACGGGCTTGTCGAGTTTGGCGGCGAGCTGTTCGCGGCTCCAGCCGTTGCGATAGGCGAGCAGCACGAGGCTCTGCCGTTCCGGCTCCAGCCGCTCGATGCAGCCCATCAGGCGCCGCACGTCTTCCGCCAGTTCGCGCCGCGCGAGCGGATTGGGAAGGTCAGCCGCAACGTCCATGGCCTCCGGCTCCTCCTCGATCGAGACTTCGCTGCGCTTGCGGACAAGATCGATGGCCCGGTTGCGCGCGATGGTCACCATCCAGGTGATGGGCGAAGCGAGCCCGGGATTGAACTGCCCCGCGCTGCTCCAGATCTTCAGATAGACCTCCTGCATGACCTCGTCGGCGAGGTCGTGACGCCTTAATATACGGAGCACCACGCCGTAGAGTTTCGCCCGCGTCGCCCCGTAAAGCCGCTCGAAAGCCGCGCGGTCTCCTTGCGAGACCGCGTTCAGCCATTCCACGAGTTCCGCCGGGGTCGACATGCGTCAGGACATCCAGAAATATCGCGGCAGCGCAAGATAATCGCTGCGGATTATTGCGCTTTCGCAGCAAGATCAAGACGGGCGTTCCATGCCCTTTTCACGCAGCACACTGGTCCCGGCCGGGCCGGCGAGCAAGCCTATCAGCGCTTTCGCGGCGTCCATGTCTTTCGCCGTGGCGCTCACCCCGCCGGCATAGGTCGTGTAATTCTGGATCTCGGCCGGCAACGGACCCACCAGAATCACGCCTTTCACCGGAACGATCTCGCTGATCTGATGCAGGCCAAGCTCGGCTTCGCCGCTGGCGACGAGATCGGCGACATAGCCGCCGCGCTTGAGCTTCGCCTTCGGCTTGATCGCGTCGGCGATGCCGAGTTTGCCGAGGAGGCCCGCGATATAGATGCCGCTCGACCCGCCGCTCTCCGGATCGATATAGGCGACCGACTTCGCGGCGATCAGCGCCTGCTTGAACGCCTCCACATTGCCGATGTCGGGCCTGGGCGCGCCTTCCTTCACCACGACGCCGACGCCGACGCGGGCGATATTGGTGCGCGTGCCCGCCGCGACCTTGCCTTTCGCGATCAGGGCGTCGATCGCGCCCGGCGTGATGATGGCGACGTCGAACGCCTCTCCGCCTTCGATGCGTTTCACGAGCGCGCCCGCGGTGTCGTTGTCGACCGTCACCTTGTGGCCCTGGCTTTCGAATTGCGGCGCCAAAGCCAGCACCACCGCTTTCATCGCGCCGGTGGTGAGCACTTTCAACTCGGCGGCGGAGGCGGCTGACGCGGCGAGCAGCATTGCAGCGGCGATCGCCGAAACGGCGGTTGTGCGGATCGGCATCGGTGTCTCCCTTATTCGTTGCGGCAGATTACATGAAAACGCAGAGCGCCGGCTCTTTCCAGCCCGGACGGCGGCGTGTTAGGAGAACACCGGACGCAGCATGATTCATCGTCTGTCATATTGGACCAAATTGGCGCGGGCTTGTGTCCCCGTGGCCGCGCTTGCGCGGCCTTGCATTGCCTTGACCGCGGCCTATGCGCTGGCGCTGCAGATTCTGCTGCTCAGCGTCACGGCGGCCAGCATGGCGATGACGCCGCCATCGGCCGATGCCCTGATCATTTGTTTCAACGGCGGCAATCCGGACGGCGACAACCCGCAACCATTGCATTCGCCCAAAGCATTCGCGGATTGCACGCTGTCCTGCGCGCAAGGCCTCGGCGCCGCCGCGATCCTGCCGCCGGACATCGCGCCGATATTCCTGTCGCTCGCCGGACGCCCGGTTGAACCGGCATTGGCGGCGGCATTCGTCCTGTCGCAGCAACCGTCTCCGAAACTGGCTCAGGGCCCTCCGCAGAACGCGTGACCGCACGCGGCTTTTGACGCCGCATCGTCATCCGTCATCTGAAGGAGATCGTTATGTCACTCTTTATGCGCGCGCTCTGCGCGCTGCCCGCCATCGCAATCGCGACTGGCGCATTCGCCCACATCACCCTCGAAACCCGCGAAGCCAAAGCGGGCTCGTCCTACAAGGCGGCGCTGAAAGTGCCGCATGGGTGTGACGGCTCGCCGATCGTCAGATTGCGCGTGGAAATTCCTGAAGGCGTCTTTGCGGTGAAGCCGATGCCGAAGCCCGGCTGGCAGATCGAAACCGTCCGCGGCCCTTACGCAAAGACCTATCCGTATTATCACGGTGTCCAACTAAGCGAAGGCGTGAAGGAAATCGTCTGGACCGGCAAATTGCTCGATGAACATTACGATGAGTTCGCGTTCAATTCGTCGCTCGGGTCCGACCTCAAGCCGGGCCCGATCTATTTTCCGGTGACGCAGATCTGCGAGAAAGGCGAGATCGCCTGGACGGAGATTCCCGCGCCGGGAAAGGATGGGCATGCGCTCGTGTCGCCCGCGCCCGCGCTGGTCATTCTCGCGCAGGCGGCGTCACAGGATGCCGGCCAGACGTTCAAAGCCGGCGGCATCGCGGTCGAAACACCATGGTCGCGCGCCACGCCCGGCGGCGCGCAGGTCGCGGGCGGCTATCTGAAGATCACCAATGGCGGCGCGGAGACGGATCGCCTGACCGGCGGCAGCTTCTCAGCCGCCTCGCGTTTCGAGATCCATGAAATGAAAACCGAGGGCGGCGTGATGACCATGCGCCCGCTGCCGAAGGGTCTTGAGATCAAGCCCGGCGAAACCGTCGAGTTCAAGCCCGGCGGCTATCACCTCATGTTCATGGGCCTGAAGCGCGGCCTGAAGGACGGCGAGAGCGTGAAGGGCACGCTGATCTTCGAGAAGGCCGGCACGCTCGAGGTCGAATATCGCGTCGGCCCGATCGGCGGCGGCGGCGCGCCGGGAGCCGGCGGGCATATGCATCGGCATTGAGTGATCCGTCACCCTGAGGCGCCCGCGCAACTTAAAATGCGCGGGCCTCGAAGGGCGACGGCCCGACACGACAACGATATGAGGCCGCTCATCCTTCGAGGCTCGCTTCGCGAGCACCTCAGGATGACGGAGATAAAGAATGCGTCGTGGCCGGGTCAAGCGACCGCAAGTCGGGTTTACCCGACTTGCGCGTTTACTTTACGGAAGTCGGGCGAGCCCGACTTCCGTTGCATGACGACTTCTTTGAATTGCGTGCGTAGAAAAACTACGCCCTTGCCGCGTCGCGGATACGCATGATGCCGATCGAGTCGAGCTCGCGCTGCTCGATCGCGTTCTCGGCGGCGCGTTCGCTGGCCAGATCGCGCTCGTTGAGCAATTCGACCTTCTTCAATTCCTCGAAGGCTTCGCCGAGCTGCGCTTTGGCTTCGTCGAGCTGCGCCTTCAGGTCGTCGATCGAGCGGCGGAGATTTTCCCGGCGCTGGGTCGCGGCCTTGGCGTAGGTCGGATAGGCGAAATGCGCGGGATCGTTGATGCCGGCGCGATCCTGCTCGGTCTTGATCTCACGCTCGAGGTCGACGGTCATGCGGTCGAACTCGGCGATCATGGATTCGATCTGCGCGGTGCGGCGACGCTTGTCGTCGACCTGGAATTTGCGCAACCGGATCAGGGTCTCACGTGACTTCATCGACTCATACTCCCCCGAAGTCCCACTTCGCTCAGCGCAGGCTCCGTTCGTACGGAACGGGTTGAAAACCGGCATCCTGCCGGGCGCGGCGTCATGGCCGTCCAAAAAAACCTGCCCAATACTGGGGGAATAACGTTAGTTTTTTGTTTCCAAAACCGGCAAAATCGATTCAAGACGCTGATATCCTTCGATTAAGCCGGTGGCCTCTTCCTTGGCCTGGCCAAGGAAGGCCTCCAGCGGCCCGTGCAGGCGGATGGCCTCGTCCACCTCGGCGCTGGAACCCGGCCGGTAGGCCCCCAGCCGGATCAATTCCTCCATATCCGCATAGGTCGCCATGGTCTGCCTGGCCCGCATGATGGCCGGCACATAGGCCGGATCGGCGGATTTGGGCATGGTGCGGGAAATGGACTTCAGGACGTTGATGGGCGGGGTAGCGGCCGCGCTCGGCGATGGCGCGCTCCATGACGATATGGCCGTCCAGGATGCCGCGCACGGCGTCCGCGACCGGCTCGTTATGGTCGTCGCCATCGACCAGCACCGTGAACAGGCCGGTGATGGTGCCCTGCTGCTCGGTGCCCGGCCCGGCCCGCTCGAGGAGCCGCGGCAATTCGGTGAACACGGTCGGGGTATAGCCCTTGGCGGTCGGCGGCTCGCCGGCGGAGAGCCCGATCTCGCGCTGGGCCATGGCGAAGCGG
Organism: Pseudorhodoplanes sinuspersici; assembly: GCA_945878025.1. Lineage (GTDB taxonomy): Bacteria > Pseudomonadota > Alphaproteobacteria > Rhizobiales > Xanthobacteraceae > Pseudorhodoplanes > Pseudorhodoplanes sinuspersici_B. The sequence continues at coordinate 18,089 of CAMDXM010000011.1, read as the reverse complement.
GTGACCGAGTCCATCAGCACCAGCACGTCCTTGCCCTCGTCGCGGAAATACTCGGCAATGGCGAGCGTGAGATACGCCGCCTGGCGGCGCATCAAGGCCGGCTCGTCCGAGGTAGAAACCACGACCACCGAACGCGCAAGACCGGCATCGCCGAGATCGTCCTGCAGAAACTCCTGCACCTCACGGCCGCGTTCGCCGACAAGACCGATCACGATCACGTCCGCCGCCACGTTGCGGGCGAGCATGGACAGCAGCACCGACTTGCCGACGCCGGAGCCGGCGAAAATGCCCATGCGCTGGCCGCGGCAACAGGTGGTGAATGTATTGAGCGCGCGCACCCCGAGATCGAGCGGCTCGCCGACTCTTCTGCGGGCATGCGCCGGCGGCGGGGCGTTGCGGAAGGGATAAGGCGAATGTCCGGCGGGCAGGTAGCCCTTGCCGTCGATCGCCTCTCCCATGGCGTTGACCACGCGGCCGAGCCAGCCAACGGACGGACGCACGGCGCCCGCGGTCCCGGATACCACCGCCTTGCAGCCGCGCCGCACGCCTTCGAGCGCTGCGAACGGCATCAGAAGAGCGTGGCCGCCATCGAAGCCCACGACCTCGCAGGGGATCGGCTTACCACTGCCGGTCTCGATAATGACCCGCGCGCCGACCGACATGGCGTGTATCGGTCCCGCGGCCTCGACCATCAGCCCGCGGACGCCCACGACCCGGCCATAGATTTCGACCTCGTCGAGTTCTCCGATCTGTTCGGCGAGAGCTTTCACGAATTGGTGGCCTTTATGATTCCCTATCGAAAAGGTTGCCGGCGGCGGTCCGCCTTAACCTCGTGTTTACCCGCGTCGTTAATCATTAGGACACTGTTCTTGTGACTTTACGGATGGCGCGCCCAGCCAATCTGGAGGGGCGAGTCCTGAGAGTCGGTTAGGCCCGGCTCTTAAAGTGGAACATAAAGCGACACACGGGTGAAAAACCTCTGTCTGACAACATTTTAGGCCGATTCGACCCAATTAGCCTAGGGAATGCTTGCAGACCGGAATCAGGTTTTGTTAACCATGTCGGCATAGTGTTCCCGAATCGTAGCGTTGCAAGGCGTTTCGAGGGCCGCCACCACTCGGCGTGCCGACCTTAAAGCCCCGCAGCGGCGAAGAAGGGGACTGGCATGCGCGTTTTGCTGATTGAGGATGACAGCGCCACAGCGCAGTCGATCGAGTTGATGCTCAAATCCGAGAGCTTCAACGTCTACACCACCGATCTCGGTGAGGAAGGCGTCGATCTCGGAAAGCTCTACGATTACGACATCATCCTTCTGGATCTGAATTTGCCCGACATGTCGGGTTTCGAGGTTCTGCGCTCGCTTCGGGTATCGAAGGTGAAGACGCCGATCCTCATCCTTTCCGGCCTCGCCGGAATCGAAGACAAGGTTCGCGGTCTTGGCTTCGGCGCCGATGACTATATGACCAAGCCGTTCCACAAGGACGAACTGGTCGCCCGCATCCACGCGATCGTGCGCCGCTCCAAGGGGCACGCCCAGTCGGTCATCAACACCGGCGATCTCGTCGTCAATCTCGACACCAAGACGGTCGAAGTGAACGGCGCCCGCGTGCATCTCACGGGCAAGGAATACCAGATGCTGGAGCTGCTCTCGCTCCGCAAGGGAACGACCCTCACCAAGGAAATGTTCCTCAACCACCTTTACGGCGGCATGGACGAGCCGGAGCTGAAGATCATCGACGTCTTCATCTGCAAGCTCCGCAAGAAACTCGCCAATGCCTCCAGCGGCAAGAACTACATCGAGACGGTCTGGGGCCGCGGCTATGTGCTGCGCGAGCCGACCGAAGCCGAAGAAAGAATTCCCGCTTAAGGTTTTTCTGGAAGGCTCTCTCCAAACTTCAACCCCGCCGGACACGGCGGGGTTTTTGTTTGGGCGCGGCGCGCATCCGCGCGAATGGCTAAACGCCGGCGAGCTGCCGACGATCGAGCTGATAGACCTGCTTGTAGACGAAGGACGGCATGGCGGCGTCGCTGGCCGGGGATTCGACGCTGTCCAGCGCCGAGCGGACCGCCACCGCATCCAATCCATCGAACACAAGCAAATTGGCGAAGGATTGATCCTCGCGACGCAGGCTTTTCTCGCGCGTCGGGATCGAGGTCTTGGCCTTGTCGACCTTGAGCAGGCGCGCGCTGCAGATCCGGTCCATTTTGACGAGCCTTGCGACCAGCGTTTCAGCCTCGATCGTCTGCCTGTCCTCGAGCGCAACGGCGGCGGCGAAGCCCCCGTGCCCGGCGCCGGAGGCGATCGTCACGCGTCCACCGCCACGCACGAAGTTCTTGAGCGTCGGCATGATCCGTTGCGACCAGGGCGTCGGATTGTTGAGCTTCCTGACGTAATCGTCGCCGCTCAAAGCGGACGGGCTGTCCAGGTCATAGACGATGAAGTAACGGCGGATATCGAAATCCATCGCCCGAAAAACGCGAACGCTGACGAATCCCGCGGTGCTTATTCGTTCGGCGGTATGTTCGCGGGTGAGCCAATGCAGATAGTCGGCTTCTGCTTCGGGCGCGACATCGCTCCAGATCGCCAACATGCCTTCGGCAGACATTCTGATCACCCGACATCTGCCTCAGACGCGTATAGTTGTTAGCGAAGCGTCCCGCCTTTGAGCGCATATTCAACGCAATTGTTGACATGGGCGGCCAGCACGGTCGCCGCGCGTTTGGCATCGCGCGCAAGCGCGCAATCCAGCAACTGGCGATGCTGCTTGATCGGCTCCATCCCGCGGCGATCCGCGGACAGGATCGGGTAACGGAAATATTTGTCGAACACGAGCTGGTGCGCGTCCATCAACTCGCGCGAGCCGCAATTCGAAATCAGCGCCTGATGGAATTCCCCGTCATAGCGTTTCCAAAGCGCGTCTTCGGTTTTGCCGGCATTCATCTGCTGCTCGACGGCGGCAAGCTTGTGATGGGCCGACACAACGCGGCCTTCCCACTCCATGTCCGCGCGCGCAAAAGACCGCTCCATCGCGTGGCATTCGAGCAGCATTCGCAATTCCGCGAGTTCCCGCAGATTGGCGGCGGAGACGGGCGCAACGTCGAATCCCCGCCGTCCTTCCGCGATCACAAACCCTTCCGAGGACAGACGGCTCAGGATCTCGCGCAGCGTTGAGATGCTGACGCCGTAATCGTCCTTGAGGGCCTCAAGCCGCAATTTCTGATTGGGGCGCAGGCGGCCAAAAATGATATCGCCGCGGATACGCCGATAGCCATCGTCGCCGACGGTGTCGCTGTCTTTGATCCGATCCAGCAACGGCTTTCTCCGAATCCATAAGCCGGACGTGCGTTATCGCGTCTTACACGACCGACACCGGTTTCGCGCTGAGTTTATTGCCATACGAATATTAAAATATCATACAAAAAGCAAATCCTCATTTGACTCTGATTTTGTAGGTGAATTATGGTCGCAGGCACTAGGGAGCTCAAGCGGCGTCGGCCGAACAAAAAAGACGCCGCGAGGGATGGAGACGTTGAGTGACCAAGCGCCCGCGCATGCAGGCATGGCCGTGAAGCCGTCAGCGGACAGCTTTTCGCCACGGCAAATCGATCAGCAGCCAATCAAAAAAGAGAGGGAGTGAAACATGACATTATCCATGAGCCGCAGGCTCGTTCTTGCGGCGATCTTGTTGGGCGCCTCGATCGCGCCCGCGATCGCCCAAACCAACATCCGCTTCGCGGCGGTGTTCTCCGATCGCGATATCCGCGCGCGGATGATCGAAATGCTCGCCAAGGACGTCGAGAAGGATTTCAAGGTCGAGTCGTTTTACAACGGAACGCTTTTCAAGCAGGGCACCGAACTGGTCGCGCTGCAGCGTGACAATCTCGAACTTGGCAATATCGCGCCACAGGATATTTCCAAGCAGATTCCCGCTTGGTCGATCCTCACCGCCGCGTATGTCTTTCGCGACGCCAATCATCTTGAAAAGTTCTGGGCCAGCGATCTTGGCGCGCAGATGAAGAAAATGGCCGAGACCGAGGCCAAGGTGAAAATCCTGGGTCCGACTTTTTTCGGCACCCGGCAGGTCGGCTTGAAACCCAAAAAGAAGATCACGACGCCGGCGGACATGGCCGGCATCAAGCTGCGGATGCCGCCCGGCGATGCGTGGCAACTCCTCGGCCGTTCGCTTGGCGCCAATCCGACGCCGATGGCGTTCGCCGAGACTTATACAGGCCTGCAGACCGGAGCGGTCGACGGGCAGGACAACCCGCGTCCCAATGTTCAGGCGATGAAGTTCAACGAAGTGATGTCCCAGATCGTGCTCACCTCGCACCTCATCGGCTACGACCTCCTCACCATCAACCTGAAGACATGGAACGCCATGTCGCCGGAGAAGCAAAAATCCTTCCAGGCCGCGGTCGACAAGGCGATCAAGTGGAGTGCGGCTGAACATCTCAAGCGCGAAAAGGAGCTCGCGGACGAGATGAAAAAAGCCGGCCTTGAGATCAATACCCCGAATGTCGCGGCGTTCCGCGACCACGCTCAGAAGATCTACCTCGCATCGGATCAGGCCAAGGACTGGCCGAAGGGTCTGCTCGAGAAGATCAACGCTTTGAAGTGATGGGTGCTGTGTCCGCCGGCCGCTGATGCGGCCGGCGGAGCCGGCCTTGGGAAAATCTCGCATGCACTTCATGCTGAAGGCCGCGGCCTGGCTGCGGCGCCGCGCGGAAAATGTTCTCGCCGCTTTGCTCGGCGTGATGTTCGCCGCGTTCATGGTGCAGATCGTTTTCCGGTATTTCTTCAACTTTCCGACCGGCTGGACCACCGAGCTCACCCTCATCACCTGGCTGTGGCTCGTGCTGTGGGGCGCGGCCTTCGTGGTCAGGGAGAGCGAGGAGATCCGGATCGATCTTGTCCCGTCGATGGTGAGCCGCCGCACGCGCGTCATCATGGCATTGATCGCCTGCGTTGCGATCATCGTTCTGTATGTCATCTCGCTGCCGGCAACCTGGTCCTACGTCACCTTCATGAAGGTGGAGAAATCTTCGTATCTGAAGATACCGATGAACTGGCTTTATTCCATCTATCTCGTCTTCGTCGTTGCGATCGTCGTTCGCTATCTGTGGCTGCTGTGGGATCTGCTGCACGGAAAAGAACCTGAGACGCCAGACCCGACCAAGACGGCGTCCGGCCTATGAGCTTCAGCACGCCCTTTGGAATCGCCGTATTGGCGATTCTCGGTTTGAGCCTGCTCGGGGCTCCGATCGGCCACGCCATGATCGGCGGGTCTATCCTTTATCTTCTGCTCGCAGGCCTCGATCTTGGCACTGCCGCCGAGCAATTGCTCAACGGCATGTATTCGAGCTCGATCCTGCTGGCGATCCCGCTCTTCATCCTGGCCGCCGAATTCATGAATAGCGGCGCGATCATGGACGGGCTGCTCAGGTTTTGTAACGCGCTGGTCGGCCGCTTCCGCGGCGGCATGGCGCAGGTCAACGTGCTGCAAAGCGTGGTGTTCTCGGCGATGTCCGGCTCCGCGCTCGCGGATGCCGCGAGCTCCGGCAAGATCATGCAATCGCTGATGACGCGCGACGGCCGCTATCCGCCGGCTTTTGCCGCCGCGCTCACGGCCGCATCGGCGGTGATGGGGCCGGTCATTCCGCCCTCGATCCCGCTCGTCTTGTTCGCCCTCGTTTCGGACGCCTCCATCGGCTTCCTGCTGCTCGCCGGCATCATCCCGGGCATCCTGATCGGCGTTTCGCAGATGGCTTTGATCGCCGCCGTCGCCAGACGGCGGAATTTTCCGGTCGAGCCGCCGGTCCCGCTGCGCGAATTGCCGCGCATCACCTTCGAAGCGATACCGGCGCTGCTGATGCCGGTGATCCTGTTGGGTTGCCTCTACAGCGGCGCGACGACTCCCACCGAAGCGGCCGCGGCCGCCGCCATGTATGCGCTTCTCGTATCCGCCTTTGTCTACCGCTCGATGGGTTGGCGGGACGCCTACAACTCGCTGCTGAGCAGCGCGCGCATCACCACCTCGATCGGAATGCTGATCGCGGGCGCGATGGTCTTCAACTACGTCATCACCGTCGAAAACATTCCTCGCGCCTTGGCCGTCACGCTGAAGACGTGGGAAATGTCGCAGTTCACATTCCTGCTGCTCGTCAACCTTCTGCTCTTGCTGCTCGGTTGCGTGCTGGAGGGGACGACCATTCTGTTCGTCTTTGTCCCGGTCCTGCTGCCCACCGCCCACGCGCTCGGCATCGATCCCGTGCATTTCGGCGTGATGGTGGTCGTCAACATCATGATCGGTCTGTGCACGCCGCCTTACGGCTTGCTGTTATTCATGATGGTCAAGGTCACCGGCGTGCCGCTCAAGGACATCGTGCGCGAGCTGATGCCGTTTCTCGCCGCCATGATTTTCGTCCTGGCGCTGATCACTTACATGCCGTGGCTGACGCTCGCTATACCGCGCCTGTTTGGCTACCAGGGCTGACGCCAAAAAGTGAATACAATGACAAAACCGATCTATGTGCTGAACGGTCCTAACCTCAATCGCCTCGGCAAGCGCGAACCGAAAATTTACGGGACAACGACGCTGGCCGAGGTCGAAGCGATGTGCCGCAAGGCGGCCGGCTCGCATCCTGTCGTGTTCAGGCAATCCAATGCCGAATTCGAGATCATCGGCTGGATTCATGAGGCGATCGACGACGGCGCAGGGATCATCATCAATCCCGCGGGCCTCACCTTCACGTCGATTCCGATCCTGGATGCCCTGAAAATGTTTCCAGGTCCGATTATCGAATTGCATATCTCGAACATTCATCGGCGCGAGGAGATCTATCATCACTCGCTGGTCTCCAAGATCGCGACCACGATCATCGCCGGCGCGGGCGCGCGCGGCTATCCGCTGGCGGTTACGGCGATGCTGGGATTGCTGGCCGATGCCGGCGAAAGAATTCCGGCTTGAGTTTCCTCCAGACTTCAACCCCGCCGGACACGGCGGGTTTTTTTTGGACGCGCGCCTGTCGCGGTTATCGCATTTTAAAGGCGCATGCCTGTCAAGGCCGGCTTGCGTGTGGCGAGTCCTGGAGGACGCAAGACGTGGATGGCAACGCAACTCGGGCTTGCCCGAGTTGCGCGTTATTAGCTGTCGCAAGTCGGATATACCCGACTTGCGATGACAAGCCCGGCCACGACGGAGAAGAGACGAGGCGCTCAATCAACATCGTCATGGCCGGCTTTATGCCGGCCATCCACGTCTTTCTCACGGTCATTCCGAGGCGCTTGCAAAGCAAGCGAACCCGGAATGACCGCAAGACATTGCGCGGTTAACAACATATCTCTTGACTGATTTTTACTATTGCTATAACTTACGAATCATCCCGATTCGCTGAGGGGCGCTCTGCAGAGCGAAACTGAGCGCGGATGGGGAGCGGCGCCCGCGCGCAGGTCTCGCAAACCTGCTCCCGGGAGTCCCTGGATCGGCCTCCCGGCGCATGATGACGCCCAGGGCTCGTTCCTTGCGCCTTTCCGGGCCCCGGCGGCGAAACCGCCGGACACCCCCGGTCAAAGGCAAGCGGGGTCCCAGGGATTGAAAACGCCGCAGTGGAGCGCCGTAAGGCGAGACCGGTCGATCGCAAGACCGGTTGCGTGCTCTTCGCAGGAGCACGCGATTGATGAATACGCGCCGTTACGGCGCTCCGCTCCCTCTCTTTGGGGGCAAGACGCGCTCCGCGCTTTCGCGGAGTGAAGACGGGCTCCGCCCTTTTGTGGGGAGCAAAGACGCGCTCCGCGCATTTGTGGGAAGCGCACATCGAGAGAGACGACCGGAAAACTCCGGCGGGAAACCGCTTCGCGAGACCGGACGAGGCTGCGCTGTTTGAAAATTTGAATCGGGATGACGCGCGGTTAGCACACGCAGCGGTCTCGTGCCCCGGATGCGGTGCAGCATGGCGCGCAGCGGCATGATGCGCCACTGATCCGGGGCCGTTACACATTCAGAATTTGGAACGGTCCCGGTTCTGCGGCGCACCGCGCTCAATCGATATGCGCGGACTGCGCAAACTTGTCCGTGCGCGCTGCGCCGCGCCCGGGACACGAGAGCCGGGACAAGTCGAGCCATGACGGCGGAGGGACTTAGGGGAGACGTCTCGCGCTCAGCGCATTCCGGCCGCGATCGGAGGATGCGTGAATTTCAGCACGCCGCCGGCCGGGCCCGACGCCGCGGAGTTGGGCGAATAGATGCCGCGCCGTCCGGTGACCGCCTTGAACGAATCCGTGAGGCCGACGACGGTTTCCGCCGCGCCGAGCGTCAGGAATCCGTCCGGCGCCATCAGCCTCGACATGCGGTTGATGACGTCGATCTTGGTCGCCTGGTCGAAATAGATCAGCACGTTGCGGCAGAAGATCACGTCCATCATGCCGAGGCTTGAGAAGTCGCGCAGCAGATTGAGCGGACGGTATTGCACCATGGCGCGCAGATCGGGTGCGATCTGCCACATCTCACCGACCTGCGAAAAATTCTTGATCAGGAGCTGGACCGGAAGGCCGCGTTGCACCTCGAACTGGCTGTAGATGCCGGCTTTGGCCTTTTCCAGCACCTCGGTCGAAAGGTCGGTCGCAATGATTTCGATCCGGAACCCCTCGGTCTGCCGGCTCATTTCCTTGAGCACCATGGCGAGCGAATAAGGCTCCTGCCCGGTGGAGGCGGCCGCGCACCAGATCCGGATGCGCTTCTGATTGGCGCGGGTGGCGAGCAAGGCCGGCATGATGAAATTCTGGAAATGCTCGAACGGCAGCTTGTCGCGGAAGAAGAAGGATTCGTTCGTGGTCATGGCCTCGACCACATCGACAATCAGCTTTTCGGCATTCGGCGCGCGCAGTTTTTGCGCAAGTTCCGTCAAGGTCGAAAGGCCCGCCTTGCGCGCGACCGGAAGCAGCCGGCTTTCGACCAGATATTGCTTGTCAGCCGACAGCATCAGGCCGGAACGATCCTTCAGCAGCTTGCGCAGGAATTCGTAATCGTTCGGCGTCACTGCCGTTCTCCGAGAAATAGTTTGACGATTTTCGGGGCGATATCGTTGAGCGGCAGGATCGCAGAGCAAAGCCCGGCATCGGCGGCCGAACCCGGCATCCCCCAGACGACGCTGGTCTCTTCATCCTGGGCGATGATGGCGCCGCCCGCGGCGACAAGCTGCGCGGCGCCGTCGGTGCCGTCGCTTCCCATTCCGGTCAGAATGACTCCGAGCGCGCCGTTGCCCCAGATCTCCGCGGCCGACGAAAAAAGCGGATCGACCGCCGGCTTGCAGAAATGCACCGGCGCCCCGTCGTCGAGCGCGATGACAACCTGTCCGTCACGCCGTTTCACCCGCATGTGGATGCCGCCGGGCGCGAGATACATGCGTCCCGGCACGACCGGCTCGCCATCCACGGCCTCGCGAACGACCCGTCCGCTGACCCGCGCCAGGTGCTCGGCGAGAATCGTCGTGAAGGTGGGCGGCATGTGTTGCGTGATGAGCACCGGCACATGGCCGGAAATATTTTTGAGGCGGGAGACGACCTCGGTGAGCGCCTGCGGACCGCCGGTCGACGCGCCGATCAAGAGAACCTTGGGCGACAGCCGGGGGAGACTGCGCAGCACCGGAACCGGATGCAACCTCGCCAGCGGCGGAAGAACGATCGGTGCGAGCGCGGGCGCCGGCTCAATGCGCGGCAACGGCGACGGCTCGGCCGCCGGAAGCGGCGCCTGCGCGCGTATACGCCCGCGGAATCCGCGCGAGCCGAGATGACGGATCTTGTTGATCAATTCGCGCCGGAAATCGGCGGACGCCGTACGCTCATTGGCTTCGGGTTTGGGGACACATTCGAGCGCACCCAGCGCCAGCGCCTTCATGCTGATTTCCGCGTTGCGGCGCGTCAGCGTCGAAGCCATGATGATGGCGAGATCGGGCTTCTTCGCCAGCAGCAACGGCAGCGCCGTGATGCCGTCGATGTCGGGCATCTCGACATCGAGCACGACCACGTCGGGATCGATTTTCTCGAGCCGTTCGATCGCCTCGCGGCCGTCGCGCAGCGATCCGACGAGCTCCAGATCCGGCTCCGCGTCCACCCACCGTTTGACGAATCCGCGCGCCACGAGCGCGTCGTCGACGATCATCACGCGGATGCGGCGCGACAATGCGGCCGTTGCTGGTTTGACAGGGGATGAAACGTTCACAGGACCCGATACTCGACGCTACGACACAAGGGGAAACGGCAGGCGGTCAGATCAATCCGACTTCCTGGAACTTCGCTTCGACGATGTCCTTGTCGAACGGCTTCATGATGTACTCGTTGGCGCCGGCATGCAGCGCGCGGGCGATATGCGCGACGTCGTTTTCCGTGGTGCAAAACACCACTTTCGGCCGATCGCCGCCGGGCAGACGCCGCAACGCCTTCAGGAAGTCGTAGCCGTCCATCTTCGGCATGTTCCAGTCGAGCAGGATCGCGTCCGGAAGCAGCTTCTGGCAGGACTCGAGCGCCTGCTCGCCGTCCTCGGCTTCCATGATCTGGAAGTCGAAACCTTCGAGAATCCGCCGCGCCACCTTGCGGATGACGCTGGAATCATCAACGACCAAACAGGTTTTCATAGCACCCTCACCTAGACTCAGTCGGCAAGCCGTCCCGCCGACACGCACACAACAAAAATTCTACGCGGCCTTCGCAGCCGGTTTCATGTCGAGCAGCCGCGCGACATCGAGAACGACGAGAAGCTCCTGGTCCAGCCGATGGACGCAGGCCGCGACCCGCGCCAGCCGGCTGTCGAGATTGACCGGCACCGGCTCGCGGCTGTCGTCGCGCAGCTTGAGAACCTCGCCGACCGAATCGATCACGAGGCCGTAGGATTCGCCATCGCAATCGATGCCGACGGCCATGGATTCGCTCTTGTCCTCGCGCTTCGGCAGCCCGAGGCGGCAGCGCATGTCGATCGCGGTCACGATCCGTCCGCGCAGATTGAGAACGCCCGCGATCTCTTCCGAGGCGAGCGGGACCGGCGTCAGATGACCCGGCATGAAAACATCGTGCACGCGCTCGATCGGGAGCCCGAACAATTGCTCGCCGATCATCACGGTGACGTATTCGGTTTCTTCGCGGTGCGCGTCTTCGTTCGTCTTCATGATGCGTTCACGCTGCCTTGTGGGTGTCATCGCTGTGCTCCTTGAGAGCGGCGACCAGACCCTGACGGTCGAATTTTGCGACGAAATCGTGGAAACCGGCCTTGCGGACCTTCGCGATCGCTTCCGGCGACGTCATGGACGAGAGCGCGATGATCGGGGTGTTGGCCGAATTCCTGTGGCCGCGGATCGCGTCCGCGAGCGCAAAGCCGTCCATGCCCGGCATTTCAAGATCGGTGACGACGACGTCGAAGAATTTTCCGCTCTTGACGATGGCGAGCGCTTCCTGGCCGCCGCTCATCGCGGTGACCTCATATCCGGCGGCCTTGAGGACCGGGGTCAGCATGTTGCGGAAGAAGGCAGAGTCCTCGACGAAGAGCAGATTGCGATGTGCGGGCGCGTTGTTCGCGCTACCAGCGCCGCGGAACCAGTCGGCAAAGGCCAACGGCAGGAAATGACCGACGTCGATGATCTCGGTGGCCTCGCCCTTGATCACGGCGGAACCGAGAATGCCGGGCTGTTCGCTCGGGATTTCGATGTTGAGAATATCCTCGACGATGTCGACGATCTCGTCGACCACAAGCGCCATGCAGCGCGCGCCGTCGGCAAAAACGAGCAATGACTGCGTGCCGTCATTCTTGATCTTGACCTGATCGTTGACGCGGATCAGCGGCATGAGCTGGCCGCGATATTGCAGAAGATGACGGCCGTTCGACAATTCGATTTTCTTGGCTTCGACTTCCTCAAGCCGGGTGACGAGCGCAAGCGGCACCGCCTTGGTTTCGTGCGAACCGGCGCGGAACACAAGCAGCGACGTCTTGTTCTGGATATGGCCCGCGTCCGCCGCGTCGGCGGCATGGGCCGTATCGGAGATCGCCGATTGCGTGGAAGCGCAGACCGCTTCGGCGACGCCGTTCGGATCGAGGATCATGATCACCGAACCGTCGCCGAGAATGGTGTTGCCGGAGAAGGCCGAGATATGCCGCAGCTTGGTCGCCATCGGCTTCACGACGATTTCCTCGGTGTGGAACACGCCGTCGACGACAATGCCGAACATGCGGCTGCCGATCTGGGTCACAACGATGAATCCGCTTTCGGCTTCCTTCGCATTCTCGCTGCCGAGGCCGAGCAGGCGGCCGAGATGAATGAGCGGCAGGAGCTTGTTGCGCAATCTGAGAACCGGGGTGTCCTTGATGTGCTCGATGCGATGCTCGGTGTTGTTTTTCACCCGGACGAGTTCGATCACGGCGAGTTGCGGGATCGCGAAGCGTTCGCCGCCGGCCTCGATGATCAGCGCCGAGATGATGGCGAGCGTCAGCGGAATCTTGATGGTGAACACCGAGCCCTCGCCGGCGATCGACTTCACGTCGACCGAGCCGCCGATCTGATCGATATTGTTGAGCACGACGTCCATTCCGACGCCGCGGCCGGAGACGCTCGTGATCTTGGCGGCGGTCGAGAAGCCCGGCGCGAAAATGAAGCGGTGGATCTGCGCTTCGGACATCTTCCCGATTTCGGCCGCATTGGCGATTCCCCTGGAAATCGCCTTCTCCTTGATCATCCGGGTATTGAGACCGCGCCCGTCGTCGGCGATCTCCATGATGATGTGACCGCCCTCGTGATAGGCCGACAGGCGGATGGTGCCCTTTTCCGGCTTGTTCGCCGCGATGCGGTCGGCCGGCGTCTCAAGGCCATGATCGGCGGAGTTGCGGACCATGTGGGTCAGCGGGTCCTTGATCCGGTCGAGCACCTGGCGGTCGAGTTCGGTCTCCGCGCCGTGCATTTCCAGCTCGATCTCCTTGCCGAGCTCGGCGGAAAGATCGCGCACCACGCGCGGCAGTTTCTGCCAGGCATTGCCGACAGGCTGCATGCGCGTCTTCATGACGCTTTCCTGCAGCTCCGCCGTGACATTGGAGAGCCGCTGCAGCGGCACCTTGAATTCGGAATCGGCCTGACGCCGCGCCATTTCGAGAAGCTGGTTGCGGGTCAGCACCAGCTCCGAAACCATGGTCATCAGCTTTTCGAGCGTGTCGACATTGACGCGGATCGACTGGGCCGCGACCTTGCTTTCGCTTTTCTCTTCGTCCTTGTCCTTGCTGCCATTCGCGGCGGCCGGGCTTTCTGATTTCGGGGCGACCTTGGGCGCGGGCGGCGTTGCCGGTCCGGGCGTATCGCGGAAGGCGCGCTCCAGGTCGTCAAGCGAAACCTCGCCGGGCTTGAGCGGGCGTTCGAGCACCTGGTCGCTCAATGTGCCGACGGTTTTCACCGGCGAGGCCGCGATCGGTGCGAGCGTCGGCGCGGCAGGGGCCTGCGTCACCATGCGATCGAGCTGATCGATCAGATCGGTGTCGGCGCCTTCAGGTTCTTTCTGCTGCTGCTCGAGGGTGTCGAGAATTTCCTTGATGCGGTCGATGGTCGCGAGGATCAGGGTGACCGCTTGCTCGGTCACCGGCATGCCGTCGCGAAACTTGCCCATGAGGGTTTCGGCGGAATGCGCGAGCGTCGCGAGACGCGGCAGACCGAGAAATCCGCAGGTACCCTTGATCGTGTGGACCAGACGAAAAATGTTGTCGAGAATTTTGGCGTTGTTCGGGTCCTGCTCGAAGCGGACCAATTCCACATTGACGGTGTCGAGACTCTCATTCGTCTCCGTCAGAAACTCGTGCAACAAGTCGTCCATGCAATAAACCCTTTACGCCAGAATCGCGCTGGCGATACGCGCAGTGATGCATTGTGGTTGGTAAGCGTTTAATATTAGTTGCGGCCCGCGCACCGGGGTACGCGTTAACGAAGCGTTAACCGTTGGGAATCGCGGCCGAAGGGTGCGAGCGCTGCGCGATCAGCGGGCCGTCACGGCCACCGCGTCGCCTTCCAGCGCGATCGAGACGGCGAGGCCGCATTGGCGCGCCAGCAGGCCCGTATAATAGGGCTGAATGGCGTGAGCATCGACCGACCCGCCATGCGAGCCGCCGGCCAGCAGATCGGGGACTGCCGGGGAAATTTTCGCATTGGTCCCGGCCGCGAGGACCTTGAACCCCATCGTGTCGCCGCTGCCGACCGCATCGACGGTCAAATTGCCGCCGCGCGGGATGGTCTGGCCCGCGATCACAAGCATATTGAGCAGGAGCTTGACCCGGTTCTTGGCGAGCAGGACGCGCGGGACATTCCAGGCGAGCTTGGTCTTGTCATCCTCGAGGAAACCGCGCGCCACGCTCTCGGCGTCGCCGAGATCGATCTGCGCGCCCGCGGAGCCCGCGGCGCCGAAGGCGATCCGGCAGAATTGCAGCCGCGCGGACGCGGTCTTGATGCTTTTCTTGATCAGATCGAGCGCGAAGGTCTTGGTTTCCTCGTCCTTGCCGTCCTCCATCACCTCGAGCCCGTTGACGATCGCGCCCACCGGGCTGATCAGGTCGTGGCAGACCCGCGAACACAGAAGCGCCGCCAGATCGAGAGCTTCGAGAGTGACAGGACCGGACATCGCATGTCTCCGGGAGCAAAGATGAAGGCAAGGATAAAAGGGTGTGACACGCGACTCAAAACATCGTCACCGAATCGGTGGTGTGATACACCGCGCGCGGCCAAGGTCCAAGAAACTTGCGCCAATAAAAGAGACACGGCGTGAGAGATCGGAAACGGACATGCGGGATCTGACCGCGCCGGCATTGCTCGACGGCCTGACCCTCCTGGTCTCGCAGGCGGCCGCCGAAATCCTGCGGATCGCGGGCGGCGGGCTTGCGGCGCGCGAAAAATCCGACGCCACGCCGGTGACGGCGGCGGACGAAGCCTCCGAGGCCATGCTGCTGGAAGGCCTCGCGCGTCTCCTTCCGGGCGTCGACGTGATATCCGAGGAAGCCGCGGCGCGGGCCGCGCCGCCAGAGCCCGGTGAGACATTCATCCTCGTCGACCCGCTCGACGGAACGCGCGAGATCGTGGCCGGCCGGGACGAATACACCATCAATGTCGCGATCATCCATCGCGGCCGGCCGGTCGCAGGCTTGCTCGCGGCGCCCGCGCGCGCGCTGATATGGCTTGGCGTGCCTGGCCGAACCTCGGAATGCCTGCGGCTTCGACCCGGCGAAGGTCCCGGTCAGGCGCGGGAGCGCAAAGTCATCCGCGCCCGATCCTTCGGCAGGCATCCGGTCGCGCTGGTCAGCCGTTCGCATCTGGATCCGCGGACGGAAAGTTTTCTCTCGCGCTGGCCGGATATCGAACAAAGAGCCTGCGGGTCGGCCTTGAAATTCGGCTTGCTCGCGCAAGGCGAGGCCGATCTCTATCCAAGACTGGCGCAGACGAGCGAATGGGATATCGCCGCGGGCGACGCGATCTTGACGGCAGCCGGCGGCCTTGTCGCAACGCCGGACGGACATCCGCTGCTCTATGGCGGCAATCGCGGGCAATTTCACATTCCCGCCTTCATCGCCTGGGGCGACGCCGCGGCCGCTAGGCGCGCATAAAGATCACGGAACGAGGTCGCGCTCGACGTCCGGCCATTTCTCTTCCGCCAATGCGCGAACCGCCTCCGGATCGGCGGAGAACCGCTCGCGCGTCTCGGCGGATTGAAAAAGATAAAGCCGCTTGTCGTGAATGAGCCAGACTTGCGGATGCCCGGCGGTCGCGACACCGCGCGCGACGCCGACCGGATCGTAGCCGCCGAATTGCGGAGAATAGATTTCCGGATCCGCCACAAAGGCCGCCATGTTGCCTTCGTTGCGGAAGCGCCACGTTACGCCCGAGGATGCCAGCTCATGGTCGGCGATGCCCATGCGCGGGACGGCATCGGTAAAATAAGCCACCGGATCGAACCCGCTGATCGCAAGACCCGAATGCCGGTCGACGACGACGCGCTCCGTGGTCGCCGCATGGACCTGGCAGGCCAAGGCGATCGCCAGCGCCCAGCCGAGAGCGGCTGCCCTGCATGCACCAAGCCTTTGTTGACGGCGCGGCGATGTCATGATTCGGTCCTTAGGTGTTCCGATTCGGATGCTGACCTGCGCATGGTAACGGCATCCGCGTGAGTAACGGGTTAAACGCCTTCCTCAATGGAGCACCTGATGCGTGCATTTCTCCGACTCCTGAGCCGGACCTTGGGCCGCACCTTGGGCCTCGCCCTCGTTCTCATGAGCCTTGGCTCCCATCCGTCGGCCGCGCAGCAAGCCCAATATTCCTCCAACGAAATCCTGGATTCGGGGCATCGCTTTTTCGGCGGTGTTTCACGCGGTCTGGCGCAGGTGCTTGAGAAGGCCTTCAGCCAATGGGGGCAGCCGAACGGCTATATCCTGGGCGAGGAAGCCAGCGGCGCGTTCGTGGTGGGCCTGCGCTACGGGGAAGGCACACTCTATACAAAGAACGCGGGCGACCTGCGGGTGTTCTGGCAGGGGCCCTCGGTCGGCTTCGATACCGGGGGCGAAGGCGCCCGCACCATGATGCTGATCTACAATCTTCCCGACACGCAATCGATTTACGAGCGTTTTGCCGGGATCGACGGCTCCGCCTATTTCATCGGCGGGTTCGGCATGACCGCGCTGACCGCCAGTGGCGTGGTGCTGGTCCCGATCCGGTCCGGGGTGGGTTTCCGCCTCGGCGCCAATATCGGCTACCTGAAATTCACCCCACGCTCGACCTGGAATCCGTTCTGATCCGGGTGGTGCCCGGCCTGACGGTTCAGAATACCCCCTGATCCGCGCGGCGGCCGCAAGCCGGCTATGGCGCGCGAATTTGCTTCCGTAACCCCCGCCTCCGGTTTAGGTTAACTACCGGGAAAGCTGGAAAAATCCGGCGCCGGCCGTCATTCTTAACGCACGGCTTCGCTGTCTTCCGGCTGTCGCCGCGATTTGGCTTTTGTTTTGTCCGCGTCAGGGTATCCCGCATGATCGAACCGGCGATGTATTTGGCGATCGGGTTCCTGATCGCTAGCCTCCTCGGTGTCATCCTTATCCCGCTGGTCCATAACCGCGCCGTGCGGCTGACCATGCGGCGCCTCGAAGCCTCGACCCCGCTGTCGATGGCGGAAATCCAGGCCGACAAGGATCAATTGCGCGCCGAATTCGCCATGTCCACGCGGCGTCTCGAAATGAGCGTCGAGCAGATGAAGACGAAGACGACGAGCCAGCTCGCCGAAATCGGAAAGAAGACCGACGTCATCAACCGCCTCAAGGTGGAGCTCGGCGATAAAACCTCGACCATCTACTCGCTCGAAGCGCGCGAGAAGACGCTGAAGGAACAATTGCGCGGCACCGAAGAGGAATATTCGGTCAGGACCTCGTCGCTGCGCGAGACCGAGCGAACGCTCTCCGACAAAGTCGCCGAATTGTCCAAGCTCGCTCACGACCTCGATGAACGCTCCGCGGTCGCGGACAGCCAGAAAGTCGAACTTGTCGCGCTCAAGACGCAGATCGAAACCCTGCGCGACCGCGTCGACGAATACGAACGCGAGATCAGGGACACCTCCACGCGGCTCGACAGCCAGCGGCTGGAAGCCGCCAATGCGACCACCGAATTGTCGAACGAGCGCGGCCGGGTGGAGAATCTCGGCAAGCGCATCGGCCAGCTCGAACATCAGCTTGGCGCGCAATCGACGGAAGCCGAGGCGCTCAGCCGGCGCGCGCAGGACATGGATGCGCGGGTTACCGAACAGAGCCGGCTGCTCGCCGAACGCGAAAGCGAATGCGACCGCCTGCGCACCGAACTCGATGCGGCGCGCGGTTCCGAATCCGATTTGCGCGGGAAACTGGTCGCCACGAGCCAAAGTCACAGGGAAGCGACCGAAAATCTGCGCTCCGAAAAATCGCTGCTCGAAAAGGAACTCGAGCGCGCGCAAACCGAACGCGCGCGCCTGCAAAGCGAAATCGCCTCGATGAAGCGCGAGGCGGAAGCGGCCTGGGCGTCCGAGCGCGGGGAAAACGCGCTGCTGCGCGAGCGCATCAACGATGTCGCCG
>CAMDXM010000010.1 GCA_945878025.1 Pseudorhodoplanes sinuspersici | reverse complement strand
GAAGGAAAACGGCGGCGATCTTGGCTATTTCACCAAGGACCAGATGGTCCCGGAATTCGCGGAAGCCGCCTTCAAGCTCGACAAGGGCCAGCTCTCCGACCCGATCAAGACGCAATTCGGATGGCATGTCCTGAAAGTCGAGGACAAGCGCAGCAAGCCCGTGCCCGAATTCGACAAGGTCAAGGATCAGGTCGAGACCTTCGTTGTGCGCAAGGCGCAGGCCGATCTCGTCACCAAGCTGCGCGCCGAAGCCAAGGTGGAAAAGATCCCCGCCAAGGCCGACGCGGCGCCCGCCGCCGCTCCGGCCGCGAAACCGGCCGAGCAGAAGAAGAAATAACCGACTTCAAGGTGACAAAGCTGGTCATGACGCTTTAAGAATTCGCGTCATGGCCAGCACATCCACCGTCTCTCCCCTCGCCCCGAAAAACGTCCCCGACATGCCCGCGATCGCGGGCGTCACGCTCGCAACCGCCGCGGCCGGGATCAAATACCAGAACCGCACCGACGTCCTGATGGCGCTGTTCGATCCGGGGACCACGGTCGCCGGCGTTTTCACCCGCTCGAAATGTCCGTCCGCCCCGGTCGAATGGTGCCGCGCCAAGGTCAAGGGCGGCAAGGCGCGCGCATTGGTGGTCAATTCCGGCAATGCCAATGCCTTCACCGGAAAGACCGGCCGCGCCGCCGTGACGTTCACAGCGGCGTTAGCCTCGAAAGCCGCGGGCTGCAAGGCGTCGGAGATTTTTCTCGCGTCCACCGGCGTGATCGGCGAGCCGCTGAAAGCAACCCAATTCACCGGCGTGATGGACGGCCTCGTACGGCGCGCCGTTCCGAAGGCGTTTCATGAGGCAGCCAAGGCCATCATGACCACCGACACCTTTGCGAAAGTCGCGACCGCGACAGCGAAACTCGGCAAGGCCAAAGTGACCATCAACGGCATCGCCAAGGGCGCCGGCATGATCGCGCCAGACATGGCGACCATGCTCTCGTTCGTTTTCACCGACGCGCCGATCGCAGCGCCCGCTTTGCAGAAAATTCTCTCGGAGACCGTCATCGACACTTTCAACGCGGTGACCATCGACGGCGACACATCGACCTCCGACACGCTGCTCGCTTTCGCGACCGGTCAGGCCGCCAAAAACGGCGCGCCGAAAATCTCCAAGGCGAGCGACGTTCGCCTGAAGGATTTCCGCAAGGCCTTTGCGCGCGTGCTCGGCGATCTGGCCGAACAGGTCGCGCGCGACGGCGAAGGCGCCCGCAAGCTGGTCGAGATCGTGGTGGAAGGAGCGGTGTCGAAGCCCTCCGCGCGCCGGATCGCGATGTCGATCGCCAATTCCCCGCTGGTGAAGACCGCCATCGCGGGCGAGGACGCCAATTGGGGCCGCGTCGTGATGGCTGTCGGCAAGGCCGGGGAGCCCGCGGATCGTGACAAACTCTCGATCTGGTTCGGGGGTATCCGCGTCGCCCACAAGGGCGCGCGCGACCCCGGCTATGACGAGGCTGTCGTTTCCGCCGCGATGAAGAAACCGGAGATTTCGCTCAAAGTTCATCTCGGGCTCGGCCGCGGGCGCGACCGGGTGCTGACCTGCGATCTCACCAAGGAATACATCGCCATCAACGGCGATTACCGGTCGTGACGACGCGGCCGGGGGCTTAACGATCCCTTAATGACGACGCCCTTAAAATTCGAGCGAAGGTTGTGAGCGCCAAAATCGTTCTTGTTGCCGCCTGCGCCCTCGTCGATGCCGACGGCCGTGTGCTCATCGCAGAGCGCCCGCCCGGCAAAGCGATGGCGGGGTTGTGGGAATTTCCCGGCGGCAAGGTCGAGGCGGGCGAGCGGCCCGAAGACACTCTGATCAGGGAATTATCGGAGGAACTGGGAATTACCGTCAGGGAAGCCTGTCTCGCGCCCCTGACCTTCGCAAGCCACGGCTATCCCGACTTTCATCTGCTGATGCCGCTCTATGTGTGCCGCAGATGGGAGGGAAACGTGATCGCGAAGGTTCACACCCGGCTCGCCTGGGTGCGGCCGAACAGGCTTCGGGATTACGACATGCCGCCGGCGGACGAGCCGCTGGTGTCCCACCTGATGGCGCTGTTGTGAAATCACCGAGTGACCAAGCCCTAGAACAGGATCGGCCATGAAGACTCTTCAATCTCTCACCGCCCCATTCCGCCGTTTCCTGCGTGACGAGAAGGGCGCGACCGCCATCGAATACGCCATGATCGCCGCCGGCGTCGGCGTTGCCGTCGCCGCGACCGTGATGGCGCTCGGCACCAAGCTCAATGGCATGCTGGACAGCGTGAAGTCGGCCTGGCCCGCCTGATCTCGCCGGCCTGACCGAGCTATGCGATCAGTGGCCGGCTTTTTCTCCGGCCGGAATTTCAGCGGTCTTGAGCGCGTCGGCAAGGCGCGTGCGCGCCGATCCCGGCTTGAGCGGCGTCTGCTGGCTTTCATGCGGCGCCCAGCCCGACAGCCACACGATGTCGAAAGTCGCCCGGACGCGGCCGTCCGGATCGGCGAAGCGTTCGCGATAGATTTCGGCCATCCGCAGCAATGTCGTCCGCCGCATCGGCTTGCGCCGCCTCTCGGCGAGCACATTGGTCGCGCCCATGCGCCGCAAATCGTGCATCAGCGAAAAAGCATTCGCGTAACGCACGGTCAGCCGGTCAAGATCGGTGACGGGCAAGGCAAAACCCGCCCGCTGCAGCAGCGCGCCGAGATCGCGCAAATCGGCGAACGGCGCCACATGCGGAGAAATGCCGCCTTCGATTTCAGATTCGGCCGCGGCGAAGGATTGCCGCAATTCGGTCAGCGTATCGCCGCCCAACAGCGCGCACAGAAGAAGCCCGTCGGGTTTGAGCGCGCGCCTGATCTGGATCAGCGTTCCCGGCAGATCGTTCACAAAATGCAGGCTCAATGCCGATACCGCGAGATCGAGCGACTGGTCCGCGAAAGGCAGCGCCTCTTCGTCGGCCGCGATATCGCGGCGCGGCGCCGCCCCGGCGGCGATAACGCGCGCCGCGAGTTTGCGTTCGATCAGTAATTCCCGAACCGCGTCCCCCGGCGTGCCGATATCGGCCGCGCGTTCGAATTTGCGCAAGACGACTGAAACCCTTTCGGCCAGATCATTCGCGGCGTGATCGAGCAGGAACGTTTCCGCGCCGAGACGCCGCGCGCGGGCGCGGCGCAGGGCCAGCAGATGACGATCGAAAATGACGGCGCTTTCAGGCATCAGTGTCCTGAATCCGAAGTTCGCTTGTACTCGCAGCGCCCTCAGTAGCGAACTTCGGATTCCAAGGACACTGATAACTTAATGATTCCAGTGTGGTTTCGGTTCAGAAGTCCCCTGACTGACTCGCCGCGAAGACCGAGGGGACTTCTGAACCACCACACTGGTAGACGGGCCCCTTCAGGCGATATCGTAAGGCCATGTCTTCTCCCGCGACAGTGGAAGAACGCACGCCCGGACGGCTCGCTCGCGTCGCACAGGCGCTGCGAGCGCCATTGCGGCTGGCGCTCGATGTCGCGCTGCCGCCGCTCTGCCCGGCCTGCCGCGAAGTGGTCGGCGAATCCGCGGGTCTCTGCGCCTCCTGCTGGTCGAAGCTCTCGCCCATCGAGCGGCCTTTCTGCGAGCGGCTTGGCATTCCTTTTGTCTATGATCCCGGCCCCGGCATTCTTTCGATGCAGGCGATCGCCGATCCCCCGGCTTATACGCGCGCGCGCGCCGCCGTGCGCTATGACGACATCGCCCGCGTGCTGGTGTCTGCGTTCAAATATGGCGACCGGCTCGATCTCGCACCCACCATGGGCAACTGGATGGCGCGGGCGGGCAAGGAGCTCCTGGCCGAGGCCGACGCGATCGTGCCGGTTCCGTTGCACTGGCGCCGGACCTGGGCGCGGCGCTTCAACCAGTCGGCGGCGCTTTCGAAAATCATCTCGGAGCGCTCGGGCGTCCCCGTCGCCTTTGAGGCGCTCAGTCGGGTCAAGGCGACCCCGCAGCAGGTCGGATTGTCGAAGTCCGAACGCGCCCTGAATGTGCAGGGCGCCTTTCGCGTGCTACCCGGCCGGAAAACCGATATTTCCCGGCGGCGGATCGTACTGGTGGACGACGTGCTGACATCGGGGGCGACGGCCGATACCTGCGCCCGGGCGCTGCTGCGGGCCGGCGCGCGACAGGTCGATGTGCTGGTCTTCGCCCGGGTTGCGGACGCCGCGCGCGCGACCATATAGTGCATGGTCCCGAAAAGTGGGCACCGGTTTCCCGCCTTCGCGAAGCCCGCTTCGGCGGGCGAAGCAAGGTCAGAAAAAGCCATGCACAAACAAAAAACCGGGCGTTAGGTCGAAAGTCGCCTCCATGCCCGCGGTCGAAATCTACACCACGCCCTATTGCCCCTATTGCGGCTGGGCGCGCGAATTGCTCGCCAGGAAAAACATCGCATTCAAGGATTTCGACGTGAGCGGCAATCCGCAACTGCGAGCCGAAATGACCCGGCGCGCGAGCGGACGCACCACGGTGCCGCAGATTTTCATCGGCGCGACCCATGTCGGCGGCTGCGACGAGCTCTATGCGCTCGAGGACGACGGCAAGCTCGATCCCCTTCTGGCGACATCGGACGGTCAGCCGGCATGACGACATCCGCAGGAAAATCGCAGATATTCCGCGCCGGCCTGATCCAGATGCGATCGGGCCGCGATCCCGCGAGCAATCTCGACGCGGCGATGAAACTGATCGGCGAGGCCAGGACGGCCGGCGCCGATTATGTGCAAACGCCCGAGATGACCAACATCATGGAATTGTCGCGCGAGAAACTGTTCGAGGCGATCGCGCCCGAGGAATCCGATATCTGCCTCGCGGCGTTCCGCGATCTCGCCCGCAAATTGTCGCTCCATATTCACGTCGGTTCGCTCGCGATCAAGGTTTCGCCCGACAAGGCGGCGAACCGGGCGTTCCTGATCGATCCGAAGGGCGAGATCGTCGCGCGCTACGACAAGATCCACATGTTCGATGTCGACCTTGCCAATGGTGAAAGCTACCGCGAGTCGCGCAACTACCGCGCCGGCGAACTCGCAATCGTCGCCGACCTGCCATGGGCGCGCTTCGGCCTTTCGATCTGTTACGACCTGCGCTTTCCTTCGCTCTATCGCGCGCTCGCGGAAGCGGGCGCTTCGATGCTGACGATCCCAGCGGCCTTCACCCGCCAGACCGGCGAGGCGCATTGGCATGTGCTGATGCGCGCGCGGGCGATCGAGAATGGCTGCTACGTGCTCGCCGCCGCGCAGGGCGGCACGCATGAGAATGGCCGTGATACCTTCGGGCATTCGCTCGTGGTCGACCCCTGGGGCCGCGTCATCGCGGAAGGCCGCACGGAGCCAGGCGTGATCATGGCCGAGATCGATCCGGCGGCGGTCACCGCGGCACGCGCGCGAGTGCCGTCGCTGCAGCATGGCCGCCGTTTCGAGATCGTCGAGCCGATGGCGGAGCCGACGCGGCTGCATGTGGTCAAGGACGTATCATGATCCGCTATGCGCTGGCTTGCGACCGCAAGCATCAATTCGAGGCGTGGTTCAACAATTCCGCCGATTACGACAAGCAGGCCAAGCGTGGACTCGTGAGTTGCCCGGTCTGCGACTCCACGAAGGTCGACAAGGCGATCATGGCGCCCGCGATTTCGACCGCGCGCAAGCGCAGCGCAGCGCCGTCCGTCGCGCCGGAACCGGTTGCGTCCCCCGCGCCGCAAGCGATCAATGCGCCGGTCGCCATGCTGTCGCCGCAGGAAACCGAATTCCGCGCCAAGCTCAGGGAATTGCGCGATCACCTCACGAAAAATGCCGACAATGTCGGTAGGGAATTTCCAGAGGAAGCGCGCAAGATGCATTACGGCGATATCGAGCACCGCTCGATCTACGGCGAAGCGTCGGCGGACGATGCCAAGAAATTGCTCGACGAGGGGATCGAGTTTCATCCCCTGCCGGTTCTGCCGGAAGAGAAGAATTAATAGCCTTCCCCGTCATTCCGGGACACGCCGAAGGCGTGAACCCGGAATCCATACACACCGGATATTCTTTGTTTTTCTGGATTCCGGGTTCGCGGCGGAGCCTGTCATCGGGCCGCGCCCCGAAATGACGGGATGCGATCAGTGCGACCAGATCAATAGCGCGACACCGATCACGACCAGCACGATACCGATCGCTTCGCGCTGCGTCGTGGCCTGACCGAACACGAAGCGCGAAATCGCCTGTGCGAACAAGACCTCGACCAGAGCCAGCGTGCGCACGCTGGCCGCGGTCGCAATCGCAAAGGCCAGGAACCAGAATTGCGAGGCGAGCGCGCCAAGAAAACCGGCGAGCAATGACGGACGCCAGGCCGTGACGATGTCGCGCATCACCTTGGGTTCGCGCAGCATGAGATAGAGCGACAGCACTCCGGCCTGCAGGACCAGTCCGATGGCGAGCGTGACCGTCGCCGCCATCACGAAATCCGGAATGGCGAGATTGAGAATTGCCCCACGATAGCC
The DNA here is from genome assembly GCA_945878025.1 of Pseudorhodoplanes sinuspersici. Taxonomy (GTDB): domain Bacteria; phylum Pseudomonadota; class Alphaproteobacteria; order Rhizobiales; family Xanthobacteraceae; genus Pseudorhodoplanes; species Pseudorhodoplanes sinuspersici_B. The sequence goes on along the minus strand of CAMDXM010000010.1, from coordinate 25,448 downwards.
GATGGCCGACAGCGCGAACATCGCGCCGGCCCCGATGCCCTGGATCATCGGCTTCCAGCTCGTGGATGGCGCGCCGCCGGGTTTCAGCGACATCACGAGCACGCCCGTGGTTGCGATCAGGATCGCGGCGACGATTCCCGGCGAAAGTTTATCGCCGAGAAAAATCAGCCCGAACAGCGCGACCTGGATCGGCTCGGTCTTGATATACGCGATGGCGACCACAAACGAGCGTTCGCCCATGGCCGCGAGCATCAGCATGGTCGCCGCGATCTGCGCGCCGGCGCCGAGCGCGATCCACGGCCAATAGCTCAGGCCAAGACGCGGCAATGACGCGCCCGTCACCAGCATCAGCCCGGCCAGCGACAACAGCGCGAACGGAAAGCCGAACAGGAAGCGCACATGGGTTGCGCCGACGGTGCCGAGCGTCGCGGTCAATTCGCGCTGCATGGCGTTGCGCGCAGTCTGACTGGCCGCCGCGATCAGGGTGAAAACGGCCCAGAGCCAACCGGTGTCTTGCATGAGAAATTTCTTTTCCCTCCCCGCGAGGGGAGGGTCGGCGAGCACAGCGAGCCGGGGTGGGGCGATCGCCGGACTCTTTATTCTGTAACCCCACCCGGCCGGCTGGCGCCGGCCACCCTCCCCTTCGGGGAGGGATGAGATCATCGCTTACGATCAGCCACCCTTCGACGCCGTCAGCATGTAATTGACGTCCATGTCGTCGGACAATTGCCATGAATCGGAGAGCAGGTTGTAGATCACCCCGCGCTCGTCCACGACCCGCAAATCCGCATGGCTCATCGCCGTTTCCAGTTCATCGGGCGTCACGAACTTGTCCCAGCGATGCGTCCCGCGCGGCAGCCAGCGCAGGATGTATTCCGCGCCGACGATCGCGAGCGCGAAGCTCTTCATGGTGCGGTTGAGCGTCGCCGCGATCATCATGCCGCCGGGCTTCACCATCTCGCCGCAGCGGCGCACGAACAGATCGACGTCGGCGACATGCTCCACCACTTCCATGGCCAGCACGATGTCGAAACGCTCGCCCGCATCCGCCAAGGCCTCCGCTGTCGTTGCGCGATAATCGATCGAAAGTCCGCCCTGCGCGGCATGGCCGCGCGCCACTTCGATATTGGTTTCCGCCGGGTCGGCGCCGAGCATCGCGGCGCCGAGACGCGCCAGCGGCTCCGACAGGATGCCGCCGCCGCAGCCGATATCGAGAATGCGAAGCCCGGCAAGGCAGCCGGCCTGTTTCGGATCCCGGCTGAAATGCGCCGCCGCCTGATCGCGGATATAGGCCAGCCGCACCGGATTGAACTTGTGCAAGGTCGCCATCGGGCCGCGCTCGTCCCACCAGGTTTTGGCGATGCGCTCGAATTGCGCGACTTCGTCCCGGTCGATGGTCGAAGCGGATGTTGCGGTCTCTGACGGCATGACCTGTCCTGTTTTCCTTCTCCCCGCTTGCGGGGAGAAGGTGGCGTGCGAGCGATGGCGAGTGCGCCGGATGAGGGGCTTCTACCACAATTGCCCTTCACCCGATCCTCGCTTCAAGCCTCTTCCCTTTAACGGAAGCGGAAAAGAGGAAGCGGTTGCGGCCCTGGAACCTCATCGGTATGTATACGCGCCTTCAGGAGCATTTTCAGGAAAAGCGGAATCCGGTTTTTCGTTCGAAAATGCGACAAAGGTAAAGCTCAAGAGCGCAGTCTTTCCGGGGTTTCTCGTTCCCAATGGCCCGACTTGTAATGAAATTCGGCGGCACCTCCGTCGCCGATATCGACCGTATCCGCAACGTCGCCCGCCACGTCAAGCGTGAGGTCGATGCCGGGCACGACGTCGCCGTCGTGGTCTCGGCGATGGCGGGCAAAACCAACGAACTGGTCGCCTGGTGCCGCGACGCGTCCGCGCTGCACGACGCGCGCGAATACGACGCGGTCGTCGCTTCCGGCGAGCAGGTCACCGCGGGATTGCTCGCCATCGTCCTGCAATCGATCGGCGTGACCGCGCGCTCCTGGCAGGGCTGGCAGATTCCGATCGTCACGTCGCACGCGCATGGCGCGGCGCGCATTCTCGGCATCGACGGCGACGAGCTGATCAAGCGCTTCAAGGAGCGCAAGGAAGTCGCGGTGATCGCGGGCTTCCAGGGCATCCATAAAGAGTCCGGCCGCGTCACGACGCTTGGACGCGGCGGCTCGGACACCTCGGCGGTCGCGATCGCAGCCGCGATCCATGCCGACCGCTGCGACATCTACACCGATGTCGACGGCGTCTACACCACCGATCCGCGCGTGGTGCCGAAGGCGCGCCGCCTCGACAAGATCGCATTCGAGGAAATGCTGGAGCTTGCCTCGCTCGGCGCCAAGGTCATGCAGGTGCGCTCGGTCGAGCTCGGCATGGTTCACAAGGTCAGAATTTTCGTCCGGTCGAGTTTCGAGAAACCCGAGGATATCGATCCGATGTCCAACCACCCGCCCGGGACGCTTATCTGCGACGAGGAGGAAATCGTGGAACAACAGGTCGTCACCGGCATCGCCTTTTCCAAGGACGAAGCGCAGATCTCCATCCGCCGCGTGCAGGACAAGCCCGGCGTCGCGGCCGCGATCTTCGGCCCGCTCGCGGAAGCCAGCATCAATGTCGACATGATCGTGCAGAACGTCTCCGCCGACGGAAAGACGACCGACCTGACCTTCACGGTGCCGGCCGCCGATTATCAGCGTTCGATGGACGTGATCGGCAAGGCCAGGGATACGATCGGCTTCGACCGCATCGACGGCGCAAGCGACGTCGCCAAGGTCTCGGTCATCGGCATCGGCATGCGCAGCCATGCCGGCGTCGCCGCGCAGGCCTTCAAGGCGCTGGCGGATCGCAACATCAATATCCGGGCGATCACGACCTCCGAGATCAAGTTCTCGGTGCTGATCGACGCCGCCTATACCGAGCTTGCGGTGCGCACGCTGCACGCGCTCTACGGCCTCGACAAGTAATCGCAGGTGGCGGACACCACGCCGTCCATGACGAGCTATTCGCAGCGTTTCGAGGATCTGTATCTCGGCTGCTGCTTCCCGAATAAGCGCGACGGCTTCTATATCGACATCGGCGCCGGACACCCGGTCTACGACAATGTCTCGTTCGCCTCGTATCTGAGCGGCTGGCGCGGGGTCGCGGTCGAGCCCAATTCCTGGCTGTCGCAACTCGCAAACGGCGTGCGGCCGCGCGACCGCAATATCCAGGCGCTGGTCGGCGCGGCCGAGGGGGACGCAGCGTTCCATCTCGTCAACGACTTTCACGGCCTCTCGACCATGATCGCGGATCATGCGCGCCAGGCCGAAAGTGAATTCGGCAAGGCATCGCAAATGATCACGATGCCAGTGACGACGCTCAAAGCGCTATGCGATCAGCATGCGCCGGCCTCGTTCGAATTTCTCAAGATCGACGTCGAGGGCGCCGAAGAAGACGTGATCCGCGGCGGCGACTGGAAACGCTTCCGCCCGAAGGTCGTCGTGATCGAAGCGCTCGCGCCCTATTCGCTCGCGCCGGCCTGGGATTCATGGGAGCCGGTCCTGACCGCGCACGGTTATCGCTACGCGCGTTTCGACAGCCTCAACCGCTATTACGTCGCCGAAGAGGAAACGCAGATCATGCGGTTGCTCACCGCCGCGCCCGACACATTCGACGCCGTGCTGTTTCGCGACGTGAAGCCCGCGCTCGAATCGGAGAATCACCCGGATCACCGGCTGGCGTCGCTCGTGGCCAAGGCCGACATGATCCGTCTGCCGCTCATCGATCGCGAGACGCTGGCCGCATTGTTAACAACAGGGCTGCCGGCCGAATCGCTCGACCGTCCGGCGACCGGCGCCGATATCGGCGGGGCCTTTGAGCGCGTATTTGGACATATTCCACAATCCGAATGGGCCGGCGAATTACAACTCCCCGCGCAAGCCACAATTCGGGACGTCTATGCACGGCTGACAGAAACCGACCGTTTCCGGGCCGCCTGCGGTCGCATCAGCGCGAGCTACGCGTGGTGACACGGCTCTGTTGCCGGCCTCCATCTTGTTTGTCTTGCGGCTGACGCATCGCATTGGCTATAGCCCTTGGGGAAAGCCACGGCGGGCGGCCGGGCGTTCGCAGGCAGACCGGCAGATTGAACCGGGGTTCGCGCGCTCAGCGAGCCTCAAATGGCTATTTTAAGGACCTTGAGCCATGCGTGGCGCGCTTGGCGGTCCGCGCGTGCTGCTACGCCGCCTCCGCGAGGTGATGGCGGAGCCAGTCAGCGCGCAGGAGCGCCTCGACAAGATCGTTGTGCTGATCGCCGCCAACATGGTGGCGGAGGTCTGCTCTGTCTACGTGTTGCGCGTGGACGGAACGCTCGAGCTTTACGCCACCGAAGGCCTCAAGCGCGAAGCGGTGCATATGACCGTGATGCGCACCGACGAAGGTCTCGTCGGCCTGGTCGCGAGCCAGGCCAATCCGATCAATCTGTCGGACGCGCAATCGCATCCCGCCTTCTCCTACCGCCCGGAAACCGGCGAAGAAATCTATCACTCCTTCATGGGCGTTCCGATCCTGCGCGCCGGCAATACGCTCGGCGTTCTCGTGGTGCAGAACCGCGCCCACCGCACATACTCGGAGGAAGAGGTCGAGGCGCTGCAGACGACCTCGATGGTGCTCGCCGAGATGATCGCATCCGGCGAATTGTCGGCGCTGGCGCTTCCCGGCGCCGAGCCGGCGGTGCATCCGCACCGGATGGTCACTGGCGTCGCGCTGGCGGAGGGCATCGCGCTCGGCCATGTCGTACTGCACGAACCGCGCGTCGCCATCACGAATTTCATCGCCGACGACATCCCGAAGGAACTCAAGCGGCTCGACGACGCGATCAATAAATTGCGCGCGGACGTCGATTCCATGCTCGACCGCGGCGAGGTCTCGGACGGCGCGGAATCGCGCGAGGTGCTCGAAGCCTATCGCATGTTCGCGCATGACCGCGGCTGGCTGGACCGGATGCGCGAAGCGGTGTCGAGCGGCCTCACGGCCGAAGCCGGCGTCGAGCGCGTGCAATCCGACACCCGCGCGCGCATGCTGCGCGCGACCGATCCATACTTGCGCGAACGGCTGCACGATCTCGACGATCTGGCCAACCGCCTGATGCGCCAGCTCATGGGCGTGGATCACGCGCCGCGCAAGGATCAATTGCCGGACAACGCGGTGCTGATCGCGCGCGCGATGGGCCCCGCGGCTTTGCTCGATTACGACCGCAAGCGCCTGCGCGGCCTTGTGCTGGAGGAAGGCGGGCCGACATCGCATGTCGCCATCGTCGCCCGCGCGCTCGGCATTGCCGCGGTCGGCCAGATCGAGAACGCCACCAGCATCGTCGAGGCCGGCGATTCGATCATCGTCGACGGCGCCAGTGGAGAAATCTATGTCCGCCCGCCACAGGACATCGAGAATGCCTATGCCGAACGCGTGCGGCTGCGCGCGCGGCGGCAGGAGCAATATCAGGCTTTGCGCGGCAAGCCTTGCGTCACCAAGGACGGCAAGGACATTTCGCTGATGATCAATGCCGGCTTCGTCGTCGACCTTCCGCATATCGAGGAGACCGGCGCCTCCGGCATCGGACTGTTCCGCACCGAACTGCAATTCATGATCGCGCCCGCGATGCCGCGCATCGGCGAGCAGCTCGCGCTTTACCGCGCCGTGCTCGACGCCGCCGGAAAGAAGCCCGTCACATTCCGCACGCTCGATATCGGCGGCGACAAAGTGCTGCCCTATATGCGCAGCTTCGAGGAGGAAAACCCCGCGCTCGGATGGCGCGCGATCCGGCTCGGCCTCGATCGTCCCGGCCTGATGCGCAGCCAGATCCGCGCATTGCTGCGCGCCTCGAGCGGGCGCGCGCTCAGGATCATGTTTCCGATGGTCGCCATGGTGCATGAATTCGACCAGGCCAAGGCGATGGTCGAAAACGAACTCACCCATCTGCGGCGGCATGGGCATGGATTGCCGGAACGCGTCGAAGTCGGCGTCATGGTGGAGGTGCCGTCGCTTCTGTTCCAGCTCGACGAGCTGTTGCCGCGCGTCGATTTTCTCTCGGTCGGATCCAACGACCTGGCGCAGTTCCTTTATGCGATCGATCGCGGCAATACCCGCGTCGCGGACCGCTTCGACACGATCTCGGCCCCGATGCTGCGCGCACTGCGCGACATCGCCGACAAGGGCCGCGAGTACAAGAAATCGGTCACGCTGTGCGGCGAAATGGCCTCGAAGCCGGTCGGCGCATTGGCGCTGGTCGCGCTCGGCTATCGTTCGCTCTCGCTCACGCCGTCGGCGATGGGCCCGGTCAAGGCCATGCTGCTCGATCTCGACGCCGCCAAGGCCGAAGCGATGCTGCGGCCGCTGATCGACAAGCCTTCGGGCTCGGTGTCGATCCGCACGCAGATCGAGGAATTCGCCGCCGCCGAAGGCCTTCAACTGTAAGACGATTCGATGTTGCCGGAATCAAAGCTCGACACCCTGCTCGCCCGCCACGCCGAGGTGGAGGCTGAACTTTCAAGCCAGCTCGCGGGCGACGCTTTCGTGCGGCTGTCGCGCGAATTCGCCGAGCTCAGCCCGATCGTGGAAACGGTGAAGAATTATCGCGCCGTGGCCAACGAGATCGCCGATCTGGAATCCATGAAGGCGGATCCTGCGACCGATGCCGACATGCGCCAGATCGCGGAAGCCGAGTTGCTCGACTTGCAGGCGCGCCGCGACAAGCTCGAACAGGATATCCGCGTCCATCTGATCCCGAAGGATGCGATGGATGACCGCAATGTCATTCTCGAAATCCGCGCCGGCACCGGCGGCGACGAGGCCTCGCTGTTCGCCGGCGTGCTGTTTCGCATGTACGAGCGCTATGCCGCGAAGCAGGGCTGGAAGACCGAAGTCGTCTCGGAAAGCCCCGGCAGCGTCGGCGGCTACAAGGAGATCATCGCCGAAATCCGCGGACGCGGCGCCTTTTCGAAAATGAAATTTGAATCCGGCGTGCATCGCGTGCAGCGCGTGCCGGACACCGAAGCCTCCGGACGCATCCATACCTCCGCCGCGACCGTCGCCGTCCTGCCCGAGGTCGAAGACGTGGACGTGACGATCCGGGATGAGGACCTGAAGATCGACACCTTGCGCGCCAGCGGCGCCGGCGGCCAGCACGTCAACAAGACCGAATCCGCGATCCGGCTCACGCACCTGCCCACCGGCATTGTGATCGCCATGCAGGAAGACCGCTCGCAGCACCGCAACAAGGCCAAGGCGATGGCGATCCTGCGATCCAGACTTTACGAATATGAACGCGAGAAGCGCGACGCCGCGCGCTCGGCCGACCGGCGCGACCAGATCGGCTCCGGCGACCGTTCCGAGCGCATCCGCACCTATAATTTTCCGCAAGGGCGCGTGACCGACCACCGGATCAACCTGACGCTCTACAAGCTGCCGCAGGTGATCGAGGGCGAAGCGCTTGGCGAGATCATCGACGCGCTGGTCACGGAGAACCAGGCCGCGCTTCTCGCGGCGCAGACGGGCGCGTGATGACGATGGCCGAGACGCTGTCCGCCGGAATGAGCGCGATGCAGGCCCGCCGTCTGCTTGCCGGTCTCCTGCGCGAAGATGGAATCGAATCCGCCGATCTCGATGCCCGGCTTCTGATCTGCGCGGCGCTCGCGATCGATCACACTTCGCTCGCGACCCAAACGGACCGGATCCTGTCGGCGGTGGACGCAAAAGCCCTCAGCGCATTGGCGACCCGGCGCCTGCGCCGCGAACCGGTCGCGCGCATTCTCGGAGGCAAGGAATTCTGGGGCCTGCCGTTTCGGCTGTCGGCGGACACGCTGGTGCCGCGGCCGGAAACCGAAACCGTCGTCGAGGCCGCGCTCGCGGCCATGCATGACCGCCGCGACCATCCGCTGCGGATCGCCGATCTCGGCACGGGGTCCGGCGCGATCCTGCTCGCATTGCTGCGCGAATTGCCGCGAGCGTCCGGTATCGGGACCGATCTCAGCGCTGGCGCACTCGCGACCGCGCGCGCCAACGCGGCCGATCTGCAACTTTCCGATCGCGCGATGTTCGCAGCCTGCGATTATTCGGCGGCCTTGCGCGGTCCCTTCGATCTTCTGGTTTCGAATCCGCCCTATATCGAATCAGGAGATATCGACCATCTGCAGACGGACGTGCGAGAGCACGATCCGCGTCTTGCGCTCGATGGCGGTGTGGACGGTCTTGCGGCTTATCGCGCGATCGCCGCCGACGCGCGGCGTCTGCTCTCGCCAGGCGGCGCGCTTGTGGTCGAGCTTGGCGCGGGCCAGCTCGCGGCCGTATCGGACATCATGGCTAACGCGGGGCTGACACCCGCGGCGCAGGCCAGGGCCGACCTTGCCGGCATTCCACGCGCCCTGACCCTCGTGGTTGCGTCATGATCCGGACGCATTCCGGAGGCTCAAAAAATCGCTTGGAATATGGGACAAGACCGACTAGCTTCTGGCCACGAAATCGACCCGAAGGCCGCCGCGACAAGGCCCGGAGCACGGCTCCGAGAGGCTGCGGCGGGCAAGGCGAAAGCCGCGGTCCAATCGGACGAAACACGTCGAACGAAACAGGTCGAACGAATTAACGGATTGCCGATTTTGATCGGAATGCTTCACCGCTTGGTCGCACTCGACGGCACAGCGCCGTTGCGCGCCTCGGCCGGAAAGCGAAGCAAGGGCGCCGATGAGCGCCAAACGGAGTATCAAGGTCACACGATGTAAAGCGGTGGAGAACGGACGGCGCCGCTTGTCGGCTTTCTCTTTTTTCGAGAAGCCGGAACGGTTCGCGCGTTGCAAAAAATCATCGTGACGATTCGGCGAATCGGCGGGGTTGGGCTTCCAGGGTTTCGATACTGAAAGTGAAAGCATCCGGCGGTAACACCGCCATCAACAAGGGTTGGCGAAAAGGCAGGCTATGAGGAACGGTCAAAACAAGCATCATCGCATGCGGGGTCGCAATCGTGGGGGCGGCGGAGGCGGAGGCGGCGGCAAACATCACAATCCGCTGACGCGCGTTTACGAATCGAACGGTCCCGACGTGAAAATCCGGGGCACCGCCAACCATGTCGCCGAGAAATATATTCAGCTGGCCCGCGACGCGGCATCGTCGGGCGATCCGGTCGCGGCGGAAAACTACTATCAGCACGCCGAGCATTATTTCCGCTTGATCGCGGCGGCGCAGGAGCAGTTCCGGCAGAACACGCCCTATCAGCAACAGCCGCCGCAGTCCGGCGGCGGCGAACAGCGCTCCGACGACAATTTCGACGGCGACGACGACGGCATCGTGCAGCCTCAATCCGGCGGCGGCGAGCCGCATTCCCCGCGCGAACATCAGCAGCCTTATCAGCAGCGCGATTTTCAGCAGGGCAACCAACCCCGCCAGCAGAACAACAACCAGCCGCGCTATGAGCGGCAGGATCGTCAGGAACCGCGGCAAGACCATCAACCGCGTCAGGAGAATCAGCCGCGCTATGACAATCGCCCGGCGCAGCCATCCGGCGGATCGGATGGCGACCTGAACAGCCTGCCGTCCTTCATCACGGGCGGCCAGCCGCAGCAGAATGCAGGCCCGAACGGTCACGACTCGCAGGGCGACCGCTTTTCGCGCCGTCCCCGCCGGCGTCCTCATCGCGACATGCAGGGCGGCGCGCAAAGTGGCGTGCCTGGCGACGAAGGATCCGACGAGGGAACGCAGCCGGAGCCCAATCCGCAGCCGAACGAATAATCGCCCGGCTGGCCGGCCCAGACCGCAATCCGGTGAGGCGGAAACCGATTCGCCGGAAGATGCGCGGCAATAAAAACTAGCCGCGATGCGTGCGCGCGGCGCCGCCCGCCGACGGCGCAAGCACCGGTTCCAGTCCCGGCACCAGCTGGCGCTTTTCGCGGCGCGCCGGGATCGCGCGATAAACCTGCTTGGTCGCTTCCACGATGTGGACGCCCGCGAACGGCGCCGAGATCGTCGAACCCGTCCGCTCCCAGGCGACCGCCGTGCGCAGGAACCATCCGCGCGCGACCGGCGGCACATAAAGCGCTTCGCCCCAGCTATTCGGCGTGAACCAGGTCTCGCGCAGGATGGCCGTGATCTGCGCGCGCGAATAAGGCCGCCCGTAACCGAACGGCGTCGTGTCCGTGCGCGCCCAGAGACCGCGCCGGTTCGGGATCACCGCCAGAAGCCGCCCGTTCGGAGAGAGCACCCGCCAGGCTTCGCGCAACAGCGCGAATGCGTCGTCGGCCATTTCAAGCGCGTGCACCAGCAGCACGCGGTCGACCGCCGAATCGGTCAGCGGCAATGCCGTGTCGTCCACCAAAGCCGCGAGCGCTGGGCGGCTCGAGGGCCATTTGATGACGCCCTGCGCCGCCGGCATGAAGGCGAGACAGCGCTCGGCCTCCTCGCGGAACAGTCCGAGATAGGGCGTCGCATAGCCGATGCCCGCGAGCCGCAATCCGTGCAGATCCGGCCAGCGCGAACGGATGCCGCGGCCGACAAAACGGCGGGCGACAATGCCAAGCCCCTGCGAATAGAAATTGCGAAGATCGACGACATCGAGCGACATGGCGGCACGCTAACACAAATTATAAAAGCTTAAGACAGCGGACGTAATTCTGCTTAACGTCCCGGCAACGATCCCGGCATGATAGCGTTACACATGCCGAACCCACTTCATTTCAAGGGACCCTGACGGAACCGACATGGCTGCAAAAACACATCTTTTCAATTGCCTCTCCGATAATTTCGGCGCGCTCATCCACGATCCGCAAACCGGCGCGACCGCATCCATCGACGCTCCGGAAGCCGCCGCCGTGGAGGCGGCGCTTGCAGCGACCGGCTGGATGCTGACCGATATCCTGGTCACGCATCACCACAACGACCACACCGCCGGCGTCGCCGAACTGAAGCGGAAGCACAAATGCCGCGTGGTCGGCCCGCGCAGCGACCAATTCAAAGGCGTCGATGAAACGATCGGCGAAGGCGGCACGGTGAAAGTCGGCAGCCTGACGGCGCGCGTGCTCGAGACGCCCGGCCACACACTCGATCACATCTGCTACATCTTCGATTCCGAGAAGATCGCATTCCTCGCCGATACGCTGTTCTCGGCCGGATGCGGGCGCGTGATCGAAGGCGCCATGCCGCAGATGTGGCACTCGCTGTTGAAGCTGCGCGCGCTGCCCGACGACATGGCGTTCCATTGCGGCCATGAATATACGCAGGCCAATATCAAGTTCGCCCTGACCATCGAGCCGGATAATCCGGATCTGAAAGCGCGCGCCAGGGAGGCCGACGCGCTACGCGCGGCGGGCAAGCCGACGCTGCCCTCGACCATCGGCGCGGAAAAAAAGTTCAATTGCTTCCTGCGCGCGGATGTTCCGTCTGTCGCCGCGGCTGTGGGGCTTGCAGGCAAGAGCGCGGAAGAGGTGTTCGCTGAAATCCGCATGCGCAAGAACAAGTTCTAACCGGGCGATGGCCGCGCTGACCGCCGCCGACATCATCCGCCTGCTCGAGCTCATGCCGCATCCGGAAGGCGGGCATTATCGCGAGACGTTTCGGGATCAGCGCCTCGACGCGGCGGGACGCGCCGCGTCGACCGCGATCTATTTCCTGCTGGCGCGCGGAGAGCGGTCGCATTGGCATCGCGTGGACGCGGTCGAAGTCTGGCATTGGCATGCCGGCGCGCCGCTTAAGCTGACCATCGCGGACGGCGGCGCGAAGCACGCCGTCGCGCTCGGCCCCGATCTTGCAGCGGGCGAAATCCCGCAGGCGATCGTTCCGGCCGGACATTGGCAGGCCGCCGAAACGCGCGGCGACTGGACGCTTGTGGGCTGCACGGTCTCGCCCGGCTTCGAATTCGCAGGCTTCGAGCTCGCGCCAAAGGGCTGGGCGCCTGAAGCATGATCCCGAAAAGTGGGAACCGGTTTTCGGAAGAGACCATGCTTTGAAATTACTACTTTCGCCTGAGAATCATATCCTTGGCCGCGATCAGTCCCCCGCCTGCGATCAACGCGGCCGCGAGCGCCAGCGAGAGCGTCGGCTGCGCGTAGCCGGCCAGCACCAGAAAGAGGGTCGACAGCACGGGCGCCGCGTAAGACGCCGCTCCAAGAACGCGGATATCGCCCTGCTTCATGCCGATATCCCAGACATAGAAGGCGGCGCCCACGGGACCCAAGCCCAGCGCCAGCACCGCGAGCCATTCGCCCGCCGATGACGGCCACAAGGTCGTCTCGAACATCAGATGAAAGACCGCGCCGAGAATGGCTGTCGCCAAGCAGAACCCGACCACCGCGTCGGTCGGCACGGCGGCGAAGCGGCGCGACATCACCGAATAGATCGCCCACACGAAGGCCGCGACAAAGGCCGCGCAATAGCCGGGGATGAATTCCGGCGCGAAGCCGAGTTGCGCGCGGCCTGCGACCAGCACGACGGTCCCGATCAGACCGAGCACGGCGCCTGCGATGTGATGGGATTTCAGTTTTTCGCCCGGCAGGAAAGCCGAGAACAACACGATCAGGAGCGGCCACAGATAATTGATCAATCCGGATTCGGCCGGCGGCGCGAGGCGCAGCGCGAAGAAATAAAGCGCGTGATAGCCGAAGAGACCGAATATCCCGAGCGCCCAGACCTCCGGCCGCTGGCGCAAGGCGGCGGCCGCGCCCTTGCGGAATATCCAGGACACGGCGCCCATCGATCCGCCGATCGCAAAGGTCATCGCCGCGAGCTGGAACGGCGGCACCTTGCCCGACGCCGCCGTGAGCAGCGCCAGCAACGACCACATCAGGATGGCGGTGAAGCCGATCAGGGTCGGACGCATTCCGGCTTGATCCTCAGCGCGTTTCCCAGGCGAACCAGACCGCGATCATCGCCATCACGCCGGCAAGCGCGCGCCGCATGAGCCGCTCGCCGGCTCCCTCCATCAGGAGCGGCCGCAATCGCGCGGCAAGCAGAACGACGCCCGCGTGAATCGCGGTCGCGACCGCGACATAGATTGCGACCAGTACGAGATTTTGTGCGAGCACCGCGCCACGCGCCGCGTCGATGAAAGTCGGAAGCACGGCGATGTAGAAAATCGCCGCTTTCGGATTGAGCAGGTTGAGCGTAAGGCCGCGCAGGAACAGCGAGCCTGCGCCTTGAGACGTGAAGGCGATGTCCGCGCCCTGTCCGGCGTCGCGCCAGGCGTCGTAAGCGAGATAGAGCAGATACAGGATGCCGGCCCAGCGCAGCGCCTGATAGAGAGCGGGACTTTCCGCGATCAGCGCCGCCAGTCCGAATGCGGCCAGTGCGCCGATGACCGCAAGCCCGAGCGCGACGCCGGCGACCACGGCAAGCCCGGCAGCGCGGCCTCGTTCGAGGGTCAGCGATGCGAGCGTGCCCATATTCGGACCGGGTGTGAGTTCGAGCACCAGCGACGTGAGGAGAAATCCGATCATCTCCGCTTACGCCATGTACTGACCGCCATTGGCGGTGAGCGTCGCTCCCGTGATGAAGCCGGATTCGTCGGAGACGAGAAACACCACGCAGCGCGCGATCTCTTCGGGTTCGCCGAGACGTCCGGCCGGGATGTGCGGCAGAATATTCTTTTCGAGCACGTCCTGCGGCACGGCCTTGACCATTTCGGTCGCGATGTAACCGGGGCAAATGGCATTGACGGTGATTCCGCTCTTGGCGCCTTCCTGCGCCAGCGCCTTGGTGAAGCCGATGTCGCCGGCCTTGGCCGCGGAATAATTCACCTGCCCCATCTGGCCCTTCTGGCCATTGATGGAAGAAATATTGACGATGCGCCCGAACTTGCGCGCGCGCATGCCCTCGATCACGGGGCGCGTCATATTGAACAGCGAGCCGAGATTGGTGTTGATGACCGCGTTCCATTGTTCGAGCGTCATGCGATGGAACATCGTGTCTTTCGTAATACCGGCATTATTGATCAGGACCTCGATCGGACCCAGATCGGCCTCGACCTGTTTCAGGCCGGCTGCGCAGGCGTCGTAATTCGACACGTCCCATTTGTAGACCGGGATGCCGGTCGCGCTCTTGAACTTCTGCGCGGCTTCGTCGTTGCCGGCGTAATTGGCCGCGACCTTGTACCCGGCAGCCTTCAGGGCTTTTGAAATCGCCTCACCGATGCCGCGTGTGCCGCCGGTGACTATCGCTACGCGTGACATGAATTCCTCCCGGTTTTCGCCCGCCGGATTTACCGGCTTTGGATTTTTCTGTTTTTTCACATTCCCAAAACGAAGGCGGCCGGGTCAAGCCCGGCCATCATCGCATTTGGTCGTGTGCGCCTAAAGTCAGCGCTTGGCGCGCAGCTTGTCAAATCGACGACGCAGTGCCGCCCAGTCGCGATCAATTTGTCTGCGTCCTCTGAGGTTTGTCGTTAGACTGCCCGTATGTGCGACGGCAAAAATCATTGGATTTCGTGAAAAATGCTTCTTGATCGCGTCGTCTAGCTTCGAGATCTTAGCCTCCCCGCACGCCCCACGAACAGCATTGAAGGTCGCTTTTCCCAAGCAGATCACGATCACGGGCTGAATTATTTCTATTTGCGGCAGCAAGAATTTGCAGACGGCCCATTGCAAATCCCTATGGCTGATCGAGCCTTGAGAATTTCCTTTCTTGATAAAAGGGAAAGCATTTGTTGCGTAAACATCAGAAAAACAAAGGTCAAAGTGCCGCTTGAGGAGATCGAACAGATTTCTATTCGTTGGGAAACGATCGCTGTAGCCTCGTTCGGCGCTCTGCTTGTCGACCGGGCCACGCATCCACTCTTCAGATGACCAATCGTGCCCGACGATCATCACCTTTGCGTTGACGTTGTGCGCAGATTTCGACCAGGGCGAAACATAGTTACAATCATAACGGCCACCCTTGTAGTCACCTAGCGTGCGGTACCCCTTCATGCGGGTTCGTTTTCGCTTGGTCGCAAGCCGTCTAAGCGCCTTCGTCTTTTCGCGCGGTGCGAGCACTCTATCCTCTACATTCTAGATGGCTCGATGCGTCGCCTGAATTTCCGCGCTCGTTTCGCCAGATGCGGTCCGAATTACCACTCAGCGCTCAATACACATGGCGATGCCCATGCCGCCGCCGATGCACAAGGTCGCAAGACCCTTCTTGGACTTGCGCTTCGCCATCTCGTGCAGAAGCGTCACCAGCACGCGCGCGCCGGAGGCCCCGATCGGATGACCGAGCGCGATCGCGCCGCCAGTGACATTGACCTTCGAGGTGTCCCAGCCGAGATCCTTGTTGACCGCGCAGGCCGGCGCGGCGAAGGCCTCGTTCGCCTCGATCAGGTCGAGATCCTCGGCCTTCCAGCCGGCTTTTTTCAGCGCCATGCGCGAGGCAGGGATCGGCCCCGTGCCCATGATCGCGGGATCGACGCCCGCATGCGCCCACGACACGATGCGTCCGAGGATCGGGCGGCCTTCCTTCTGCGCCTGGCTCGCCTTCATCAGGACGACGGCCGCGGCGCCGTCATTGATGCCCGAGGCGTTGCCGGCGGTCACCGAGCCTTCCTTGTCGAAGGCGGGACGCAGCTTGCCGAGCGTTTCCATCGTGGTGCCGTGCTTGGGATATTCGTCGGCATCCACCACGGTGTCGCCCTTGCGCGACTTCACCGTGACAGGAACGATCTCGTCCTTGAACTTGCCGGCCTTCTGCGCGGCCTCCGCCTTGTTCTGCGAGCCGACCGCGAGTTCATCCTGCTGCTGGCGGGTGATCTGCCATTGCTTGGCGATATTCTCCGCCGTGTTGCCCATGTGATAGCCGTTGAAGGCGTCCCAGAGACCGTCCTTGATCATGGTGTCGATCATCTTCAGATCGCCCATCTTGGTTCCGTCGCGCAAATGCGCGCAATGCGGCGCCTGGCTCATGGATTCCTGGCCGCCGGCGACCACGATTTCGGAATCGCCGTTGAGGATCGCCTGATAGCCGAGCGCGACCGCGCGCAGGCCAGAACCGCAAAGCTGGTTGACCCCCCAGGCCGGGCTCTCGACCGGAATGCCGGCGGCGATGGAGGCCTGGCGCGCCGGGTTCTGTCCCTGCCCGGCGGTCAGAATCTGGCCCATGATCACCTCGGACACCTTCGGCCCGTCCAGTCCGGCGCGCTTGAGCGCCTCCTTGATGGCGATCTTGCCCAATTCGTGCGCCGGCAGGCTCGCGAAGACCCCGTTGAAAGCTCCAACCGGCGTGCGCGCCGCGCCGACGATGACGATATCGTCTCTCATGGATAACGCTCCTTGATGTGCTGAACCTTCGATAGCACGGCCGAAACGGCCCGCAAATGACAGGGGCTCTCCGCCATTCGGCGGGGTGCCCTGCACAAAACGGTGGCCCGGTCTTTAGAAAGCGCCTATTTTACGTCCAGCATCCAGCCCTGTCGGCGTGCGGCGTCTGTAAACGAGTGACCATGACCAAATCCGAAGAACCGATCACGATCAAGAAATACGCCAACCGGCGCCTCTACAATACCGGCACCAGCACCTATGTGACGCTGGAAGACCTCGCGACCATGGTGAAGGAAGGCGACGATTTCGTCGTGTTCGACGCCAAGACCGGCGAGGAAATCACCCGCGCGGTGCTCGCCCAGATCATCTTCGAACAGGAGAACAAGGAAGGCGGACAAAACCTTCTTCCGATCAACTTCCTGCGCCAGCTCATCCGCTTCTACGGCGACAGCATGCAGATGCTGGTCCCGCGCTATCTCGAAGTCTCGCTGGAATCGCTCACCCGCGAACAGGAAAAATTCCGCAACCAGATGGCGTCGGCGTTCGGCGCGACCGGGTTCGGTCCGCTCGAGGAGCAAGTGCGCCGGAACATGGAAATGTTCGAGAAGGCGTTCGGGCTATTTGCGCCGTTCGTGCGCAAGGACCAGCCCGCGTCGGGCGACAAGCCCGCGGAGCCGTCGGGCGACATCGACACCATGAAACGCCAGCTTGAAGAGATGCAAAAGCGTCTCGACAAGATGACCGATCCGGACAAGCAATAGGCCGTTTACGAGGCCTCAGGCGGAAATGGCCGGCGTCGCGCGCAAGGCCGGCGCGCCAGCCCACGGCTTTTCGATGGTGGCGCGGCCGATCAACGCGCCCTGCAGATAGTGACAGCCCCAGGACGCAAGCAGCGCTGCCGCCTGCTCGTCCTGCACCCATTCGGCGACGGTCTCGATCCCGAGGCGGCGGCCGAGTTCGATCAGCGTCCGCACAAACGCGCGATCGTCCTCCGAGCGCGTCAGATTCTGCACGAAGGCGCCGTCGATCTTCACAATATCGACGCCGAGCTTGCGCAGGTTGCGGAACGAGGTATAGCCGGCGCCGAAATCGTCGATGGCGATCCGGCATCCGAAATCCTTCACGCGCGTGACAAAGCCGCGGGTATCGTCGATGTCGTGGATCGCGGCCATTTCCGTGATTTCCACGATCAGGCGCCGGGCAACATCGGGATGGCTGCGCAGCAGCGCGTCCAGCCGCGCCCACCAATCGGGATCGGTGGTGGAAGCCGGCGAGACATTGAGGCTCGCGCTGATCTCCGGTGACGCCGCAAGCTCGGCGATGGCGAGTTCGAGCACGCGATGATCGAGCAGCCGCACGAGGCCAAGGCGCTCCGCCACGGGAATGATTTCACTGGCCGGGATGAGCGTGCCGTCCGCACGCTGGATCCGCATCAGGCATTCGTAGAACGCGGTCTTGCGGTCTTGCGTGCCGACCACCGGTTCATAGGCCAGAAGGATGCGCCGGTCGTTCAGCGCGGTCACGATCTTCTCGGCGGAACGGACATTCTCCTGGCGCAGCGCCTCCCGCTCGATATTCGGCTGATAGGCGAAGAACGAGCCCGGCCGCTTGGCCTTGGCGCGATCGAGCGTTTCCTGCGCGCGTGACAGAATTTCGTGGACGGTGCGGGCGTGGCGCGGCGCGGTGACGCCGCCGATGGTCGCGGTGACGGCGACCGGTCCCACCGTGGTCATCACCACGTTGTCGCGGACCCCGACCAGGAAGCGCTCGGCCGCGACGAGGATTTCCTCCGGCGAGCAATTTCGCAGGATCACGCCGAACTTGTTTCCGGAGAAACGCCCGAGGCAATCGTCGGCCCGCATCTTGGTGCGCAGGCGCTTGGCGACGGCGCCGATGACCTCGTCGGCGACATCGTAACCATAGGCCTCGTTGATGCGCGCGAGATTGTCGACCGCAACCAGCAGGAATCCGCAGGATTGCCGCGCGCGGATCGAATCCTGCAAGGTGTTCTCGAGAATCTTGGAGAGATGCCAGCGATTGGTCTCCCCGGTCAGGCCGTCGAATTGCGACAGATACGCGAGTTCCTGTTCGCGTGCGTGGCGCTCGCTGATGCAGCGGATCACGCCATGCGATCGCATTGGCCGCCCGTCGGGACCGGCGAACCAGCGTCCGCTATCCTCGATCCAGCTCTTTTCCGAACGCGGCGCGGAGCGCAGGCAATATTCCACCTGATAAGGGACGCCCTTGCCCTCGTCCTTGATTTTCGAATTCATCACGGCGTCGAAGCGCGTTTGCGCGTTGCCTGGATCCACGAGATTGGCGTAAGCGCGCCCGCTCGCGATCAGCGCGGTGTCGCGAATGCCCAGGACCTGCGCCGCGTTGGACCCCCAGGTCAGCGTGTCGGTGTCGATCCGCCATTCATACGGCGCTTCGCCGACCGATTGCAGAATTGAACCGTGATCGATCTGGCCATGCATGGCCACGGCCGGCGCGTCTGGCGTACCCACCAGACACGGTTCGACCCCGTCCACAAACTCACGCCTGGCGCCAGCAGGTTTTTGTTTCTTGCTCGCCACAATCGACCCTTTTCGGGACTGCCGCGGTCACAGGAATGCGGCAAGCCGGAACACAAAATACGGCAGAAACTTAAAAAAACAGGAAAATCAGGCACCTGCATTGCACGCGTTATTTCCGCAAAAGCGCCCGTTATCGCGCGGCACGGCGCTTGCGACCTCCCTTTCGAACGAGGACGAAATGTCCCGAAATGAAACAGGGAGCCCCTGATGATCGAAATCGGACCGGTTCGTGGCGGCGATGCCTCGCGGGGCTATTATCGCCGGCCCGCGGAAGCCAAGGCGTCAACGCGCCGCGATCTCGTCGTGGTCAGCCCCGTCAAACCGCGGGACAGCGCCCGGCAGATGCCGCGAACGCGCGCTTCAGCGGCCTTTCTCGCTCACCTGATTGCGACCGCCGAGGGACTTCCGCAGACGCGCGAAAAGCGCCGCCTCGCGCCCGAGGAGGCCTCGCGCCTCTACGGCGCGGCGCAAGCTCGCGTGCAACCCGGACGCCTGCGTCTTCGATCGCTGTAAGGCTTCAGACTTTCATATTTCAGTAACCGAGCGCACAACCATCCTTGCGCGCGTCGGAGCCGCCGATCAGGATTCCGCGCTCCCAGTCGATCCGCACCGCCTGTCCGCCGCCGAGCGGCAGCGGACGCACCATCACATCGTGGCCGCGGCTCTTGAGGCCGTCGATCGCACTCTGCGGCAGGCCGCGCTCGATCATTGTCTTCGTCCCTTCGAAGAAATAACGCGGCGCATCGATCGCCGCCTGCACGTCCATTCCGTAATCGACAAGGTTCGACACGAACTGCGCGTGCCCCATCGCCTGATAGGAGCCGCCCATCACGCCGAACGCCATCTCGCAGCGGCCGTCGCGCATGGCGAGCGCGGGAATGATGGTGTGCATCGGACGCTTTCGCGGCCCTGTGCAATTGGGATGTTTCGGGTCGAGCACGAAACTCATGCCGCGATTATGCAGCATGATCCCGGTCTTCTCTGTTGCAACGGCCGAGCCGAACGGCACGAACAGCGAATTGATGATGGAGACCGCGTTGCGGTCGCGGTCGACGATCGTCACCAGCGTGGTGTCGCCGCGCGGACCGGGCGCCTGCGGCAAATCCGACCGGCGCGTGCGGTCGATCATGCCGGCGAGATCGGCGGCGAAGCCGCGATCGAGCAGGCGCGGCGTCGCCATGCGCATGAAGGCGGGATCGGCGATATGCGTGTCGCGCACCGCATAAGCGAGGCGGCCGGCTTCGAGCGCGATATGCGCGCGCTCCGCGCCCACGGGATCGAGCGCGGCCATGTCGAAGCCTTCGAGAATGTTCAGAAGGACGAGCGCCGCCAACCCCTGCCCGTTCGGCGGTAATTCGACGATGTCGAGACCGCGATAATTCGAGGAGATCGGGATCACGTCCTCGCCGCGATATGCGGCGAAATCGGCCGCGGCGAGCGTGTTGCCGCGCGACGCAATCGTGTCGACGATATCCTGCGCGATGTCCGTGTCGTAAAATTCGCGCGATCCGTTCTTTGCGATTCGTTTCAATGTCGCGGCGAGCGCCGGCAGCCGGACGATATCGCCCGCCGCCGGCGGCTCGCCGCCGGGCAGGTAATGCAGCGTTGCGCCTTTGTCCTTGCGCAGGCGGCCCGCCGCGAGCGACCAGTCGAGCGCGATGCGCGGCAGGATCGCATAGCCGTCTTCCGCCGCGCGGATCGCGGGCGACAATGCCCGGTCGAGCCCGAAGCGGCCATGCACTTTGAGGATCGTCTCCCAGGCATCGACCGCGCCCGGGATCGTGATGGCATGGATCGATTCCAGCGGGATCGATCCTGTGAGCCCCTCCGCCAGCAGGGCGTCGAGGCTCATCGCCGCGCCGCTCCGCCCGGAACCGTTATAGCCCCAGACCGGGCTGCCCGGCTTCGCGACCAGACAAAAGCAATCGCCGCCGATGCCGGTCATTTGCGGCTCGATCACGCTGAGCAGCGCCACGGCCGTGACCGCGGCGTCGGCCGCATTGCCGCCGGCGCGCAATGTCTCGATGGCCGCGAGGCTCGCGAGCGGATGCGAGGTCGCAGCCATGCCTTCGCGGGCGAAGACGGGCGAGCGGCCGGGTAAATGGAAGTCGCGGCTCATGCCAGGGGCTTGCGGGATCGGCGGCCGGTTTACGAGCGGCTCAGCTGATCCATGCCCTCAACGCCGATGTCGCGTTGCGCGGTGCGGATGGAAACCGAGAAGCCGCCGACCACGTCCACCAGCGCGATGACAAGCATCAAGAGGAAGGTCGAGGTTGCCGCCCAGGGCACGATCATGAATTCGCCGAGCATCACGATGAAAAGGATGAACGACAGGATGTGATCGACGATCGAACGGGTGCCGACGCGGGTCGCTTTCAGGATTTCGACGAACAGCAGGCAGATCGACAGGATCAGCAGCAGATCGCTGGTGGTGACGCTGAGCGTCGCCTTCGACAGCATCGGGATCGTGAACAGCGTGTCGCTGAAACCGATCCGGAACAGAAACGCGATCATGTTGTAGATCGCGAACGGGATCAGCAGCAGGGGAAAGCCGACGAGATACATGACGATCCTCCCCTGCGGTCCTTGACCCTTAGGCCTCGACGTCGGCCTTGGCCTTGAGCACCTGGCGGCCCTTATACATACCGGTCTTCAGATCGATATGGTGCGGGCGGCGCAGCTCGCCGGAATCCTTGTCTTCGATATAGGTCGGCTGCTTGAGCGCGTCGGCGGAGCGCCGCATGCCGCGGCGGGACGGCGACGTTTTCCGTTTGGGGACAGCCATGGCGTTGAACTCCTTGAAGAAAAAAGGGCCCGGCACGCGGCGCCGGACCGGCTATTCGGATTTGATGGGGCTTATAGAGGAAGCCTCCTCGCAAGGCTAGTGTCCCGATTCCGGCCAGTGTCCCGATTCCGAAGTTCGTTTCATTCTGCGGCGCCTTTGCAAGCGAACTTCGGAATCGAAGGACACTAGCAACATTATGATTCTAGTGTGGTTTTGGTCCAGAAATTCCCTTGACGGACTCGCGGCGAGAATGAAGGGAATTTCTGAACCACCACACTAGCGGCCGCGACGGATACAGGCGGCAAGCGCGCCCAGGGCCACGGCGCGGCGTTCGTAAATGGCGGCGAGCCTGCGGACCTGGGGTCCCGGCTGGCGGGCGTTGCGGACCACCGGATTGGGCAGGATCGCCACCAGCAAAGCGGCCTCGCCATGGTTCAGATCGCGCGCCGGCCGGTTGAAGGCGCGGCGGCTGCCGGCCTCCACGCCGAACTCCCCATTCGGGCCCCATTCCGCGACATTGAGATAGAGCTCCATGATCCGCCGTTTGGGCAGAATCAGATCGACCCAGCTGCTGAGCGGAAATTCCAGCGCCTTGCGCACATACGAGCGGCCCGGCCACAGAAAGAGATTCTTCACGGTCTGCTGCGTGACGGTGGAACCGCCGCGCAGATCCTCGACGTCTTCGGCGTCCTCGATCGCCTGCCACAACCCGTCCCAGTCGATCCCGCCATGCGAGCAAAAGCGCTGGTCCTCGGCCGCGATCACCGCGACCGGCACGGCAGGAGAGATCGAGTCGAGCGGCATGACGATCCGCACCACCCGCTGCCCGGTGACGTAGCGCCAGAGCATGGGCGTCGAAATGGGCGTGACGAACAGATAGAGCGGCGCAACGAGATAGGGCAGCACAAGAAAGGCAACGACAGCGACGCCTATCCAATGCAAATAGCGCGGACGCGGCCGGCGCGGGACTGGATTGAAATCGGGATCGCTCATCGGCGCCGCAATGGTCGGACACGAACCCGCGGGTTCACTGTCCCTTCTTTAATGGAAATCCTGTAAAAGCTCCCACCTGTCCTTCCTGCTGCGACTTCATGGCGCTGCCGTGGCCGATATGTCCCTTTCTCAATTCACCGCGCGGCTCGACGCGTTCGCCTCCGAATTCGAGGCCTTTCTCGAGACCTTGTTTTTGGCGCGCCCCGCCGAGGGCGAGATCGCGCGGCCGGCGCGGCTGCTCGAAGCGATGCGTTATGCGTCGCTTGCAGGCGGAAAGCGATTGCGCCCGTTTCTGGTGGCCGAAAGTGCGAAGCTTTTTTCCGTTCCGCGCGAACAGGCGCTGATGACCGGGGCCGCGCTGGAATGCGTGCATTGTTATTCGCTCGCACATGACGATCTTCCGGCCATGGACGACGACGCCATGCGCCGCGGCCGGCCGGCCTTGCACAAGGCCTTTGACGAAGCGACCGCGATCCTGGCCGGCGACAGCCTGCTCACCTTCGCGTTCGACCTCCTCGCACGGCCGCAAACCCATCCGGACAGCGCGGTGCGGATCGCGCTCGTGGCCGAGCTTGCGCGCGCCGCGGGTCTCGGCGGAATGGCGGGCGGCCAGATGCTCGATCTCGCAGCCGAAGGCCGCTTCGGACAGCCCGCGCTCGATGAAAGCGGCGTCGTCACCTTGCAGCGCATGAAAACCGGCGCGCTCCTGCGTTTCGCCGGTATCGCCGGCGGCATTCTCGGACAGGCCGATGCGACACGGCGCGCCGCGCTTTCGCGTTTCGGAGAGGCCTTCGGCGCGGCGTTCCAGATCGCCGACGACCTGCTTGACGTCGAAGGCGACGCCGCGACCATCGGCAAGGCGGTCGGCAAGGACGCCGCGAGCGGCAAGGCGACGCTGGTCGGATTGCTGGGCGTCGAAGGCGCGCGCGAACGGCTTTTGCAACGCGTCGGAGAAGCGCATGCGGCGCTCGCGCCGTTTGGAAAAGCGGGCGAAACGCTGCGCCTCGCCGCGGATTATGCCGCCACCCGCAAGCTTTAAGAGCGTTTTCCTTAACGCTGAAACATCAACGGGTTATTCTTAACCCTGACGGCGCGCCTATCCAAAACGTAACGTGCTTTTGGGCCCGATCGGCATTACATGTGCCGTCATATGAACGGATTTGAGGCCGCGCGCCGCTTTGCGACCATCGCCATCGCCGCCATTCTGGCGGCGCGGCGTGTTGTGGCCGTCGCCATTGCCGCCGCACTCGCGCTCGCGGTCATTCTTTATCTGGTCGCGGACGGCGCGCCGGCTGAAGGCGCTTATCGCCTCGCCAAGGCCGATCGCGGCGAAATCATCGCCACCGTCAGCGCCACCGGCGCCATCAATCCGGTGACGACCGTCATTGTCGGCTCGCAATTGTCCGGACAGGTGGTCGAAATTCTCGCCGATTACAATTCGCAGGTGAAGGCCGATCAGGTCGTGGCGCGGCTCAATTCCGACCAGATCCGCGCCAGGCTGGATGCGGCGCGCGCCGATCTCGAACAGATGCGCGCGAACAAGCTCGTGCAGGAAGGCATGATCGAGAAGGTCAAGGCCGATACCGACAAGGCGCATGCCGCGAAAGCGGATTCCGAGGCCCAGGTCGCGCGCAACGAGGCGCTGCTCGCCGATACGGAGAAGATTTTTCAGCGCCAGAGCGAATTGCGCTCGCGCGGATACGCCGCCGAGCAGACCTTCGACACCGCGCGCTCGACGCGCGACGCGCAGGCGGCCGCGCTCAATTCGGCGCGCGCGCAGGTCAATTCCGCCAAGGCCGCGATCGCAGGCCTCGCCGCCGATCTGCAGGTGGCGAAGGCGAATGTCTCGGCGGTGACCGCGCAGATCTCCCAGCGCCAGGCCGCGGTCCGCCAGATCGAGGTCGACCTTCGCAACACCGACATCAAGTCGCCGGTCAACGGCGTCGTGGTCCAGCGCAATGTCGAACTGGGCGCGACGGTCGCGGCGTCCCTGCAGGCGCCGACATTGTTCCTGATCGCCGACGACCTGCACCATATGGAGATCGCCGCCAGCATCGACGAGACCGATGTCGGCCGCATCAAGCCGAACCAGCGCGTCGCCTTCACCGTGACCGCCTATCCCGGCCGCACCTTCGAGGGCGGCGTCAAGCAGGTCCGGCTCGGTTCGACCACTGTGCAGAATGTCGTGATCTACACAACAATCGTTTCGATCGAGAATCCGCGGCTCGAACTGCTTCCCGGCATGACCGCGAATTTGAGGATCGAGACCGACCGGCGCGACAATGTCGTGCGCATTCCCAATGCCGCGTTGCGCTGGCGTCCGCCGTCGATCGTGCCGGAAGCGGCCCCGGCGCGGACGCCGGAATCCGCTCCGGCCAGCCCATCCGCGGGCCGCGGCGGAACCGGCACGGCGCGCATCACGGAATTCGTGGAAGCGATCAAGACCGAGCTCAATCTCGATGCGGCCCAGACCAGGGACATCGATTCCGCCATCGACGACATGCGCAAGACCTCGGGCAGCGCCGGCGGCGAGCAGGATCAATCGGCGCGCCGCGAACGCGGCCGCGCCGCCCGGCAGGATCTGGAAGAGCGCATCGCCGCTGTGCTCAATGCCGAGCAGCGCACGAAATTCGACGAGATCAAGAAGCGCCTGATCGAGAATGGCGGCGGACGCGCGTCGCAGGTCGGCCGCGTTTTCGTGACCGGCAAGGACGGCAAGCCGCAAGGCGTGACGGTGCGCATCGGCGCGACCGACGGCGGCATGACCGAGATCGTGTCCGGTCTCGAGGCCGGACGCGACGTCATCATCGGCGGCGGCCCGCGCGCGGACGCCGCAACGAGCCG
>CAMDXM010000009.1 GCA_945878025.1 Pseudorhodoplanes sinuspersici | reverse complement strand
CGCAGAAATCCCAGATGTCGTCGACCAGCTTCGGCGGCAGATCCTGATGCACGCCGCCGACGCGGAAATAAGCCGCATGCATGCGCGAACCCGACGCGCGCTCATAGAACACCATCAGCTTCTCGCGCGGCTCGAAGCCCCAGAGCGGCGGCGTCAATGCGCCAACGTCCATCGCCTGCGTCGTGGTGTTGAGAAGATGCGAGAGAAGCCGCCCGATCTCGCAATAAAGAACGCGAATGAGCTGCGCGCGCTTCGGGACCGCGAGGCCGAGCAAGCGCTCCGCCGCGAGACAGAAGGCATGCTCCTGGTTCATCGGCGCGACATAGTCGAGCCGGTCGAAATACGGGATCGCCTGCAGATAGGTCTTCTGCTCGATGAGCTTTTCCGTACCCCGATGCAACAGGCCGATATGCGGATCGACGCGCTCGACGATCTCCCCGTCGAGCTCCAGCACAAGACGAAGCACGCCATGCGCCGCCGGATGCTGCGGCCCGAAATTGATGGTAAAATTACGCTCGGCTGTTCCCGCCATGACCGTCTCTATGCCGTTACGCCGAGCGCCGCTTTCGCCTTTTCGGCGACGCGCTCATTGAACCGTTCGTAATTCACAACCGCGCGCTCATGCTCGCCCTCGCCGATCAGATCGACGCCGTCATGGCCGCGCACCTTGAAATGCACGGTCTTGCCGTCCACGGCGACGCATTCGCAATCGACCGCGATCGTCAATCCGGGCGGGGTGGCCGCGAGGTGACTGAAATTCACATGCACGCCAAGGCTGCCCTCGCCCGGATCGAGATGCTTGTTGAGCAATTCCGTGCAGCACCATTCGAACAGACCGACCATGTAGCCGGTGGCGAACACTTTCGGCATCGCCTGGAACATCGGCGATTCCGGATAGAGGCCCGGAACGGTATGCCGGTCGCCGACCGTGAATGTCAGGCGATGCGTGAGGCCGGGCTTCAACGTGCTTTTCATCACGAACCCTTGCCCGCTTTCTCATCGCCCGGCAGCGGATAATCGGCACCTTCCCACGGCGAGAGAAAATCGAAATTGCGGAATTCCTGATTGAGCCGCACCGGCTCATAGACCACGCGCTTCTGCTCGTCGTCGTAGCGCACCTCGACAAAGCCGGTGAGCGGGAAATCCTTGCGCAGCGGATGGCCCTCGAAACCGTAATCGGTCAGCAGCCGGCGCATATCCGGATGCCCGGTGAACAGGATCCCGTAGAGATCGTAGGTTTCCCGCTCGAACCAGTCCGCGCCCGGATAGACGCCGATGATCGAGGCGACCGGCGTTATCTCGTCGGCTTCGATCTTGATCCTGATGCGGCAATTCCTCACCGGCGAAAGCAAATGATAAACGACGTCGAAGCGCTTCTCCCGCGCCGGCCAATCGACCGCGGTCGCGTCGATGAAGCTTGCGAACTGGCAGCGCGGGTCATCGCGCAGGAAGGTTGCGACCTTGACGATGTCGGCCGCGTTCGCCTGCAACGTCAATTCGCCGAAGGCGACGCTGTAGCCAGAGACGGCGCCCTTGAGCGCCATCGCGATGGCTTGACCGAGCTTGTCGAGTGTTGCGTCCATGATCCGTCTTATCGCTCGATCGTTCCGATCCGCCGGATTTTTTTCTGCAGCAGCAAGACGCCGTAGAGCAACGCTTCCGCCGTCGGCGGGCAGCCCGGCACATAGATATCCACCGGGACGATACGGTCGCAGCCGCGCACCACCGAATAGGAATAGTGGTAATAGCCGCCGCCATTGGCGCAGCTTCCCATCGAGATGACGTAGCGCGGCTCCGGCATCTGGTCGTAGACCTTGCGCAAGGCCGGCGCCATTTTGTTGGTCAGCGTTCCCGCGACGATCATCACGTCCGATTGGCGGGGCGACGCGCGCGGCGCGAAACCGAAGCGCTCGACGTCGTAGCGCGGCATCGAAACCTGGATCATCTCGACCGCGCAGCAAGCCAGACCGAAGGTCATCCACATCAGCGAGCCGGTGCGCGCCCAGGTGATAAGATCGTCGGCTGTGGTGATCAGAAAGCCCTTATCCGCGAGCTCGGCGTTCAGGCCCATGTAAAACGGATCGCTCGCACCGACCGGCTTGCCGGTATTCGGATCGAGTATTCCTCTCGCGGCGGGGGCGACTGCCGCGGAGCGCGCGGGTGTCAGTCCCATTCCAGCGCTCCTTTTTTCCACTCATAGATAAACCCGATCGTGAGCACCGCAAGGAACACCATCATCGACCAATAGCCGAACAGGCCGA
Organism: Pseudorhodoplanes sinuspersici; assembly: GCA_945878025.1. Lineage (GTDB taxonomy): Bacteria > Pseudomonadota > Alphaproteobacteria > Rhizobiales > Xanthobacteraceae > Pseudorhodoplanes > Pseudorhodoplanes sinuspersici_B. The sequence continues at coordinate 32,049 of CAMDXM010000009.1, read as the reverse complement.
GTTCCCCGAACGCCACCGCCCAGGGGAACAGGAACGCCACTTCGAGATCGAAGATGATGAACAGGATCGCGACGAGATAGAAGCGCACGTCGAATTTCATGCGAGCGTCGTCGAATGCATTGAATCCGCATTCGTAAGCCGAGAGCTTTTCCGGATCGGGATTACTGTAAGCGACGATGAACGGCGCGATCAGCAGCGCCAGGCCGAGCCCCAAGGCCACGGCGATGAACACGGCGAGCGGAAGATAATCCTGTAACAGCTCGCTCATCGGTATCCTCGATTGCGCGAGCAGGCTCCTCCCACGCGGCAGAATTCCCATCCATCACCGGCGGCCAAGCCGGACGGCGCCAGCACGAATTTGCCTCTAAATCGGTGCGAAATGGCGACGCAACGGGAACCGGCGACCCTTACCGCAGTGCATAAAGAGTGGCAAGCGGCCCAATAGGTTATGAGACGATTTCAAGTCGCTCCAGGTTCGGCTCCCGGCTCTGTCAATTGCCGGTCATAGAATCGGTGGAGCAATGCGATGAGCCGAATTGCCATCTGCGTCGACCTGTACCAGATTCCACTCATGACCTTGTCTGCCGGATCGGGCGTTCGCATGGCTGCGGCCATGCTTTTGTTTTGTTGCAGCGTCCTTCCGTTGCCCGCCGCGGGAGCGATGCGGGATACGGATCTTTCGAGCCAGAAGAAACCGGCCGCCGTCAAACAGGCGCCCGCGGATAGCCAGAAGAAACGGGCCGGCCCGCCCCCGCGCGAAAGCTTCACATTGGCCGAGCAAGATATTGCGGCCATTCCCGGTATTCCCGATGCGCGCTTCTTTGCCGACTCCGCCGCGGATTTCGAACGCGCGCTCCCCCCGGCTCCCGGCCCGTGGCTCGCCCTGTCCAGCGGCGGCGCCGACGGCGCCTTCGGTGCGGGCGTCATCAACGGTATGACCGAATCCGGGAAACGTCCCGATTTTGCGGTGGTGACGGGCGTCAGCACCGGCGGCCTGATGGCGCCGTTCGTGTTTCTGGGCGCCAAATACGACGATCGCCTGCGCGACGCCTATACAACCATCACCGCCGCGGACATTTTCGAACTGGGCGGCAGGGGCGAGAGCTTTTTCGACACCTGGCCGCTCAGGGATTTGATCGCCAAACGCGTCACACCCGAGCTTCTCAACGATATTGCCGCCGAACACCGACGCGGCCGCCGTCTCCTGATCATGACGACCAATCTCGATGCGGAACGTCCGGTCGCCTGGAATATGGGCGCGATCGCCGCCAAGGGCGGCGACAAGGCGCTCAAGCTGTTTCGGGATATCCTTCTCGCCGCCACCAGCATCCCCGGAGCCTTCCCGCCGGTGCTGATCGACGTCGAGGCGGCCGGCCATAAATTCCAGGAAATGCATGCCGATGGCGGCCTCAATAATCAGTTTTTTGTCGCGCCCGAATCGCTGATGGCGAGCGACAGCGGCTTTCGCCTGCCGGCGACCGACCTCTACATCATCGTCAATACGAGACTGACGCCGGATTTTCAGCCGACCGAGCGCGATACGATTTCAATTCTCGGCCGCGGGGTTTCGGTCGGCGTCAAGACGCTGACCCGCACCATGATCGATCAGGCCCGCGCCATCGCAAAGCGCAGCGGCGTCGGATTTCACCTATCCACCATCGATTCGAAATTCAGCGCGCCGAGCCGCGGCCCGTTCGACCCCGATTATATGAAAGCACTTTTCAACTTTGGTTCCGAGCAAGCCAAAACTGGGCTAGCATTCCAGCAATGAACCAAGGGGCTGACCGGACCGACCAATAGCGGTTCGAGAAAATATGGTTCTGTCGGGAGGGGCAATGAACATGATCACACGGCGGATTCTGTTTGTAATTGTCGCAATTGCGGCGCTCGCGGGCGTTTCGGCGTCCGGCGCGCGTGCGCAGAGTTCAGGCTATGAGGGCATCTGGAGCGTTCTTGTGATTACGGACAAGGGCGCCTGCGACCGCGCCTACCGCTATCCGGTGCGGATTGCGCGCGGCAAAGTCAGACATACCGATCCCTCCAATAGTTCGTTCAATATTGGCGGACAGGTCGGCGGCGGCGGGGCTGTGAAGGTCTTTGTCAGCCGTGGCGACAAGCGCGCCGACGGAACCGGCCGGCTCACTCGCACGGGCGGCGGGGGCAAGTGGAAGTCAGCCCGCGGCGAATGTTCCGGACATTGGACGGCCGAACGGCGTGGCTGACCGGGCCTGAGTTTTTCCGATTATTTTCATGATCTTGAACGCCGGCCGGCGCGGAAAACCGCCGGCTGGCGGGAGCGACGGGACTCGAACCCGCGGCCTCCGGCGTGACAGGCCGGCGCTCTAACCAACTGAGCTACGCCCCCTTTTTGAAGGGAATGGTGCGGACTTAAAGGCCCCCCAAGGCCAAGTCAAGGAGCGCGCAAACGCGCGAAGCAGCCCCTCCAGAAGCCGCAAAAATGCCCTGTGATCGGGGCAAACAATGCGTTTCGGCACTTGCCCGAATCGTCTAATCAGCCATTTATCGATGTTTCTAGCAGGCTGCTTGAGGAAAAGGAGGGCCATCCCATGGCTGACAAGCCCGTGGCTGACAAAAAGCCGGTGACACCCACCGTCACGCTGAAGCATCTCGCCGCTCAGCTTGCGGAGGGTCACCAGCTCTCGAAGAAGCAGAGCGAAGCGGTGTTGGGCGATCTCGTGACCGCGATCACCAGGCATTTGAAGAAGGGCGACCGTATTCGTATCGGCGGTCTCGGAATTTTGCAGGTTCGCAAACGCGCGGCTCGGATGGGACGCAACCCGGCAACCGGCGAAGCGATCCAGATCAAGGCGTCCAAGAAGGTCGCTTTCCGCGCCGCCAAAGAGCTTAAGGAGGCCGTGTAACCTCACGGCCGTTCCGGACGGAATCTTGTCATTGCGAAAAGATGCGCCGGCGATGAGCCGGCGCGTTTTCTTTTGTCTTGTGACGTTTGATATCGTCCGTCTTCGCCCTGCGGGCTTCGACGAGACGGCCTTCGCCGCTTCGCGTTCTACTTTACCGGCTTGCCGATCGAAGCTGCGAACCAGTTTGCATCGTCCGCCTTCGCTCAAGCTTCGGCGGGATAATCTCCGCTGCTTCGCAGCGAAGATTGGTGGGCGGTGACGGGATCGAACCGCCGACATCCTGCGTGTAAAGCAGGCGCTCTACCAGCTGAGCTAACCGCCCCTGTTCACGATGACTATGAGCCGGCCCGGCCCAAAAACATAACGCGGCCGATTCTTCAGATTAGAGCATCATGCCCTGGCGCTCTCATATCGCCCGACCGCGGGACCGGCAAGCGCAAGGCTTAAACATTGGCCGTAAAACAAACGACGGCGCCGAAGCGCCGCCGTCATTCGTTCGAGAACTTAAAGCCGCTTAATGCGCGGTCAAACCTGAGGGTTCCTCGTCGACCGGAGGCTCCGCCGCCTTGGCGGGCCGCGGTTCCTCCCACTGGATCGGTTCAGGCGTTCGCGTCAGCGCATGCGTCAGAACCTCGTCCATGCGGGACACCGGGATGATCTCCATCCCGCTTTTCACGCTGTCCGGAATCTCCACAAGATCCTTGGCGTTCTCCTCCGGGATCAGCACGGTCTTGATGCCGCCGCGAAGCGCCGCGAGCAGCTTTTCCTTCAAGCCCCCGATCGGCAGAACGCGGCCACGCAAGGTGATCTCGCCGGTCATCGCGACGTCACGGCGGACCGAAATCCCGCTCATCACCGACACGATGGCCGTGACCATGGCGACGCCGGCCGACGGTCCGTCCTTGGGCGTCGCGCCTTCCGGCACGTGCACGTGGATGTCGCGCCGGTCGAAGAGCGGCGGTTCGATGCCGAATGCGATCGCCCGCGAGCGCACATAGGACGCGGCCGCCGAGATCGATTCCTTCATCACGTCGCGAAGATTGCCGGTGACGGTCATCTTGCCCTTGCCGGGCATCATCGCGGCTTCGATGGTCAGCAATTCGCCGCCGACATCGGTCCAGGCGAGGCCGGTGACGACGCCGATCTGATCGACGTCCTCGACTTCGCCATAGCGGTATTTCGGCACGCCGAGATAGTCGCCAAGATCCTTGGCGGCGACCTTCACCGACTTCTTCTTCGTGATGACGAGATCCTTCACCGCCTTGCGGATCAGGGTCGACAGCTCACGCTCAAGATTGCGCACGCCCGCCTCGCGGGTGTAGCGCCGGATCACGGTCTGCAACGCCTCGTCATCGATCGCCCATTCCTTGGAGGACAGGCCATGCTTGGAAATAGCGGCTGGAATCAAGTGCTTGCGCGCTATTTCGACCTTCTCGTCCTCGGTATAGCCGGCGATGCGGATGATCTCCATGCGGTCCATGAGCGGCGGCGGGATGTTGAGCGTATTCGCCGTCGTCACGAACATGACGTTGGAGAGATCGTAATCGACCTCGAGATAGTGATCGCTGAAGGTGTGATTCTGCTCGGGATCGAGAACCTCGAGCAAAGCCGACGACGGATCGCCACGGAAATCCGCGCCCATCTTGTCGATCTCGTCGAGCAGGAAGAGCGGATTCGACGTCTTCGCCTTGCGCATCGACTGGATGATCTTGCCAGGCATCGAACCGATATAGGTCCGCCGATGTCCACGGATCTCCGCTTCGTCGCGCACGCCGCCCAGCGACACGCGCACGAACTCACGGCCAGTCGCCTTGGCGATCGACTTGCCGAGCGAGGTCTTGCCGACGCCGGGAGGTCCGACCAGGCACAGGATCGGGCCGGTCAGCTTGTTGGTGCGCTGCTGCACGGCGAGATATTCGACGATGCGCTCCTTGACCTTCTCGAGGCCAAAATGATCGCCGTCGAGCACGTCCTGAGCGAGCTTCAGGTCCTTCCTGACCTTGGACTTCTTGTTCCAGGGAATCGAGAGCAGCCAATCGAGATAGTTGCGCACGACCGTCGCCTCGGCGGACATCGGTGACATCTGCCGCAGCTTCTTGAGCTCGTGCGTCGCCTTCTCGCGCGCTTCCTTGGAGAGCTTGGTCTTCTTGATCTTGTCTTCGAGTTCGGCAAGTTCGTCCTTGCCCTCCTCGTCGCCAAGCTCCTTCTGGATCGCCTTCATCTGCTCGTTGAGGTAATATTCGCGCTGCGTCTTCTCCATCTGGCGCTTGACGCGCGTCCGAATGCGCTTCTCGACCTGCAGAACGGAGATTTCGCTCTCCATCAGGCCGAGAACCTTCTCAAGCCGTTCGGGAACGCTCGGCGTCTCGAGGACCGCCTGCTTTTCCGCGATCTTCACCGCGAGATGCGACGCGACCGTGTCGGCGAGCTTGGCATAGTCCTCGATCTGCTGGACCACGCCGACGACTTCCGGCGACACCTTCTTGTTGAGCTTCACATAGCTTTCGAATTCGGTCACGACCGAACGCGCCAGCGCTTCGGCTTCAACGCGCTCGCCCAGAGCGTCGTCGAGCACGATCGCGTCTGCTTCGAAATATTCGCTGCGATCGGTGTAGCGCAAAGCCTTGGCGCGCTGCACGCCTTCGACCAGCACCTTCACGGTGCCGTCGGGCAGCTTGAGCAATTGCAGGACGGTTGCGAGCGTTCCGATCTCGAAAATCGAATCCGTCGCCGGATCGTCATCGGACGCATTCTTCTGCGTCGCGAGCAGAATGAACGTATCCGAGCGCATCACCTCTTCGAGCGCCTTGATCGACTTTTCGCGCCCGACAAAGAGCGGCACGATCATGTGCGGAAACACCACGATGTCGCGCAACGGCAGCACCGGATAGGCGCGTGTCTCGCCGGCGATCAAGGGGGGACGCGGTTTGGGAGCAGTCATGGCCCGTTATCCTTCTTCTTGTGCCCCTTCGCCGAAACCCGCCTTTGAGCGCTGTCTCAGCAAAGTGCCTTAGGGCCGGGACGGGAGCGCGGCTTCTGAGGGCCGCGCGCGAGGGGGTTAAGTACGACCCCGCCCGGATGTGAAACACCTTCGTACGCTTACCTTTTCGCCACCATTAGGTGGCGGTGCAGTGCCGCAGTGTCAAGTAAGTCCATAAAAACGAACAAATATCGGCGATTGCGGCCTGTGGACGCCACGAATAGCCGAAAAAGCCGGTGTCGAATCCGTTCGCGCCGGTGCGTCGCAGAATCAGGGTCAGGCGCTGCTGGCGCCGGTTTCGCTGGCGCGGTCGGCGTAGATGTAGAGCGGACGGGCAGTTCCCTCCACCACCTCGCGCGAAATGACGACTTCCTCGACGCCTTCAAGGCTCGGAAGATCGAACATGGTGTCGAGCAGGATGCCTTCCATGATCGAGCGAAGCCCGCGAGCGCCGGTCTTGCGCTCGATCGCCTTGCGGGCGATCGCGCCAAGCGCCTCCTCGGCGAGCGTCAGATCGATCGATTCCATCTCGAACAGCCGCTGGTATTGCTTGACCAGGGCATTCTTCGGCTCGGTGAGGATCTTCTTGAGCGACGTTTCGTCGAGATCCTCGAGCGTCGCGACCACCGGGAGGCGGCCGACGAATTCTGGGATGAGGCCGTATTTGAGAAGATCCTCGGGCTCGACCTCGCGGAAAATCTCGCCAGTGCGGCGATCCTCGGGCGCGATGACCTTGGCGCTGAAACCGATCGAGGTCGAGCGGCCGCGCGCGGAGATGATCTTGTCGAGACCGGCAAAGGCGCCGCCGCAGACGAACAGGAAGTTCGTCGTATCGACCTGCAGGAATACCTGCTGCGGATGCTTGCGGCCGCCCTGCGGGGGCACGGAGGCGATGGTGCCTTCCATGATCTTGAGCAAGGCCTGCTGCACGCCCTCGCCCGACACATCGCGGGTGATCGAGGGATTGTCGGACTTGCGGGAAATCTTGTCGATTTCGTCGATATAGACGATGCCGCGCTGCGCCCGCTCGACATTGTAGTCGGCCGATTGCAGCAGCTTCAGAATGATGTTTTCGACGTCCTCGCCGACATAGCCGGCTTCGGTCAGCGTCGTGGCGTCCGCCATCGTGAACGGCACGTCGAGAATGCGCGCCAGCGTCTGCGCCAGCAGCGTCTTGCCGGAACCGGTCGGACCGATCAGCAGGATGTTCGACTTGGCGAGCTCGACGTCGGAATGCTTGGCCTGATGATTAAGCCGCTTGTAGTGATTGTGAACGGCGACCGAGAGCACCTTCTTGGCGTGGTCCTGGCCGATGACATAGTCATCGAGAACCTTGCGAATCTCCTTCGGAGTCGGGATGCCGTCGCGCGACTTCACGAGCGAGGACTTGTTCTCCTCGCGGATGATGTCCATGCACAGTTCGACGCATTCATCGCAGATGAAAACGGTCGGGCCGGCAATCAGCTTGCGGACCTCGTGCTGGCTCTTGCCGCAGAACGAGCAATAGAGCGTGTTTTTGGAATCGCTGCCGCCGACCTTGCTCATTCCATTCTCCGTCGAATCCTCAAGAACCCGCCCCGGTATTCTGAAAACGTATCATCTTCGCGCCTGCGGACCGTTGCGCCGCGAGCACAGCAACCATGAAATCCCTCCCCGATTCCAAGCCTGCCCGGCAGTGTAACGAAGCATGCTAAAGGCGGGATAATCAAGAATCCATTAATGATAACAGGGGAAGACGATGGTCGCATCCGGGAACCCAAGGCTTCCGGGCTTTAGCTCTTGGCCGGCGGGTCCTCCAGCCGTTTGTCGATAACCTTGTCGATAAGTCCGAACTCCCTGGCCGCCTCGGAGGTCAGGAAATAATCCCGCTCCAGCGCGTCCTCGATCTTCTTGATCGGCTGGCCGGTATGCTTGACGTAGATCTCGTTGAGCCGCTTTTTCAGATTCAGGATTTCCTGCGCGTGCAGCATGATGTCGGTGGCTTGGCCCTGGAACCCGCCCGAGGGCTGATGCACCATGATCCGCGCATTCGGCAGCGCGAAACGCAGATCCTTGTGGCCGGCCGCGAGCAAGAGCGAACCCATCGACGCCGCCTGTCCGATGCACAATGTCGAAACCGCCGGGCGAATGAATTGCATGGTGTCGTAGATCGCCATTCCGGAGGTCACCACGCCGCCGGGCGAATTGATGTACATCGAGATTTCCTTTTTCGGATTCTCGGCTTCCAGAAACAGCATCTGCGCAACGACCAGCGTGGCCATGCCGTCCTCGACGGCGCCGGTCACGAAAATGATCCGCTCCTTGAGCAATCTCGAAAAGATATCGTAGGCGCGCTCGCCGCGGTTGGTCTGTTCGACCACCATCGGGACGAGGTTCATATAGGTCTCAACCGGATCTCGCATCGTCTCTCCCTCTTCCGGCCAGAACTGGCCGGAACCCGCGAATCACATGTGCGTACAATAGCCAGAATACAATAGCGGCAAGCCGCGACCGGAAAATCGCGACGCCAATCTATGCTTAAAAGGCGGTTGCGCCAGTGTGGCGGTTCATAAGGCCCTATTGAATCCGGAGTTCGCTACCGGAGCTTCTTCAAATTCAAGCGAAGGTCGGATTCGGAACACTGGACCGTGTTCCGATTCAATCGAATCGGAACACAGTCTGGATTCCTTTTATTTGTCGCATTTTCTGCGGCGAACCGGTTTCCACCCCGGATCAAGTCCGGGGCAGGCTTTCGCCGGAAAATGCTCTGGATCACGCCGCCTTTTCGTCGTCCTCGACCTTGTACAATTCGTCGCGAGAGACGGTCTTCTCAGTCACTTTGGCGAGCGCGATGAGAAAATCGACAATCTTCTCTTCGAAAATCGGGGCTCGCAACTCCGCCAGCGCATTCGGATTCTTGCGGTAATAGTCCCAGACCTGCTGTTCGCGTCCGGGCATCTGACGGGCCTGCTCGACGATCGCGCGCGTCACTTCCTCGTCGGTGATCTTGATATTGTTCTTGTCGCCGATCTCCGCGAGCACGAGACCGAGGCGCACGCGCCGGTTCGCGATCTTGCGGTAATCCTCTTTCGCCGCTTCTTCGGTGGTCTTCTCATCGGCGAAAGTCTTGCCCTCGGTCTTCATCTGCTCGAGGGTGACGCGCCACAGATTTTCGAATTCCTGCTCGACCAGGGTCGACGGCAACTCGAAATGATGGCGTTCGTCGAGAACATCCAGCAGACCGCGTTTAAGCCGCTGCCGCGTCATGCGATCGTGTTCCTGCTTGATGCGGTCGCGGAGCGCTTCCTTCAGCTTGTCGAGCGATTCCATGCCGAGCGATTTTGCAAATTCGTCGTCGATCGAGACCTCTTTCGGCGTCTCAATGGACTTCACCTTCACGGCGAATTCGGCCTCTTTGCTGGCCAATTCGGCGTTGAGATAATTCGGCGGGAACGTGACCTTGACCAGGCGGTCCTCGCCCGCGGCGACGCCGATCAACTGGTCTTCAAAACCCGGAATGAACGAGCCGGAGCCGATCGGCACGGCGACGTCCTCGGCCGAACCGCCGTCGAACACATTGCCTCCAATCGTTCCAACGAAGGAAATCGTCACCCGGTCGTCCTTGGCGGCCTTGGCGTTCTCGCCCTTGTCCGCAAAGGGACGGTTCTGGTCGGCAATGCGCTTAAGCGCATCGTCGATTTCGGTGTCGGTGGCCTCTGCCGTAAGCTTGGTCAATTCGATCGCGCGAAAATCGGTCAACTCGATCGGCGCCAGGATTTCCATCGCAACCGTAGAGGCGAGGTCCGTCTTCCCCAAAATCAGTTCCTCGACTTCAGCTTGTTCCGACGGAAGCGTGACCTTCGGCTCCATCGCGAGGCGGAATTTGTTGTCGGCGATGATCTTCGCATTTCCCTCTCGCACCGCCGTCTCGATCGCCTCGGCCATTACCGAGCGGCCGTAAACGCGTTTGAGATGGTCGACCGGCACCTTGCCCGGACGAAAACCATCGATACGCACGCGGCCTTTCAGGTCGACGAGGCGCTCATTGACCTTGGCGTCGAGTTCAGTGGAAGGAACGACGACCTTGTATTCGCGCCGCAATCCCGTGGAAGCTGTCTCGGTCACCTGCATGACTAGTTCGTCCCCTGTCGCCCTTGTGAAAGGCGTTCGCATTGTCTTGTCCGAAAGCCGGCTAGCTTTGTCGGCGTGCTCGGCATGGTGCGGGCGGAGGGACTCGAACCCCCACGACTTTCGTCACTGGAACCTAAATCCAGCGCGTCTACCAATTCCGCCACGCCCGCCGAACCGGCATTGCGCGGCATCACCTTAAGCCGAGCGGCGCGGCTTATAACATGCGGTCAAATCGGCGCACTAAAAAAATGCCCTGCCCGCAGCGAAGCCCAATGGCGACGGATTCCGAATTCTTCGCGCCGGGATTCACGCCAGGACCGGAACGCCTGGCGTGCGCGACCGGGAAGCGCCGGAAACGCCGGTCTGGGCGTATGACGGGATGGTGCCGGGTCCGGTCATGCGGGTCAGACAAGACGACGAACTCAAAATCCGGCTGCTGAACGAGCTGCCTGAGCCAACCGCCATCCATTGGCATGGCAGTCGGGTCCCGAATGCCATGGACGGCTCTCTATATCTTACACAACCACCGGTTGAAGCGCGTGGCAGCTTTGAATATCGCTTCAAAGCCCCTGACGCGGGGACCTTCTGGTACCACGCGCCCGGAATCCAAACCGGCCAGATCGAACGTGGTCTCTTCGGCGCGGTGATCGTTGAGGAAAAGGCTCCGGTCGAGATCGATCGCGACATCGTTCTGCTGATGGACGGCCGCCCGCTACGAGCCAACGACATCGCAGTCGGGACAAACGAGCGCCTGAGATTTCGTCTGATCAACGCCGCGAAAGCGCGGCTGATGCGGCTTCGCTTCGACCGCCACAGCATCCGCGTGATGGCCGTCGATGGCCAGCCGGCCCAGCCGTTCTTGGCGAGCGAGGGCCGCATCGCTCTCGGACCGGGCAACCGGATCGATTTGTTTCTGGATGCGGTTCTCGATCCGGGCGAAACCGCCTCGATATTCGTCGACAACGTCGGAGCGGAAACGGAGATCGCGCGGCTTGTCTACGAGCCGGGCACAAAGCAGCGGCGGTCGCCGCTCCCCGACCCGCCGCCACTGCCGTCAAATCCACTGCCGGAACGCATCGATATGCGAAATGCCCAGCGGTTCGACGCTGCCCTGAACGCTGTGGACGCCCGATCTCGCATTTGGACCATGATCGGCGCGTCATCGGGTCCATTCGGACCACCGCTCTTTTCCGTCAAACGCGGACGCGCCGTTGTCATGGCGTTTCCGAATCCGACGGATGCCGCTCACGCGATCCATCTGCATGGTCATCACGTTCGCCTGCTCGACAATCTCGATGACGGCTGGAAGCCATTCTGGCTCGATACCATTCTGGTCGGCGCGCGGCAGACCGCGCGCGTTGCCTTTGTGGCGGACAATCCGGGCAAGTGGATGATCGCCTGTCAGATGATCGGGGGTCAGGAAACGGGAATGACAGCCTGGTTCGAAGTGACGTAACCGCGCGACGCGGCGATGTCCGCAAACAGACGGCGATAGACCGACGGAATTTGCTCCGGGAGATCTTCCGAGATCAATCCCGGTCCGGCTTCGACGCCGCATTCGCCGTGCAGCCAGACCCCGGCGCAAGCCGCTTCGAACGACGGCATCCCTTGCGCGCACAAACCGCCGATCAATCCGGCGAGAACGTCGCCGGATCCAGCGGTGGCAAGCCAGGGCGGCGCGTTCTCGACAATGGCGGCGCGTCCATCCGGCGCGGCCACCACCGTGTCGGCTCCTTTGAGCACCACAATGGCGCCTGCTTCATGTGAAGCTTGACGGCTCTCCTCAAGCTTTTGTTTAACTGCAGCTTTTTGGCCCTTTTCATTGAAAAGACGTCCAAATTCGCCTTCGTGTGGAGTGAGAATCGCAGGCGATTCGATCCGTCCTTTCAGCGATGTAAAGAGCTTTTTCGAGTCGTCCACAAAACTCGTGAGCGCGTCTGCATCCAACACCACGGCGCGCGGACCCGCGAGAGCCAGTTGCACCAATTCGCGCATCGGCGCGCCAATGCCGCCGCCCGGCCCCATCACCACCGCGTTGATCCGGCGATCGGCAAGCAGGCTTGAGAATTCAACAGGCCCATCGCAAGGCCGGACCATGACAGACAAGCTCGCCGCCGCATTGACCGCGAACGCCTCGCGCGGTGTCGCGAGCGTCACAAGGCCGGCCCCAGCCCTGATCGCGCCACGGGCGGCAAGGCGGGCCGCTCCGGTCGAACTTAAACCGCCGGACAGCACCACGGTGTGGCCGCGGGTGTACTTGTGCCCCTGAGGCTGCGGAACGGGGAAAAGACCGCCCCAAAGCGCGGGTACATTCACGAATGTGCGCGGCTTGATCGTATCGAGGACGCCATCGGGAATTCCGATATCCGCGACCGTGACGCGGCCGCATTTCAGCCGGCCCGGCAGCAGCAGATGCCCCGGCTTGCGGCGGAAAAACGTCACCGTTTCCAGCGCTATAACGGCCGTCCCCATCACGGCGCCGGTGGAGCCATTGATGCCGCTTGGCAGATCGACAGCAACGACAGCGGCGGGATGAGCGTTAATCGCGTCGATCAGGTCTCTCGCCTTGCCTTCGATCTCGCGGTCGAGGCCGGCGCCGAATAGCGCGTCGATGATCACTTGCGCGCCCGACAGCAAATCGGGGTCGGCCCGCTCGGTGGTCCCCTTCCAGTTTTGCGCGGCCTCCGCGGCATCGCCCTTGAGGCGATCGCGATCGCCGTGAAACAACACGCGCACCGGATAGCCGCGCTCTGCCAGGCGGCGGGCAGCGACAAATCCGTCGCCGCCATTGTTGCCAGGCCCGGCCACCACCACGATCCGGGTTCCGAGCGGATATCGGGCAGCGACCACATCCGCGACCGCCCGCCCGGCATTGGCCATGAGCGTCGCGCCGGAAACGCCGGATGCGATCGCAAGGCGGTCCGCTTCCGCCATCTCGCCGTTGGACAATAATTCGATCATCGCAGGGACAAACTCGGCTTCGCGTTCCCGCAACGGCAACGCTTGAAAGCCGTCCGATTTTGGCTGATTAATCACTGGGCGACATGCACATTTGGTAATCAGACATCGATTAATTGATCGCCACCAATTTGGGCGATACGGTACTAAGAACTTGTCAAAACTGCAGTTTTCGGCATTCAGAGTGTTGGCATAAGACCTGCTAACCGGCTATGCGGCTCTTCCGGTTCGCGTGCCGGTTGGCCCGGGAGAGGAAGTGAAATGAAGAAGATCGAGGCTATCATCAAGCCTTTCAAACTCGACGAGGTGAAAGAAGCGCTTCAGGAAGTCGGGCTGCAAGGAATTACCGTCACCGAGGCCAAGGGTTTCGGCCGGCAGAAAGGACATACGGAGCTGTATCGCGGCGCCGAATATGTTGTCGATTTTCTCCCAAAGGTGAAAATCGAGATCGTGCTGGGCGACGAAATGGTGGACAAAGCTGTCGATGCGATCCGCCGCGCCGCTCAAACCGGACGGATCGGCGACGGCAAGATTTTTCTGTCGAATATCGAAGAAGCAATCCGGATCAGAACGGGGGAATCCGGATTGGATGCCATCTAGTGTGGTAGTTCAGAAGTCCGCTTGCTATACGCGGCGAGTCCATTTGGGGACTTCTGAACCAAAAACCACACTAGAATCGTACAGTTCTAGTGTCCCTTTGAATCCGAAGTTCGCCTCTGGGGGTGCTGCAAATTCAAGCGAACTTCGGATTCTGGACACTAGTCGCCGATCCAATAACGGCTGTTTCAGGTCCCGTTAGAAAAAAGGGAACGCTTTAAATGACGACCGCCAAAGACGTAATGAAGATGATCAAGGACAACGACGTGAAATACGTCGATTTCCGATTCACGGATCCTCGCGGCAAGTGGCAACACGTCACCTTCGACATCACCATGATCGAAGAGGATACGTTCGCCGAGGGCATCATGTTCGACGGCTCCTCGATCGCCGGATGGAAGGCGATCAATGAATCCGACATGTGCCTGATGCCCGATCCGGCCACCGCCAGCATCGATCCTTTTTTTGCGGAGACCACGCTCGTTCTGGTTTGCGACGTGCTCGAGCCGACCACCGGCGAGCCCTATAATCGCGATCCGCGCGGCATCGCCAAAAAAGCCGAAGCCATGGTCAAGTCGATGGGCGTGGGCGACACGATCTATTTCGGACCGGAAGCCGAATTCTTCGTGTTCGACGACGTGAAATTCGCGGCCAATCCCTACAATACCGGCTTTCGGGTCGACTCGATCGAATTGCCGAGCAATTCCGACACCGACTACGAGGCCGGCAATCTCGGCCACCGCATCGGCGTGAAGAAGGGCTATTTCCCGGTGCCGCCGCAGGATTCCGCGCAGGACATGCGCGGCGAAATGCTCGCCGCCATGGCCAAGATGGGCGCCAAGGTCGAGAAGCATCACCACGAAGTGGCGTCGGCGCAGCACGAGCTCGGCCTGAAATTCTCGCCGATGACCTACATGGCCGATCAGTTGCAAATCTACAAATACTGCATCCACCAGGTCGCCAACATCTACGGCAAGACCGCGACCTTCATGCCGAAGCCGGTCTATGGCGATAACGGCTCGGGCATGCATTGCCATCAGTCGATCTGGAAGGACGGCAAACCGGTCTTCGCCGGCAACAAATATTCGGATCTCTCCGAGACCTGCCTCTCCTATATCGCCGGCATCATCAAGCACGCGAAGTCGATCAACGCCTTCACCAATCCGACCACCAATTCCTACAAGCGTCTGGTTCCGGGTTACGAAGCGCCGGTGCTGCTCGCCTATTCGGCGCGCAACCGCTCGGCCTCCTGCCGCATTCCGTTCACGACATCGCCGAAAGCCAAGCGCGTCGAGGTTCGTTTCCCCGACCCGCTCGCCAATCCGTATCTCGGCTTCGCCGCGATGCTGATGGCGGGTCTCGACGGCATCAAGAACAAGCTCAATCCCGGCGATGCGATGGACAAGGATCTCTACGATCTTCCGCCGCAGGAGCTGAAGAAAATCCCGACCGTGTGCGGCAGCCTGCGCGAGGCGCTCGAAAACCTCGACAAGGACCGCGATTACCTCAAGGCCGGCGGCGTGTTCGATGACGATTACATCGACAGCTATATCGAGCTGAAGATGACGGAAGTGATCCGCTTCGAGCACACGCCGCATCCGGTCGAATACGAAATGTACTATTCGTCGTAAGCGTTCCTCCCGATCGCTTGGATCGAGTCCGATCCAATCATCGTGATCTAGGCGATACAACTCGAAAGGGCGCTCTGCAGGGCGCCCTTTTTCTTTTCGCGTTGGAGGATGTGACTAGAAGGCGACGAAGCAGATCACGATCAGGAGCCCGACGGCTATCCCGATCGCACCGGCGGCGCCTTGGCGCTGGCGCGGCGATGGACCATAGAGGCCCGCCTCCCGGCGGTTCTTGATCAGAGCCGCTTCGAATTCTTCGGACGACGAGAAAGCGCAGGCGAAGGAAAGCCGCGCGTCTTCGACGCTCGATTCAAGCGATGCATACGGACTGATCGAACCAACTCGTGCCATGGGCGCAGGATAGCGCCCTTAAGGTAAACAAGACGTTTCCGGGAACCGGCTGGGCCATTGCCGCGCGGTTCCGTCAGGTCATCGCGCTCGCGCACTGGGCCTGCTGCTTGTCGTCTGGCTCCTCGTCCGGAAAGAGCGGCCACGTGGCTTGCGCGGGGGGCTCCGTCGGACCATCCCAGTCCGCCACGACGCGATTGCGGCCGTGCGACTTGGCGCGATAGAGCGCAGCATCCGCCCGCGCCGTCAGGACTGCGAGATCCGCGCCGGCCGCCGGCGCCGACGCCGCGCCGATGCTGACGGTCGCCCGCACCAGAAAATTGGAAATCTCCTCGCCCGAGATGTCGAACGCCGCGCGCACGCGTTCAGCGACGCCGAAGGCGACATCGAGACCGCCAGGCAGGATGGCGGAAAATTCCTCGCCGCCAAGGCGTCCGAGAATATCCGCGGTGCGCATGTTGCGGCCCGCGGTCTTCGCGAACACGCGCAGCGTTTCGTCGCCGACTTGATGGCTGAAGCGATCGTTGATCGACTTGAAATGATCGAGATCGAACATCAGGACGGTGACCGGCTCACCCTTTCGCGCCTGCGTTTCGATCAGCCGCTGCGCAGCCTCCTGATAGCCGCGCCGGTTGAACAGCCCGGTCAGCGGATCGGTTACCGCGGCGGTTTTGTGAAGCAACACGGCATGCTCTTTCGCCATGACCACGACGATGAAGGCCGTGCCCACGATATACAGAAGCGTCAACAATGCGAACAACGCGAACGAGCCTTTGCCGAGACCCGCTCCGGCGCCGGAAGCGTCTTCGGAAAGGAAATGCATTGTTACAATCGGCGACAGAAAGATCACGCCATGCAGGATCGGTACGACGATTGCACGCCAGTGCGCGGTTTGCGGATTGCGCCTTTCGCGTTTCAGCTCGATCGCGGTCAGAACGGCGTAAGTCGCGATGATCAGGGAGCTCAGCACAACGCGCGCCGATTGGCCTGCCGCCAGAATCGGCAGATAGCTTGCAAGCAGCCAGACGATCGCACCGGTGACAACGGCGAGTGGGAGCACCTCGCGATTATGGAATTTGCGCGCGCCGCTCCAGATCATCCCGCAGCAGACGAATAACAGCGCCGGCGCGAGGTCTTCCGGCCATGCGGGGGAAAGCATCGGGCCGATCATCCAGAGCGCCACCGCGAATCCGCCGATCAGATAAGCCGCGGCCCACCAGCCGAGCGCGCGAACGGTCCGATCCTGCACCCAGAGATACAGGAGAAACAATCCGAGCAAGGCGGTGATACAAGTGGAAACGACGAACAGCGTCGGAATGTCGAGCGGCATTCTGCCTCGCGCATGCACAGCACCCCATCCCTTCATCCCGCTTAATGACTTAGCGGAAACCCTCTTTGCGATAGGTTTCGGCCGCGATGGGCATTTTCACTAAAATCGCCTGCAAAATAGAAAAGGGGCCCAATGGGCCCCTTTTCGCGCTTCCAAAAGCGAAATTCTCTAGCGTTTCGAGAACTGGAACGAACGGCGTGCTTTCATGCGGCCGTATTTCTTGCGTTCCACAACGCGCGAGTCACGCGTGAGGAACCCGCCGCGCTTGAGCGGAGAGCGAAGTTCCGGCTCGAAATAGGTCAGCGCCTTGGAAATACCATGACGCACGGCGCCGGCCTGGCCCGACAATCCACCGCCCGAAACGGTGCAGACGACGTCGTACTGACCTTGCCGGTTGGCGGTGACCAGCGGCTGCTGGATCAGCATGCGCAACACCGGGCGCGCGAAGAACACCTCCACCGGCCGGGTATTGACGACGATTTTTCCCGAGCCGGGCTTGATCCAGACGCGAGCGACGGCGTTCTTGCGCTTGCCGGTCGCATAGGAGCGGCCCTGCTTGTCGAGTTTTTGAACGCGCGGCTGCGCGTCCGGTTCGGACGACGCAGGCTTGAGCGCGGACAGCCCTTCCATGGATTGAACGGTCTCGGCCATCAGGCGCTCCTGTTCTTGCGGTTCATCGCGCCGATATCGAGGACTTCCGGCTTCTGCGCTTCATGCGGATGATCGGGACCGGGATAGACGCGAAGATTGCCAAGCTGCCGGCGCGCCAGCGGTCCGCGCGGAAGCATGCGCTCGATCGCTTTTTCGACAATGCGTTCCGGAAAACGGCCTTCCAGGATCGACTTGGCGCTGCGCTCCTTGATGCCGCCGATGTGGCCGGTGTGATGGTAATAAACCTTCTTCTCGCGCTTCTTGCCGGTCAGCACGATCTTGGATGCGTTGATGATCACGACATTGTCGCCGTCATCGACATGCGGCGTGTAAGTCGGCTTGTGCTTGCCGCGCAGACGCATGGCGACGAGCGTCGCGAGGCGGCCGACAACGAGGCCTTTGGCGTCGATGATCAGCCATTTCTTCTGGATGTCGGCGGCTTTCGCCGAATAGGTGCCCATAACAGATGTCCGGAGGTTTTTAAGGTTGCGGGCTTCTACACTGGCGCCTGCGATACCGTCAACGTCGCAGACGGCAGATTAGGCTAATAAAACCAATTACTTATAAAATAGGTGCAATAATACCAGCAAATAAGACTCAGTCGCGAGGCGGTATCGAATAGGTCGACGTAACATGCGCCACCGGCTCTTCGTTTCCGTCCGAGAACAAGTTCACCTCCATCACCGCCAACCGTTTGCCGAGTTTGAGGATTTTCGCTTCGGCAATCAGGTCGCGCCGTTCCGGCTTGCGCAGGAAATTGATGTTCAGATTGATCGTGACCGCGAGCGCGACCGGCCCGATCGCCGCCAGCACCGCCACATAGAGCGCGAAATCCGACAGCATCATCATGGTGGGGCCGGAAATCGTCCCGCCGGGCCGGATGAATTTGTCGCTATAGGCCTGGCGGACCCGGCAGCCGCCGAACCAGACCTTTTCGATGGTGAGGCCGCTTTGCGGATGGAACGCCTGCGGAAATTCCGCCGCGAGAAAGCGCTCGACCTCCTCGACAGTCATGACCGGCGTGCTCATATCAGCTCCCAACCAATCTCGGGTTTGCCCGAGATTGGACAATTTTAAGTGACGCAAGTCGGGTAGACCCGACTTGCGTGCCGCGGCGCTTAAGATCGGATACAATGGCGCGACGCATTCGCAAAGCGTTTGGATGACACTCATGAACGCGCCGACCAAGACTCCATCTGCCGAAGCCGTTCTGCTGCGCGAGGATGCCGGCAAAATCGCAATCCTCACTCTCAATCGTCCGGCCGCGCGCAACAGCCTTTCGGAGGCGCTGCTCACTGCGCTGTCGGAATCCTTCGCCGCGATCGCGAAAGACCGCGACATTCGCGCCGTTGTTCTGGCCGCCAACGGGCCCGTTTTCTGCGCCGGACACGATCTGAAGGAATTGACGGCGCGGCGCAGCGACAATGATGGGGGGCGTGCGTATTTCCATCACATCATGACGAGCTGCAGCGCGATGATGCAGTCGATCGTGGCGCTCCCGCAGCCCGTCATTGCCGCCGTGTCTGGCGTTGCGACCGCGGCGGGATGTCAGCTCGTCGCGACCTGCGATCTGGCTGTCGCCTCAACGCAGGCGAAGTTTGCCACGCCGGGCGTCGATATCGGCCTGTTCTGCTCGACCCCGATGGTCGCGCTTTCGCGCAATGTTACACGCAAGCAGGCGATGCATATGCTGCTCACCGGCGAACCCATATCCGCGGAGGAAGCCCAGCGCCTCGGTCTCGTCAATCGCGTGACCGATCATGGCCGCGAACGCGCGGAAGCGCTCGCATTGGCGGAGCGGATCGCGTCGAAATCCTCGCATGTGGTCAAGGTCGGCAAGAAAGCCTTCTACGAACAGGTGCAGATGCCGCTCGCGGAGGCTTACGACTACGCCGCGCAGGTCATGACCGAGAACATGATGGCGCGCGACGCCAACGAGGGCATTTGCGCGTTCATCGAAAAGCGCGCGCCGTCATGGGAAGACAAGTGATCTGGACGGTGTTCCGATTCGATTGAATCGGAATACCGTCCAGATTCCTTTTATTGTCGCATTTTCTGCGGCGAACCGGTTTCCACTTCGCCGGAAAATGCTCTGACGACAAGGATTCGCTCGCCGCGATGAGGCGGCCTTGTCGAACGCCGTGCCAGCGTCTACCTGATAGACCACACACGGCCTCGCAAATGAACCACGACAATTACCCCGACAGCTATATCCGCGGCATTCTCAACACGGTGAAGACCATCGCGATGGTCGGTATCTCGCCGAAGGAGAACCGGCCGAGCTATTTCGCGTTCAAATATCTGCTGGAACGCGGCTACCGGATGATTCCGGTCAATCCCGGCCAGGAAGGCAAGGACATCCTCGGCCAGAAGGTTTATGCGAAGCTCTCCGATATTCCCGAACCGGTCGACATGGTCGACATCTTCCGCGCCTCCCAGCATGCGATGGCGATCGTCGACGAGGCGCTGGCGCTTAAATCCAGACCGCAAGTGATCTGGATGCAGCTCAGTGTCCGCAACGACGAGGCCGCGGCCAAGGCTGAAGCCGCCGGAATCAGGGTGGTGATGAATCGCTGCCCGAAGATCGAATATGGCCGTCTCTCGTCCGAGATTTCGTGGATGGGGGTCAATTCGCGGATCTTGTCGTCCAAGCGCGCGCCGCTCTCGGGCAAAGGGGTCCAGCGCATGTCGCTGAACCGGCAGACCATGAGCGGCGGCGCGACCGACGCCACCGATCGCGCCGAGCGTGAAAAGGAAAGCGGCGCGTAAGGCGCGTTTCGGAGAACCGGATTTCGTTTCGGTGACGCGAAATGGAAGGCCGTTCCAGGCCATGTCCGCATCGCGTCCCGCATTGGACATCGAACCGGCGGCGCGTATCGATTTACCCGCGATTTCATGGCTCGGGGCCGTCGCACTCCATTAAGGAGACGGAGATGAACGGCCTTTGGACCGCAGGTTCAGCCTTGACCCACAAAGCCCGTCCGATAAAGAGGTCGGCTCGTATCCGATCGCGCCAGATTTGAGGATGTTCCGATGACCGAACGCATTCCGGGTTTTGCGACACTTGCGATCCATGCCGGAGCGCAGCCCGACCCCACCACCGGCGCCCGCGCGACGCCGATCTATCAGACGACGTCGTTTGTGTTCGACGACGCCGATCACGCGGCATCCTTGTTCGGTCTGCAGACGTTCGGAAATATCTATACCCGCATCGGCAATCCGACCACCGCCGTGCTCGAAGAGCGCGTGGCGGCTCTCGAAGGCGGCACGGCCGGCCTCGGCGTCGCCTCGGGTCACGCCGCGCAGGTTCTGGTCATGCACAATCTGCTGACGCCCGGCGACGAGTTCGTGGCGTCGAAGAAACTCTATGGCGGCTCGATCAACCAGTTCAATCACGCCTTCAAGAATTTCGGCTGGAACGTGGTGTGGGCCGATCCCGACGACATCACGACCTTCGAGCGCGCGGTGACGCCCAAGACCAAGGCGATCTTCATCGAATCCATCGCCAATCCCGGCGGCGTCATCACCGACATCGAAGCGATCTCCAACATCGCGCGGCGCGCGGGCGTGCCGCTGATCGTAGACAACACATTGGCGACGCCCTATCTCTGCAAGCCGATCGATCATGGCGCGGACATTGTCGTTCACTCGCTGACGAAATTTCTCGGCGGCCACGGCAATTCGATCGGCGGCATGATCGTCGATGCCGGCACCTTCAACTGGTCGCGCGAAGGCCGCTATCCGATGCTGTCGGAGCCGCGGCCGGAATATCAGGGCATCGTGCTGCACGAGACCTTCGGCAATTTCGCCTTCGCCATCGCCTGCCGCGTGCTCGGCCTGCGCGACATCGGCCCGGCTTTGTCGCCGTTCAATTCTTTTCTCATTCTCACCGGCATCGAAACCCTTCCCTTGCGCATGCAGAAGCATTGCGACAACGCCAAGGCCGTCGCCGAATGGCTCGCCGCGCACAACAAGGTGGCGTGGGTGAGCTATCCCGGATTGGCCGGCGACCGCTATCACGCGCTCGCGAAAAAATACTGTCCGAAGGGCGCCGGCGCCGTGTTCACCTTCGGCCTCAAGGGCGGCTATGACGCCGGCATCAAGCTCGTCTCGAACGTGAAACTGTTCTCGCATCTCGCCAATATCGGCGACACGCGCTCGCTCATCATCCATCCGGCATCGACCACGCACCGGCAATTGTCGGATGCGCAGAAGACGCAAGCCGGCGCAGGATCCGACGTGGTGCGGCTGTCGATCGGCATCGAGGACAAGGACGACATCATCGCCGATCTCGAACAGGCCTTGTCGGCCTGACGCCGGGGATGGGAGCGGTGACATGCATCGGCTCACCTGCCCTGCATTTGCGCTGCTGCTGGTGATCGCAACCATGGCCAGCGCGAGCGCCCAGAAGGCGATCATTACGCTCGGCACCGCGACGCCGGGCGGCGGATTTCCGGTCTATGGCGCCGCTTTCGCGGAGGCCGTCAACGCGGCCGACCCCTCGCTGCAGATCGAGCCGCGCAACACCAAAGGCAGCGCCGAAAATATCCCGCTGCTCGAGGCCGGGACGATCGATATCGGACTGGTGCAAGGTGAAGCCGCTTACGAAGCCTTTGCCGGCATCGGGCGTCCACCGGTCAATCTGAAAATTATCAGCGCGATGTATTCGTCGCCCGGCATGTTCGTGGTGCGCGCCGACAGCCCCTACCGCACGATCAAGGATCTCGCCGGGAAGCCCGTCGCGTTCGGCGCCCGCGGATCGGGGCTCGTCATCCTTGCGCGTTACGTGCTCGACGGCCTTGGTCTCGATCAGGACAAGGACTTCCAGGCGATCTATCTCGACCGCGCCGGCGATGGCCCGGCCATGGTGCTCGATGGCCGCGCCGCTGCCTTGTGGGGCGGCGGCTCGGGATGGCCAGGTTTCACGACGATGGCGCAGGCGCCGGGCGGCGCGCGCTTCATTGCGCCCTCGCCGGATGAGATCGCGCGCATTCGCACCAGGCATTCGTTCCTCAAGGCCCTTACGATTCCGGCTGGAAGCTATCCGGCGCAAGATCAGCCGATCGCGTCGGTCGGCTCCTGGAGCTTCGTGCTGGCGCGGCCGACGCTCGATGACGAGACGGCTTATCGCCTTGCCCGCGCACTGCACCGCGCCGAAGCCGATCTTGGCACGAAGCTCGCGCAAGCGCGCGAAACCACCGCGGCGAATACAGCGGCCGCGGCGCCAAATGCCGCAATGATCCATCCCGGCGTGGCGAAATATCTGCGCGAGATCGGCGCACTGCGCTGAGCGTGACGTTGTCGTATGCAAGAATAACGCGCCAGAAAAAATGCATAGCGACCTGCGAATACGGCTCCAGCAACCGCAAATTATTTCTTCTCTTTCGCCGTCGCCCGCGCATTGCGTTCCTCCGCTGTCCACGGGGCGACCAGCCTGGAACAGAAATTTCGTCCACCCGACGACCCCGCATCGCCGCGCTTCTGCACACACTTCATGCAATCTTCGACCGTTTTCTGTTTCCGGCAATCGGTTTGGGCATCAGCTCGCGCGGTTAAAGCGACGACCAGAAGAATGACCGCGGCGGAAGCCTTCAAAACGAATCTCATTGGCTTTTCTCCCAACCAGCTAGCAAGAGTATCCTTCCACAGGCCCTCCTGGCAGTCGACCCCGAGCATAACGGGTCACGCCGGTCGCGCGGCGGGCGGGCGATCCAGCGTAAGGGTGCCGACCCAAGCTCCGTCATCCTGAGGTGCCCGCGCGTAGCACGGGCCCGTTGGCTCGCGCCTCAGGATGACGGATTGAGAGCGGCGCCGTCTTCGCGGGGCATGGCCGCGTTATTTGTATCACCTGTATATTTTTGTTATTGACATATGTTTACTATAGTTATAGTTTAGTCGACATCCCCATTCGCCTGAGGGATGCTCTGCAGGCGTGCTGAGTGTGGATGGGGAGCGGCGCCTGCGCACACGATTCGCTAGTCGTGTCCCGGGAGTCCTTGGAGGGCAGCCTCCGGGCCCATTATGAGGCCTAGGGTCAATGTCCCTTGCACCTTCCCGCAGCCGGCGAAAGCCGGTCCCGGGACCAAAGGAAGTGGGGCACCAAGGTTCTTAAGACGCCGCAGTGGAGCGCCGCAAGGCGAGACCGGCCGATCGCAAGGCCGGTGCGTGCTCTCGCAAGAGCACGCCACACGAAATATGCGCCGAGCGGCGCTCCGCTCCCTCTTATGGGAGCAAAGACGCGCTCCGCCCTTTTGTAGGGGGAGCACATCGAAGAGGCGATCGGAAAACTCCGGCGGGACACCGCTTCGCGAGACCGGGTGAGGCTTGTCGAATTATGACCGGGCTGTTTGACAATTGAATCGGAAAACGAGAATCAGCGCCTGCGCTGCTTTGCCGCCAAACGGCCAGCATGCAGCACCGCGATCGTGAGCAGCACCACCGCCATTGCCTGATGCGCCAGTGCGAGCGCAATCGGCACCTGATACACCAACGTCAGAATTCCGAGCGCCGCCTGAATTCCCACCAGTGCAGCGAGCGCGCCCGCCATGGCGTCGTGGTGATCGACTTTGCGCAGAACATCGACTGCGTGGACGATCACGACGATGGCCAGGAGATACGCCATCATGCGGTGATTGAATTGCACCATGAGCGCATTCTCGAACAGATTGCGCCACCACGGTGTCTCGAACCAGAGACGCTCCGAGGCCGGAATGAATGCGCCGTCGATCTCCGGCCAGGTGTTGAATGTCAGCCCGGCATCGAGGCCCGCGACCAGAGCGCCGAGATAGATTTGGGCGAGAACCAGGACGACGATGACAATCGCCATCGCGCGTTGTCGCGAAAAAGCGCCGGCGTTTTCCAGAGTCCATAGACGCTGCAATGTCCAGACGATCGCCGCATAAATCACGCAAGCGAGCGTGAGGTGGAATGCGAGCCGGTATTGCGACACGCTCACCCGCTCGGACAATCCCGACGACACCATCCACCAGCCGACCGCGCCCTGCGCCGCGCCTAGCCCGAAGATGACCCACAGCCGCGCGCGCAGGCCCTGCCCGATCCAGCCGCGCCAGAGAAAATAAAGAAACGGCAGGAGAAACACCGCGCCGATCAGCCGGCCGAGCAGCCGGTGGCCCCATTCCCACCAATAGATCGTCTTGAACTGATCGAGGCTCATCCCGCGATTGAGTTCGCGATATTGCGGGATCGTCCGGTATTTTTCGAATTCGGCCTGCCACGCGTCTTGCGACAACGGCGGCAGCGTTCCGGTCACCGGCTTCCATTCGACGATCGACAGACCCGATTCCGTCAGCCGCGTCGCGCCGCCAACCAGCAATGTCGCAACGACCAAAGCGGCCACGACCAGAAGCCACAGCGTGATGACACGCCGCTCACGTCCTGCCGGTGAGACACGCGCGGATTTTTTCGCCATCGGGGATTGCGCCTTGCACGGGATTGCGCGGACCGTATAGTCCGCCCGCAACGCTCCCGCAATCGGCAAGTCCAAAGACAAGACGCATGTCCATCCGCACGCGCAAGCTCATCGGCGCTATTCTGCTGCTCCTGCTGGTCGCGGTCTGGGCATTGCTCGCGATGGTGGCCGCGCAGTTCGTGTTCTCGTCCACCAACAGCGTCGCGGCGTGGATCTATTATGTCGTCGCCGGGATGGGCTGGGTGCTGCCGGCGATGCCGCTGATCCGCTGGATGTCGGGGCCGAAAAGCGCTGGATAGTGAGCGCCGACTTCAGGCCGCTTTCACGGGATTGAACTTGTTCCACATCGCGGTCGCGGCGCCCGACATCAGGACACGCACGTAGCGCATCTGCTGATATTCGCCGTTGAGCGAAATGCGCGGCAACGCCATCAATTGATCGGCATGTTCCGGGAACAGCACGCCGGGATTGGTCGTGGTCGCGGTCTTGAATCCAAGCTCCTTGGCAAAACGGTATTCGCGCTCTCCGGCCGAGGTCGGATCGCCAACGGGATAAGCCAGATGTTCCGGCCGGATGCCGATCGCGGCTTCGATGACCGCACGGCCCATTTCCATTTCAGAGCGCGCGACCCGGTCCGATGTTTTCTTCAGGATCACGTGATTGACCGTATGCGCGCCGATGGTCACCAGCGGATCGCGCGCGAGGCTCGCGATCTCGTCCCATGTCATGCACAGCTCTTCGCAGAACAATTTCATGTCCACGCCATAGCGCGCGCAGAGATCGCGCACGACGTCGCGCAACTCATCCTCGGTTTCACGCGCACGAAGCCACCAGTAAAGGTCGTTGAACAAACCGCGCTTCTCCGCGGTCGTGGCGCAATCGAAACGCTGCTCCTTTCCGTCGACCAGGAGCCCGATGCGGCTGTTCTCGGCGATGACCCGTTCCAGCGCGATCCACCACAATTCGCCAATCCGGTCGGGAAAGCTTGTCGGGACATAAAGCGCGAATGGGACATCGTGCTTGCGCAAGACGGGGTAGGCCCATTGCATCAGATCGCGATAGCCATCGTCGAAAGTGATGCAGGCAAATCGCCTGCGGAAATCCCGCTCGGTCAACCGCCGATGCATCTCGTCGAGGGAGATGAGATCGAGCCCCGAACGCCGCAATTGCGCGACGACCTTGGAAAAGAACGCAGGCGCCACTTCCAGGAGCTTGTTGGGCTGAAAGGCGTCGAGGCGGCGCGGCCGGACGTGGTGCAAGGTCAGGATCACGCCTACGCCCGCCACAAAGCGCTTCATGGCGAGGTGCGCGCCGCTGAAATAAAGGGTTTCCAGACCGGCGCGAATGACCGCTTTTTTCAATGCCGACAAGGTCCGCCCCCAGGATCAGGCCGCATCATGCCAACGCTTTATTGAGAAGCGATTAAATGGCGTTTCTCAGTGATTTACGTTGCTGCCCGTGTCAAACGTCACTTGGCGCAACCACCCATCGGGCATTGGTGCGAAAAGAGTTGCAAATCGGTTCAGATTTTCGACCCGACACTTCTGCATGAAATGGATTGCCTGGATGCGTCGGAGTAGCATCAAGGGGGACATGATCTACTGCCTGTTGTTGCCGTCGGGCAAAAGCTGCACTGAACCGAACAAGAAAAAAATTGACGTATCCACGAAGCGCATAAGACCAATCGAGGCCGGCCGCTTCAATCAGGCATTCCGCGTCAACAGACATCGCCCGATCGCGAAACGCTCCGGAGGAAAGTCTTCGCCTGCCTGTGTTTCCGTCGGGGACGATGTGAATCGGATTAATTCTGCGAAGCAACTCGCACTCATCCGAAATCTCTACAGGCTCTTCAGCCGGCATCGGCGCGCGCGCCATATTGTCTATTGTAATTTACAAGCTCGCGCAGCGCGCGGTTCAACGGGCTAAAATCCGTTGTTAGAGGTGTAACTCTCGTCTCGCCGGAAATGTGGTCCACGACTAGAAGTTCGCATTCATACGGAGCAGAAATATAAAGCTCGATATCAAAACCGTTTTGGTGCCATTCCGCTTGCACACCACCGTCAGCGATCGGAACGAGGTGCGGCATGGGAATCGATGGACCAAGAATGCTGTCCATTATCTGAAGTGCGAACATGCCGGTATCATGTCTCAATGGTCGACCACGATAACTGTCCCAGCCAATCGGCAGTTCGATAAAACGCAACAACGAATTTACTATTTCGTCTTGCCAAGATGACTTTCGACGTCGAAGGTCGAACGGCGCAATATTGGTGCAAGTCGAACCAATTTCGGCGATCTGCGCTGGCTGGAAATCTTCATCCGAAATATGCATATTCATCGCACGTCTTTCCTGCCCCAAACCTTATGCATCGTCTCTGTTGTGATAGAAACAAAGCTACGGACGACTGCGACACGGCCTCTATCTAACCACTCAAGAGCCGCCCCGACACTTTCGTCATGAGGCTTGCCTCGAGCTGTAATATGTAATCTGACCACAGGTGCTGAGTCGATTTTTCGGATGCCCGGGGATACCATGACATGTAGGCGGCCCCAAGGGTCCGTGCTAGGCCCCTCTCGCAGTAGGAAACTGGCGCTAAATCGAGACCGTTCACTGTGGGCTAAATAGCCATCGCCACCAAAGCGCTCGCACCAAACTGTGAAAATCTTGTCGATTTCTAGATTGGGATCTTGTCCATCGTTCAGCGAACCGATGGCATTAAGATACGATACCTCACATTGATTACACTTGATCTCGCCAAGATTATTCTCGCGCAGAAAATCTTGGATAATCACGATCTCCGATTCGAAACGCTCGCGCAACGGCTCGTAGCGAGGATAAGCGTCCTCAGTTCGCCGCGATCTCCAGTTGTGAATTATCCGGTCTTGTTGGAATTGCAGCAGCTGACACTCATCAGGAGCGATAAACCAATAACGAATCATCGCATCAGGTGCGAGCAATCGAATCTCGGCGGCATTCGAAGTGGCCGCCCGAAGCGCCCCGTACGTTTCAAATACTGGGGGTACTGGCGCCTGCTCCTGCACGTTAGGATATTGGTCTCTCAATCGAGGCCAAAGCAACCCCGCATGAACGTTCTTGAGCGGTAGATCGGCAAATTGGATCGAAAGAACCATTTCGTCCAACGGCGGTCGCTCAAAATCTGGAAGCGAGGCCGGTCTTTGAGACTTCATCGAATCATTGCCCAACCTACTCGTCCAATTTGCTCCTGCAATTATAACAACCCCCTAAGGTCTCTTGTAGCGGGGGCTCCAAAAAAAACGACGGTCGGACCAAGACGTCATCTTAGCCACTTTCCTGCAAAAAAAGAGGTTAAGCTCCTTCTGCCGGACCACCTAACGAACTATTGAGAATTCTTTGCCAGCTTCCGGGGTCGCAATAAGGCGGCCTGGATGTTTTCATGAATATCGCCTTCCGCCCCTCGCCTCCCACGGCCCCGGATGCCCCGGAACCACTGAATTCCGCGTCCGTCGCGCGGATCGGGCTATTCGACAGCCTCAGCGCCGCGGAAGCCGCCTGGCGCCGGTTGATCGGCCTTGGCGCCATTTCCTCGCCCTATCAGGCTTTCGACTGGGTGCGCCTGTGGCACCGGCATGTCAGCCCTCACAGCGGCATGACGCCCTGCCTGATCGCCGGCTTCGATGCCGCCGACGAGCCGATGTTCCTGTGGCCGTTCGTCCGCGACCGGTTCGGACCATTCCGGATCGCCACCTTCTTCGGGGGCAAGCATGCGACCATCAACATGGCGCTCTGGCGCCGGGATGTCGCAGACAGCTTTACCGCCGCCGGCATGAAAGGCGTCCTGGCGCAGGTCGCCCGGATGATGCCCGATCTCGACTTCCTGCTGCTGTTCAACCAGCCGGAGCGCTGGAGCGGCGCGGCCAATCCGTTCGCACTCCTGCCGCGGCATCGTTCGACCGAGGACAATTTCGTGCTGCGGCTCGGCGGCACGAGCGCGGAAATCCTCGATCGCGAGCTCTCGGGTTCGACGCGAAGCCGCCTGCGCAACAAGGAAAAGAAGCTGCAGAAGCTGAAGGACTACCGCTATGCCCGCGCCCGGACGGCGCAGGAGGTGGATTTCCAGCTCGCGTCGTTCTTCGCGCAGAAAGCCGACAAGTTCGCGGCGCTTGGACTGCACAACGTGTTTGCCGATTCCGGCGTTGAGGATTTCATACGCGCGGCCTGTCACGAAGGTCTCGCTGCCGGCAAGCCGGTGATCGAACTGCACGCGCTCGAAGGCGATGGCGAGATGCTGGCCCTGTTCTCCGGCATCCACGACGAGCAGCGCTTCACCTCGATGTTCAATTCGCACACCGGCAGCGATAACGCGCGCCACTCTCCGGGACTGATCCTGCTCTTGCATCTGGTCGCAGAATGCGCGGATCGCGGATTTTCATCCTTCGATATCGGGCCGGGCGAAGCCCGCTACAAGTCGTCCTTCTGCAAGGACATCGAGCCCATTTTCGACAGCGTGCTGCCGTTATCCGCGCGCGCGCAGGCGACCGCGATCCCGCTGCGGCTCATGTTCCGGCTCAAAAGCGCGGTCAAGCACAATCCGGCTTTGTGGGCGATGGCGTCGTTCGTCCGGCGTAACCTCAACAGCGCCAAGTAACTGCGCCAAGTCCGACCGCGCTTAGAGGATTCGATCAGGCCGCGGCTGGGTGACGGCCTTGCTTGTCCGCCTCGCCCGGATTTCCGAGCATGATCGTGACTTCGATGAAGCCGGCGGCGATCAGCCGATCGCGTGCGGCTTGCGTCGCCGGGTGATCGAGATTGGTCGCCACCAGCACGGCGCGCGGCGTCAGCTTGGCGAATGACGGCGCCATGGTTTCGGTAACGGAACCGCCATCGACGATGACATGGTCGTATGTACGCGCCAGCGCTTCCAGGGTCATCGCAAGCCGGGGTGACGACAGCATCGCCGCGTCCATGCCTTCCAAGCGGCCGGCCGCCACCAGATGCACGCGCGAGAAACGGTCCCGCGTCACGATATCGCCGAACGACGCGTCGCCACGGATCAGATCGGCGATGCCCGGCGCATCCGGATTGGTCGACAGAACGGCGAGATTGGGACTTTCGAGCGCAAGATCGACCAGAACGACCCGCGCACCTTGCTGTACCAGCGCGCGCGACAGGCCGATCGCCGTATAGGTCGTTCCGACATTGCGCGCCGCCCCGACCACGGTAATACGCCGGCCCGCCTCGCCGACCCGGCGCAACGCCAGTGCGAGATTGCCAACCGGAATGGCGGTGGATTTCGGCGCCGGATCGGCGGCAGCCTTCGCAGCCACGGCCGGCTCGGCAACAGCAGCAGTTGCATTGCCGGGACGCAACAGGTTGCGGAACACGGATCCCCGCGACCGCTGCGGCTTGCCGGATTTGAGCGGTCCTCTCTCGCCGGCCGGCCGTTCTCCGGCCCGGAGCAGATCGCCGGTCACGATCAAGGATATGGCGAGAAACATGGTTATGAGCGTGACGATCAGGATGATCGGAATTTTCTTGGGAAATGCCGGAACGTTTGACGCGATCGCGCGCGAGATCACGCGGACGTCGGACGGCGTGGCGTCGAGCGAATCGCGCGCGCTCGCCTCGCGATACTTGCCAAGATAGGATTCCAGAAGATCGCGTTGCGCCTTGGCTTCACGTTCGAGCGAACGCAATTGAACGTCCTGGCCGCCCGACCCTGCGATCTGCTTCTTCAATTGCTCGATCGTGGCGCTCGTGGTCTCGATACGGGCTCCCGCGATGCGGGCGTCGTTCTCGACGGTGTGAACGATCTTTTCGGCTTCGCCGCGAATCTGGGAATCGAGCGCATTGACTTGCGCCTTCAGTTCCTTGATGCGCGGATGCTGGTCGAGCAAGGTCGAGGATTGCTCGGCCAGTTGTGACCGCAAGGTCACTCGCTGCTCGATCAGACGGCGGATCAATTCGGAATTGGTGACGTCGGCGGCTTCGATCGGCCGTCCGGAATTGAGCATGCCGCGAATGAGGCGCGACTTCGCGTCCAGGTCCGCCTTCTGCCCGCGCGCGGCTGCGAGCTGCGTCGTCAGTTCGGTCAATTGCTGGTTGGCGAGGTTCGAATTGTTATTGCCGACGAACAGATTCGCCTTGGCGCGGAAAGTCTCGACATTGTTTTCCGCTTCCACGACTTTGGGCCGCAGCTTGTCGATTTCGGCGGCGAGCCACTGGCTCGCGCCCCGCGCCTGATCCTGTTTGCTGGCTTTCTGGACCGTGAAATAGGCGTCGATGACGGCGTTGACCACGCGCGCCGACAATTCGGCATTCGACGACTGGAATTCGATCAGGATGACACGCGACTTGTCGACCGGCAGAACGCTCAGGCGCTCGTAATAATTCGTCAGCACACGCTCTTCCGGAGTCAGCCGTAGCGCGTCCTTGCCGAGACCGAGCATCGAAAGAAAAACGGATGTGACCGATACCCCGCGCAAGGCGGGATCGAATTCTGCGTTTTGATTGAGCTTGAGATCCTTGATGACGGCCAGCGCCACATCGCGCGACTGGAGAATCTGCGCCTGGCTGGTCAGCGCCTCGAGATCGACGCGATCGCGCGTTTCGCCGGAGAGTTTTTCCGCGTCCGGCCGCAGGAAGATATTTTCGCGGCCTTCGATCAGAAGCCGCGCTTCGGATTTGTATTTGGGTATGATGACGTTGACGGCGAGAAGCGATAGTCCGGCGGCGATCAAACCCGGGACGATGATTCTCCACTTCTTGCGCCAAAGCGAAATTCCGAGCGCACGGAGATCCAGTTCCTTGTCCTGCCTTTGCGAAGGCCCGACGCCACGATCGCTACCTGCACGCATCCGCCACTCCAATACCGAACCACTAAGCCGACTTAAGGCATTTATGGTTTCCGGCCGGTTAATCCGGTTCTAGCGCCGCGGCATTAGAAGAATGCAGGTCAGGTTTTGTTAACCATCCAAGGCCTTAATCAATTTTGAGATTTCCTCTTTTCCGGATTCGCCTCCTCATGCGGCCCTTGCGCGTATCGCGCTGTCTGTTGCTGGCGCTGGTGGCGGCGCTCTCGCTTGGCGGCTGCGCGCGCCGGCAGGCGGGCTATTACGCGCCGGCGGCTCCGGGAATTGGCGGTCCCTATGTCGCG
>CAMDXM010000008.1 GCA_945878025.1 Pseudorhodoplanes sinuspersici | reverse complement strand
CATGGACTGGGACGACATCACCGAATATGCGCCGGCCGTGGTCGCCGCGTTCTCGATGCCGCTCACCTATTCCATCGCGACCGGCATCGGGCTTGGCTTCATCACCTATGTGCTGCTGAAGCTCTTCACCGGCCGCTGGCGGGAAATCTCGCCCGCGCTCGCTGTGCTCGCCGTATTGTTCGCGGCGAAATTCGCGTTCGGCGGGTGAGGCATGGCCGCGGCGCTAAGCTCTTGGCAATTCTGGGCGCTGGCGTCGGCGGTCTTCGCCGCCCTCACGGCTATCTTCGCGAAGATCGGAATTGAGAATATCAATTCCGACCTCGCGACTTTCATCCGCACGATCGTGATCATGGCGTCGCTCGCCATGATCCTGTTCGCGACCGGCGAATTCAGAAATCCCGCCGCGGTCTCCGGCCGCACCTGGCTGTTTCTGGTGCTGTCGGGTCTCGCCACCGGCGCGTCCTGGCTCTGCTATTTCCGCGCGCTCAAAATCGGCCAGGCGGCGCAGGTCGCGCCCATCGACAAATTGAGCGTCGTTCTGGTCGCCATTTTCGGCGCGACGTTCCTGGGCGAAAAATTATCCGGCGCCGGCTGGACCGGCGTCGCGCTGATCGGGCTCGGGGCGATACTGGTCGCGATCGGGTAGAGCGGAGCCAGTTCGTCCCGATAAACCGCGAAGAATATCTCCACTGTCATGCGCGGGCTTGACCCGCAAGTCGGGTTTACCCGGCTTGCGCATTTACTTAGCGGAAGTCGGGCAGGCCCGACTTCCGTCGCATCCCGTTTAGGTGAGCACAGCGCCAGCCTAAGCGAGATGGCCGGGACAAGCCCGGCCATGACACAGAAAAATTATCCTGCCAACGCCTTCTTGATCGCCAGAAAATCCCTCCAGGCAAAACGCTTCTCCAGCGGCGAGCGGAGAAGATACGCCGGATGGAAAGTCGGCATCGCGCGAATCTCGTTTGCCCCATTGCGATAAGTGAGCCAGCGCCCGCGCGTCTTGCGGATACCGTCGGTGACGCCGAGCAAGGTGGCGGCCGACGGCTTGCCGAGACAGACGAGGATCTGCGGATCCACCAGTTCGATCTGCCGCTGGATGAACGGCAGGCAGATCGAGGTTTCGTGCAGCGAGGGGTCGCGGTTTCCGGGCGGACGCCACGGCACGATATTGGCGATATAGACCTGCATGCGGTCGATGCCGATGGCTTTGAGCATCAGATCGAGCAGCTTTCCCGAGCGCCCGACGAAAGGCAGCCCTTCGATATCCTCCTCGCGCCCCGGCGCTTCGCCGACCAACATCAGCCGCGCTTTCGGATCGCCATCGGCGAAAACGAGCCGCTTGGCGGTCGTGCGCAGCGCACAGCCCTCGAAGCGTTCGAGGATGGCGCGCAGATCGTCGAGCGTGGCGGCTTTTTTCGCAGCCTCTCGCGCGGCCATCACCGCCTCTTCGGGCGGCGGCGGCGCGGCGATCGCAGGCGCGGGCATTCGCGATGCGCTGGCCGCGGTCATTGCCAGCGGCCGGCGTTCGGCCAAGGGCGCGGCGGCGGGCGCAGGCGCCTGCGTCTGAGCCGCCGCCGGTTCCGCGAACCGGTCCACAGGCTCCTCGCCGACAAGCGCATCGACGCCGGCATCTGCGTAAAAACGCAGCAGGTCGCGGGCGGCTTTTTCGTGGTCCGGGGCCATGGGTTGATCCTTGCAGGACATCCTAGCATGTCAGGCGGCATCAGGCGGATTGTGGCATTGCGGCAAACGTGGAAAGTTTGGAAAAGCTCGAAACGAAGACAGGGAAATATCCGGATATGTCCGACACGGCGCTGCCTGCCCGCGAATCCATGGAATTCGACGTTGTGATCGTCGGCGCCGGCCCGGCCGGGCTGTCGGCGGCGATCCGGCTCAAGCAGGTGTCGTCCGGCATTTCAGTCGTGGTTGTGGAAAAAGGCTCCGAGGTCGGCGCGCATATCCTGTCCGGCGCGGTGATCGACCCGTCCGCGCTCGACCGCCTGCTCCCGGATTGGCGCAGCGACGCCGACCGCCCGCTCAAGACCGAGGTCACCGACGACCATTTCATGTGGCTGACGGAAAAAGGCGCGGTCCGGTTCCCGCTGGTGCTGGCGCCGCCGCTGATGAGCAATCACGGCTGCCTCATCGGCTCGCTCGGTCTCGTCTGCAAATATCTCGCCGCCAAGGCCGAGGCGCTTGGCGTGGAAATCTATCCGGGCTTCGCCGCCGCGGAAATTCTTTACGGCGCGAATGGCGAGGTGCGCGGCATCGCGACCGGCGACATGGGCATCGGCAAAAGCGGCGCGCATAATGCGAGCTTCACGCGCGGCATGGAGCTGCACGCGAAATACACGCTGTTCGCTGAAGGCGCGCGCGGCAGCCTGACCAAGCTGTTGCTCGCGCGCTACGATCTTTGCAAGGAGAGCGACAATCCGAAATTCGGCATCGGCCTGAAGGAAATCTGGCAGGTCGATCCGAAGAGGCACAAGCCTGGCCTGACGCAGCACAGTTTCGGCTGGCCGCTCTCGACCGCGATCAGCGGCGGATCGTTTCTCTACCATTACGACGACAATCTGGTTTCGGTCGGCTTCGTCGTGCCGCTCAATTACGAAAATCCCTATCTCTCGCCGTTCGAGGAATTCCAGCGCTTCAAGACGCACCCGGCCGTGCGCGGCACATTCGAAGGCGGAAAACGCATTGCTTATGGCGCGCGCGCGATCACGCAAGGCGGCTACCAGTCGGCGCCGAAACTGATTTTCCCCGGCGGCGCGCTGATCGGCTGCGCAGCCGGCTTCGTGAACGTGCCGCGCATCAAGGGTACGCATAACGCGATGGCGTCGGGCATGCTCGTGGCCGAGGAATGCGCCAGGGCGCTGCAAGCCGGACGCAGCCACGACGAACTCAAGGGTTACGAAGACGCCTGGCGCGCGTCCCCTGTCGGCCGCGATCTGTGGACGGTGCGCAACGTCAAGCCGCTGCTTTCGAAATTCGGCGCCATCCTCGGCGTCGCGCTCGGTGGCTTCGACATGTGGACCAATACGCTCGGCTTCTCGCTGTTCGGCACGCTCAAGCACGGCAAGCCGGATTACGAAACGCTCAAGCCCGCGGCGCAATGCACGCCGATCGTTTATGCGAAACCGGACGGCAAGCTGACCTTCGACCGGCTGTCGTCGGTGTTTCTCTCGAACACCAACCACGAAGAGGATCAGCCGCCGCATCTTCTCGTTTCGGATATGACGCTGCAGAAATCCTCCGAACACGACGTGTTCGGCGGACCCTCCGCGCGCTATTGCCCCGCCGGCGTCTATGAATGGGTTGGGGAAGGCGCGGACGTGAAATATGTCATCAACGCGCAGAATTGCGTCCACTGCAAAACCTGCGACATCAAGGATCCCAACCGGAATATCACCTGGGTTCCGCCGGAAGGCGCAGGCGGGCCGAATTATCCCAATATGTAGGCATATGCCGCCCGTTTGAGACGCGCGGCCGCGCGGCCCGGCGTCACGATACCGCCCCTTTAGAGCGTCACAATCATGAGGCTATTTTCAGCCGTCCTTGCGGCTCCAGACCAAAAAGGCCATTCTTGAAGTTTGACGCGCCGCGGGCCCTGTTGCGCGATTCGCCGGCCCGCATGATGGAGAAATTCGTGATCGTTTCGATGCCGTATCGGCGCCTGGCCGCCATCGCCGTCCTGTCCGCGAGTATTCTGACCCTGCCTTGCGCGCTGCTCGCGCAGAGTTCGCTGCGGGATCTGTCGCGCGTCT
The DNA here is from genome assembly GCA_945878025.1 of Pseudorhodoplanes sinuspersici. GTDB lineage: Bacteria > Pseudomonadota > Alphaproteobacteria > Rhizobiales > Xanthobacteraceae > Pseudorhodoplanes > Pseudorhodoplanes sinuspersici_B. The sequence continues at coordinate 32,555 of CAMDXM010000008.1, read as the reverse complement.
CGACTTCCGGCAATTATCTCGCCGCCCGCCACGCCTCGACCCAGCGCGACGCCGCCGCGGCCGCCGCCTATTACCGCGCGGCCTTGCGCGCCGATCCGAAAAACTCCGAATTGCTCGACCGCGCTTTCGTGTCCGTTCTCGCCGAAGGCGATATCGATGAAGCCGGCCGCCTCGCCGAACGCGTGCTTGTGACCAACAAGTCGGACCGCGTCGCCCGCCTCGTCGCCGGCGTTCGCGCTCTCAAGCTCAAACAATATGCCGCGGCGAACCAGCATATCGCGCAATCGGTGCGCGGCCCGGTCACCGATCTCACCGCCGCCATGCTGATTGCCTGGTCGAAGGTCGGCGCCAACGACACCAAGGGCGCGATCGATACCCTCGACAAGCTCGCCGGCGCGGATTGGTACGTTCTCTTCAAGGACCTCCATACCGGACTGATTTACGACGCCACCGGCAAGCGCGCGGACGCGCAGAAGCGTCTGGAGCGCGCTTACAAGCTCGACAACGGCGCGCTGCGCGTCGTGCAATCCTATGCGAGCGTGCTGGTGCGCCAGGGGCAGAAGGACGACGCGCTTAAAGTGCTCGAAACTTTCGACAAGGCGCTGCCGCGCCATCCGCTGATCACCGGCGAATTGGCGAAAGTCCGCAATGGCGAGAAATTGCCGCCGCTCATCGACAACGCACAGGCCGGCGCGGCGGAAGCGCTTTACGGCCTCGGCGCGGCGCTCGGGCGGCGCGGCGGAGAGGATCTCGGCCTCGTCTATCTGCAGCTCGCCTTGTATCTCACGCCGCAGCATCCGCTGGCGCTGCTCTCGCTCGCCGATCTTTATGAATCGCTGAAGAAGCCCGAACTCGCGATCAAGACCTACGAGCAGGTTCCCACATCCTCGCCGCTGCGGCGCAACGCCGAAATCCAGCTTGCGATCAATCTCGACACCGTCGAGCGCACCGAGGAGGCCAAGGCGCGACTCGAGAAGCTGATCGCCGATTCACCGATGGATCTCGAAGCGATCATGGCGCTCGGGAATATCCAGCGCGCCCGCAAGCAATATGCCGAATGCGCGGAATCCTACGGCAAGGGCATCTCGGTCATCGCCAAGCCCGAAAAGGCGAACTGGCTGATCTTCTATTTCCACGGCATCTGCAACGAGCGGATCAAGAAATGGGGCGACGCCGAAGCCGATCTCAAGAAGGCGCTGGAATTGTATCCCGACCAGCCGCATGTCCTGAATTATCTCGGCTATTCGTGGGTCGACCAGGGCGTCAATCTCGACGAGGGCATGAAGATGATCCGCCGCGCCGTCGAGCAGCGGCCGGACGACGGCTATATCGTGGACTCGCTCGGCTGGGCGCATTTCCGCCTCGGCAATTTCGAGGAGGCGACGAAAAACCTCGAACGCGCGATCGAGCTGAAGCCCGAAGATCCGACCATCAACGACCATCTCGGCGATTGCTATTGGAGGATCGGGCGCGTTCTCGAGGCCAAGTTCCAGTGGGCGCATGCGCGCGACCTCAAGCCCGATCCGGAAGAATTGAAGAAGATCGAGGAAAAGCTGCGTGCCGGCCTCCCCGACGAGACCTCGACCACCGCCGACAAGACCATCAAGAAATCCGGAAACGGCGGATGACGGGCCTCAGGCTCGGCTGACCTTGCGGCCGCCGGGCGGGATAGCGGCTGAGACTGCGCCGGCCAAGGTCAACCTGACTTTGCGCGTCGGCGGCAAGCGGCCGGACGGCTATCACAACATCGAAAGCCTTGTCGTATTCGCGGGCGAATGCGACGCGCTGCGCCTCACGCTGAACGGCGCGTTGTCGCTCTCGGTCGATGGGCCTTTTGTCCTGCAATCCGGCCCGGCGGACGACAATCTCGTCATCAAGGCGGCGCGGCTCCTGGCGCGCGACGTTCCCGGCCTTGCATCCGGGCATTTCGAACTGACCAAAAATCTTCCCGCCGCGGCGGGGCTCGGCGGCGGCTCGTCCGATGCCGCGGCGGCCTTGCGCCTGCTGGCGCGGCTGAATGAACTCGCGCCGCACGATACGCGGCTGCATGCGGCGGCGCTCAATTCCGGCGCGGACGTTCCGGTGTGCCTCGATCCGCGGCCGCGCATCATGCGCGGCATCGGCGACGTGCTGTCGGAACCGCTCGCGCTTTCGCCGCTGCACGCCGTCCTGGTCAATCCCGGAATTGCGACCGCGACCGGGGATGTGTTCGCAGCCTTCGATGCGATGAACGCGGACAAGCCGGCGGAACTTCCCGCCATGCCGCTTCTGGAACAGCTCGGCGAAGCGGCATTGGTCGGCTGGCTTGGCGCGCAGGCCAACGATCTGGAACCGGCCGCGATCTCGCTGCATCCGGTCATCGGCCAGGTGCTTTCAGGTTTGCGGGCGCTGCCCGGCTGCAAGCTTGCGCGCATGTCGGGCTCGGGCGCGACCTGTTTTGGATTGTTCGGCGCGGATGGCGAGACCGCCATGGCAGCGCAGACGCTGCATCGTCGCCATCCGGACTGGTGGGTGCGCGCGACGATCCTGAGCGAAAATCTCGACGGCAACAGTCCGGCTTAAAAAGAGTGCGCTCAGCGTATCGATGCAGTCTCGGCGTCATGGCCGGGCTCGTCCCGGCCATCCACGTCTTGGCTACATCAAGAAAGCAAGACGTGGATGCCCGGCACAAGGCCGGGCATGACGAATGTGGTGAGAGCTAATAGGCGCGCGCGATGCAGAAATCGACCGCCTCTTCCAGCGCCTGCTTGACCTTCGAGGCCGGAAACAGCGCGAGCGCGTCCTTGGCCATCGCGCCGTAATGCTGCGCGCGCTTGATCGTATCCTCGAGCGCGCGATGGCGCGTCATCAGGGCAATGGCGTGTTCGAGATCGGCCTGCGTCGCCTCGCCCTTTTCGAGCGCCGCGGTCCAGAACGAACGCTCCTCGGCATTGCCGCGCCGGAACGACAGCACCACGGGCAGCGTGATCTTGCCCTCGCGGAAATCGTCGCCGACATTCTTTCCGAGCTTGGCGGCCTTGCCGCCGTAATCGAGCGCGTCGTCCACAAGCTGGAACGCGATGCCGAGATTCATGCCGAACGAGCGGCAGGCGGCGAGATCGTCCTTGGCGCGGCCTGCGAGAACCGGGCCGACTTCGCAGGCCGCGGCGAATAATTCGGCGGTCTTGCCGCGGATCACGGCGAGATAATCGTCTTCGGTCGTCGCGGTATTTTTCGCGGCGGCAAGCTGCATCACTTCGCCCTCGGCGATGACGGCCGCGGCGTTCGAGAGGATTTCGAGCGCGCGCAGATTGCCGACCTCGACCATCATCCGGAAGGCCTGGCCGAGCAGGAAATCGCCGACCAGCACGCTCGCTTCGTTGCCCCAGACCTTGCGGGCCGCGAGCTTGCCGCGCCGCATATCGCTTTCGTCCACCACGTCGTCGTGCAGGAGCGTCGCGGTGTGCATGAACTCGACCGCCGCCGCGAGCTTCACATGGCCCTCGCCGGAATAGCCGGTCAAATCCGCCATCGCGAGGGTGAGCATGGGCCGCAGCCGCTTGCCGCCGGAATTGATGAGATGATTGGCCACTTCCGGGATCATCGTCACCTGCGAGCCGGTGCGCGACAGGATGGTTGCGTTCACGCGCTCCATATCCGGCGCCGCCAGCGCGACCAGGCTTTCGATCGAGGCCTGCGGCCCGCTTTCGAAGGGAATGACGACGGCCAAGTGGATTCTCCGGAATCAGGACGAGCAAGAAGGACGGGCAAGCATAGAAACGCTATGGTAATGCGGCAAGTGTATCCGTTGCCGCAAGGGTTTCCATAACGGCGAGAGAGGCGATGCGGGGCGAAATCGAAAGCAAGGCGGCCGGAACGTCCGCGCCGGCGCGGGACGCGCCGCGCGTGGCGGTGCTCATCCCCTGCTACAATGAAGAGACCGCCATCGGCAAAACCGTCGCGGATTTCCGCGCCGCCTTGCCGAATGCCGATATCTACGTCTACGACAACAACTCGACCGACGGCACGATGCAGGCCGCGCGCGCGGCCGGCGCATTCGTGCGCAGCGAGGCGCGGCAAGGCAAGGGCAATGTCGTGCGCCGCATGTTCGCCGACGTCGACGCGGACATTTACGTGCTGGTCGACGGCGACGCGACCTATGACGCGCCGAGCGCTCCGGCCATGATCTCGGACCTGATCGAAAACCATCGCGATATGGTGGTGGCGGCCCGCGTCGACCGCGAGGACGCGGCTTACCGGCGCGGCCACCGCACCGGCAATTGGCTGCTCACGAGTTTCGTCGCCACCGTGTTCGGCAAGACCTTCACGGACATCCTGTCGGGCTATCGCGTGTTCTCGCGCCGCTTCGTGAAGTCCTTCCCGGTCCTGTCCGGCGGCTTCGAGATCGAGACCGAATTGACGGTGCATTCGCTGGAACTCGATCTGCCGGTCGGCGAGATCAGGACGCCCTATTTCGCGCGGCCGGAAGGCTCGCAATCCAAGCTCAACACCTGGCGCGACGGCTTCCGGATCCTGTGGACCATCTTCCGGCTGTATCGCTCGGAACGTCCGCTCAATTTCTTTTCGGCGGTCGGCGCTTCGCTCGCGATCGCGGCGGTCGGCATCGCCATTCCGGTATTCGTGACCTATTTCGAGACCGGCGCGGTGCCGCGGCTGCCGACCGCCGTGCTCTCGACCGGCTTGATGGTGGTCGCGGTTCTTTCGTTTGCCGCCGGCCTGATCCTCGACACGGTCACGCGCGGACGCCGCGAGATCAAGCTGTTGGCCTATCTCGGCCACAGGGCGGTCGAAGACCGCCGCACCGCGCCGCGAGCCTGAACAGAGCGATCATGCGCGAAATCGTCCGCACCAACGACCCGGTATTGATCTCCGCCATCGAGGCCTTGCTCAATGGCGGCGGCATTCCCCACATGGTGCTCGACCGCAACATGAGCGTGATCGAAGGCTCGCTCGGCATCCTGCCGCGGCGCGTGCTCGTTTCCGATGAACATGAAAGCAGCGCGCGGCGGATCCTGCAGGACGCGGGCCTCGGCCACGAATTGCGCCCCGATGCCCCCTGACCGCCCGGCTTTGACCGACGACGCCATGCTCGGCGGGCGTCTGCGCCTGCTGCAGCCCAGGCGCGGGCATCGCTTCGGGCATGACGCGGTCCTGCTCGCGGCGTCCGTTCCCGCCAGAGCCAAGGACCATGCGGTCGAATTCGGCGCCGGCGTGGGCGCTGCGAGCCTCGCGCTCCTGACGCGCGTTCCCGGCATCACGGCGACGCTGATCGAAATCGATCCGGCGCTCGCAGCGCTCGCCGCCGAGAACATCGCGCGCAACGGCTTTGCGCAGGCGGCCCGCGCGGCGGTGCTGAATGTCGGCGCGGCGGCGCGCGCCTTTTCGGCCAAGGGCCTTGCAGCTTCCTGCGCCGATCATGTCTTCATGAATCCGCCCTTCAACGACGAAACGCGCCCTTCGCCCGACCGCATGAAGAGCCGCGCTCACGTCGCCTCGCGCCGGCTGCTCGCGAACTGGATCGCGGCGGCGACGCGTCTCCTTCGCGCCAACGGCACGCTGACCGTGATCTGGCGCGCGGACGGTCTCGCCTGCGTGCTGGAGGCTCTGTCAAAAAACTACGGATCGATTTCGATCCTGCCCGTGCACGGCAAGGATGGCGACGCCGCGATCCGGGTCATCGTGCAGGCGGTGAAAGGCGGACGCGCGCCATTGTCGCTGCGCACGCCGCTATTCCTGAACGGCAAGGACAATCGTCCGGCACCGGATGCCGAAAAAGTGATGAGGGAATTGGCCCCGCTCGCGCTCGCCGCCGTCAATCGGCGCGGCGGCGGTTCCATCTGACCGACAGATCCGCGTAAGCGGCGATGGCCAACAACAACAACATCAGGAAATAAGGTTTCACGGCCGTCTCCTTCGCTCATTCCCGAACGCCTGTGAGAGGCCCGCGGTTCCGCCGCCGAATAAGGAGAAAAATGGTTAACGAGGAGTAACTTGAGCGGCCGTCCGGTCCGGCCTATGACCATTGCATGGCGTCAAGACGTTCTTCCTCGGGATTTTTCGGCTGGCTGATCCCCAGGCGCTTCCGCAGCGGCCCAATCGTACCGGTCGTGCGGCTCAGCGGCGTCATCGGCATATCGACGCCGCTCAAGCCCGGCCTGACCCTCGCCAGCGTCGCGCGCGTGCTCGATCGCGCCTTCACGTTTCGCAGAGCAAAGGCCATTGCGCTGGTGATCAATTCCCCGGGCGGTTCCGCCGCGCAGTCGCATCTCATTCACGCCCGCATCCGCCAGCTTGCCGTCGAACACAAATTGCCGGTCTTCGCCTTTGTCGAGGATGTCGGCGCATCCGGCGGCTACATGATCGCGTGCGCCGCCGACGAGATCGTCTGCGACCCGTCATCGATCCTGGGTTCGATCGGCGTCGTCGGCTCCACCTTCGGTTTCGAGAAAGCGCTGAAGAAACTCGGCATCGAGCGGCGCGTCTATACCGCGGGCAAGCACAAGGCGATGCTCGATCCGTTCCTGCCCGAAAATCCGGACGACGTGAAAAAACTCAAGGCCATCCAGAGCCAGATCCACGACCAATTCATCGCGCTGGTGAAGGCCCGGCGCGGCAAGAAACTCAAAGGCCCAGAATCGGCCTTGTTTTCCGGCGAATATTGGGTGGGGTCGAAAGCCGTGGACCTCGGCCTCGCCGACCAGCTTGGCGATATACGCGCGATCCTGCGCGAACGTTTCGGAGCGAAAGTCGTGACGCCGTTGATCGCCGAGCGCGGATGGTTCGGCCGCAAGATTCCGGGTGTCGGCGGCGCGCGATTCGAAAGCCTGCTGTCGCAATCCGGTTTGGCCGACGAGATCGTCTCGACGCTCGAAGCCCGCGCAATCTGGGCGCGCTACGGATTCTGACATGAGGAGAAGCGACATGCCCCTGCCCGTCATTCCGCCGCTCGTGTTGTGGACTTTGGGTGCGCTCGGCGCCGCCGCGCTCATCAAGCTGGCCGCGCGCGAACGCCGCCGCATCAACGAGGAGCTGGAAAAGGTCCGCACCAAGCCGGTTCCGGCGAGCGAGCGGGCGAATTACCGCACATTGCGCCGCGATCCGCGCACGGGCGTTTATCGGGAACAGGATTAGACCCGCTTAAACGAGTACTGTCCGCCCCCAAGCGGGATGACCGGGATAACCCGGCCATGACGAATTTTCTTTTAGCCCCGCCTCGCGCTCCAAGGTCCGCCCGCGGCTCCGGTCGGCAACGGCATATTCCAGGGACCGGCCTGTGTACCGGCCTGTTTCGGTTCCGCATCGGGCGAGGGCTGCGGCGGCTGCGCGGCATCTTCCAGCGCGCCCGGCTCTTCCTCGTCGGTCGCGGGCGGCGTAAGCGGTCCGGGATCGTGCCCGCCGGCGAATTTCACCAGCGCTTCCGCGCGGCGGCCGACCGAAGGATGGGTCGCGAAAATATCGGCGAATCCCTCGCGCGGATTGTCGATGCACATTTCCATCACCGCGGATGTCGCGCCCGGCAATTCGCCACGGCCCTCGATCTTGCGCAAGGCCGAGATCATGGCGTCTGGATTTTTGGTCAGTTCCACGGAACCGGCATCGGCGAGAAACTCGCGCGAGCGCGACAAGGCGAGCCGCACCACGACCGACAGCAGCCAGGCGAGCGCGATCAATGCGATGGCGAGAATGATCGCCCCCCCGCCGCCGCCCTTCTTGTCAGAGGACGACGATGAGCCGCTCGAGCGATAGGAGCCGCCCGACCGGAAGAAGATGCGGAAGAACATTTCCGCGAAGAACGACACCACGCCCGCGATGATGACGGCGATGACCAGCATGCGCACGTCGCCGTTGCGGATATGGGTGAGCTCATGGCCGAGCACGGCCTCGATCTCCCGGTCGTCGAGCGCATTGATGAGGCCGGTGGTGACCGTGATCGAATATTGCTTTTCGTTGAGGCCGGTCGCGAAGGCGTTGAGCGCTTCGCTTTCCATCACCTTGAGTTTCGGCATCGGGATGCCGCGCGAGATGCAAAGATTCTCGAGCAGGTTATAGAGGCGCGGCTCTTCCGACCGCGTCACCACGCGGCCGCCGGTAATGGCGTCGATCAGGCTCTGGTGGAATTGATAGGCGATCAGGACCCACAGGATGGTTCCGATCGTGGCGTAAGGGAGCGCCACAATCAGGTCCCGCCAGGCCAGAGCCAGGATCGCGTCGAGCGGCAGATGGTTCCGCAGGAAGCCCTCCGCGAGCAACGCGCCCGCGAACACCATCACGTAGATGAGGAAAAACAGCCCGACCAGAAGCACCACGGAGCGGCGCTTGTTCGACTCGATATGGCTGTGAAGTCCGTAGGCCGCCATCGTCTTCTTTCCGCGCTCCGTTCAGGCCGCTTTAGAACTTGACCTGCGGCGTCTGCTCGATCTGACCGCGCGTTTCGCCGAGATCGAAGAATTCCCGGCGCGTGAATCCGAACCGGCCCGCGAGAATTGCGGCGGGGAACTGCTCGATGCCGGTGTTGTATTCCTGCACGGCGTTATTGAAGAAGCGGCGCGCGGCGGCGATCTTGTTTTCGATGTCGGACAATTCGGTCTGCAATTGCTGGAAATTGGCGTTGGCCTTGAGGTCGGGATAGGCCTCCGACAGCGCGATCAGCCCGCGCAACGCGCCGGTCAGCACGTTCTCGGCGCTGGCTTGCGCCGCCGGCCCCTGCGCCGCGATCGCGGAATTGCGCGCCTTGATGACGGCGTCGAGCGTGCCTTTTTCGTGGCTCGCATAACCCTTCACCGTTTCGATCAGGTTCGGGATGAGATCGTGCCGCAGCTTGAGCTGCACATCGATGTCGGCGAAGGCCTGGCTGACGCGCTGCCGGAGCGCGACCAGGCCGTTATAGACCATGACGATGTAAAGAACGGCGGCTGCAATGACGCCAAGAACGATCCAGGTGGACATGGCCACGAGCTCCTCATGAAAAACGGCGCGGCGGAAAGGCCGAGCCGGCAAGAAAATCTTCCGTCAATTGTTCATACCACGTTTCCGGCGCGAATATGTCGAAACATCCCCGCGCAGCGAGGCGTGAGGAATTTCCCCCGTCTTTGTCGCGCTGAAACGGCAACGGGTTCAAACGAAGACGGGAGAAAGCGCCATGGTCCGGCGCCGGATATTCGGACGGCCGGTCTTGACCCCGGTCGAGGCGCGGCAAGGATTTCCGGACCGGCCGGTATTGGCGATCCTGGTCGCGAGCACCTTACTGATCTGCGTCGCTCTCGGCGCCGTCTGGCTGATGGCCTGAAGACTTATCCCATGAAGTCGATGACGACCTTGATGTCGTCGGGCTGCGGCGTGAAGGCGTCCTGCCAGCGCGACAGCGGAACGCGCCGCGACATCAGCCCGTCGAGCCAGCCGCGATTGGCCTTTGCCAGCGCTCGCGCCGCATCTTCATAATGCCGCCGATTGGCATTCACCGTCCCGAACACCGCGCCATTGCCGAGCACGAGCTTGCGGTTGAAGCCGCCGATATCGAACTCGTCCTTGCGGCCCGCCGCCGAGACACCCACGAGACACACGATGCCGGACGGCGCCGAGCGCGAAAGCGCCTCCGCGATCGCGGCGGATGCAGCGGTGCATTCCATCACCACGTCGAATTGCGCGTCTCCGAGCGAGATCGTGCTGTCGTGATAGACGCCGCCGAGATCCCGCACGAGTTCCGGCTTTGGTCCCCGCGTGTGACGGTCGAGCACGTGCACGGCGAGGCCGTGCTGCGCGCCGATCAACGCCGCCAATAATCCGATCGGGCCCGCGCCCGTGACCAGGACATTGCCCGGCGCCCATGACGGCGAACGCCGCCCGATCCGGAACACATGCTCCCAGGCTTTCGCAACCACGCTCGCAGGCTCGGTCAGGACGGCCGCGAGACCGAGCGAAGGCTCCGCCTTGACCGCGAATTCCGGTTCGATGCGAAAACGCTCGGCGCCGAACCCGTGCCGCTCCTTGATGCCGCGTTCGGTGTAAAGCCCGTTGCGGCACATGTCCCATTCTCCCGACCCGCAGGCGGGACAGGGAACGGGATCCGGCCGGCGCACAATGCCGACGACATGATCGCCGCGGCGAAACCCGTTCCCGGGCGGCGCGTCCTCGACGACACCGAACGATTCATGTCCGAGGATGAGGCGCTCTTGCCCCCGCGGCGCCGATCCGTAAAGGCCCGACAGAATGTCGTGATCGGTGCCGCAGATTCCGAGCGCGCGCGTGCACACCAAAATCCCGCCGTCGGTTTCGGCAGGTTCTTCGATTTCGTCGAGACGCACCGATTGCGCTACGCCCGGCAGGATCGTGATCGCGCGCATTTGCGATTTCCTGCAAAAGGAGCCGGATCGCACGATCCGGCTCTTTTCCGGTTGAACAGCCGAATCGCGTCAGCGCGACAGCGCCGCGACCTTGGCCGCCTCATCCCGCGCGGCGAGACAGCGCCCGGTCACATTGGCCATCGACGGCGTCGTGACCGGACTGAAGGACGGCTCGCAGCCGACCAGCAGTCTCCTGGCTTTTTCCTGCCGCGCATTCTCGTTCTCATTCGGAACAGCACGCGGCTTCGTTGGCGGCCGGCCCGAGGATTCATTCTTCGCGGCCACTTCGATTTTTGTCGCGATGGTCAGGGCCGCTTTCGGATCGCTGTAGAAAACGATCGAGGAATCGCTGACCGGAGCCGGGGCGCCGAGACGGTCGCCCTTCTGCACACGCTCGACCGCTGTCCAGCGGGTAAGGAAAGTCTCCGCCTGCGCTGGCGAATGGCCGATCAAGCCATGAACCGCCAGAAAAGTGGCCGAGATCGTGGCGAAACCGGCGGAAAATTTGAGCACCTTTTGGTGCATGGAACGCCTCGTTTGTTGGTTTGGAGTTTCTTGAATTGTCCGCCCCAACAACGCGCAGCCGGCATTAGTGTTCCTCGGCTTCGCGCTCCTCCAGAATATGCGAGGCGGGAACAATCATCAGGCATTTCAGCCCGTCGGGATTGAAGTCCAGGCTCACCTTCGCCCCGATGGCGCGGACCAGATTGTGCTCGATCACCATGCTGCCGAAGCCACGGCGCTTCGGGCCCGAAACCTTCGGACCCTTGCTTTCCGTCCATTGCAATTCGATCTCCCCGCTTTGGCCGCGAGGAAGCCGTTTCCAGGCGATGTGAACGCGCCCGCGCACCCGCGACAGCGCGCCATATTTCGCCGCGTTGGTGGCGAGCTCATGCAAGGCGAGGCCGAGGCTCTGCGCAGCCTCCGGCTTGAGCTGCACGTCCTCGCCTTCGATCGAAACCTGACTATTCTTGCGATCGAGATAATGGCCAAGCTGCGAGCGCACGAGATCGTCGAGCGAGGCGCCATGCCAGCTTTCCTGCACGAGGAGATCGTGCGAGCGCGCCAGGGCCTGCAGCCGCTCCCCGAAACGGTCGAGGAAGCGCTCGACGTTCCCGGCATGCTTGGCGGTCTGGCGCGCCATCGCCTGGATCACGGCCAGAAGATTTTTCGAGCGATGCGTCAATTCGCGCATCAGGAGGCGCAGATGCGCTTCGCCTTCCTTGCGCTCGGTGATGTCCACGGCCGCGCCGGTCAAGCCGATGACGGCGCCCTCCGCGTCGCGCAGGGCCTCGATATGAAGATCGTACCACCGCACATGGCTGGCGTTGCCGCCGCCGGTTTCGATGCGATATTCGGCGTCGCGCGGCTGGCCGGTCGCAAGCACCTCTCGCTTGGCGGCGACGATGACCGACCGGTTGAGCGCCGGGATGACTTTGTCGTCGGTGTTGCCGAGGATCTCTTCGGCGGCAAGACCGAAGAGCGGCTTCGACACGAAAGTGTAGCGAAGCTCTCGATCCTGCGAGAACACGTAGATTTTCGCGCCATGCAAGGCGGTTTCGAACCGGGCCTTTGCGGCATCGCGTTCCCGCGTGCGCTCGAAAATGCGCAGCTGCGCCTCGCGCCGGACCGTCTCAAGTTCGAGGCGCGTCGCCTCATGCGCGGCGATTTCGGAGCGCAATTGTTCCGCGAGGTCCCCGGAATGCTCCGGGACATCCTGAGAAATCGGATTTCGTCTGATCTGGCGCGACGGCTGACGGCTGTCGAGATTTTCCATACCGAGCCCCTTCAGGCGTTGCGCGGCATGCTTTTCCGGTACGCGCATGATGCTTATCCCCCGGGTCATAACGCGCCGCCGATGGAATCGTTTCATCCGCGCCATGCTTCTCGTGAAGCAAGGGAAACCATCCTTCGGGTCGAACAAAAGAAATCCGGAAACGGAAGCGGATTTGAGGGCGGGCATGGAACCGCGCGACCTCTCGCGCGTTGTATCCACGGTTTACCGTCGCCCCTCCCCCCTCGTGCACGGCAAACCGAGTATTGGGCGTGGCACTGCATCGCAGGCCACGCCTTTTTTTGTTCCGGGCGATGTGGGGAACAATCGGGATGGCGAGGCCGCCAACACGTCCTGACGCCTCGCCGACAATAAAAAACAGCGCCGCATTCGCGCGGCGCTGTTTTTGTTCACCTTGTGCGCAGCCTCATCCGGTCGCGCGGCGTTCGCTGCGGCGGGCCTTGCGCTCGAAGAACAACGCCTGGCTGACCACGGCCGACACCGTTGCCGGCTGGAAGGGCTTCGCGATCAGAAAGGCGGGCTCCGGACGCTCGCCCGTGAGGAAGCGTTCCGGATAAGCGGTGATGAAGATCACCGGCACTTCGAACGAGCGCAGCATTTCGTTCACCGCGTCGAGGCCGGAGCTTCCGTCCGCGAGCTGGATGTCGGCAAGGATCAGGCCCGGGCGCTTCGCCTTGGCCAGGGTGATCGCTTCCGTATGGGTGCGCGCGACGCCGAGCACGTTGTGGCCGAGGGTCTCGACCAGGCCTTCGAGGTCCATCGCGATGAACGGCTCGTCCTCGATGATCATGACATCGGTCGCGATCTCGGCTGCGAGTTCGCGGCCGGATTCATCGACCAGCTTGCGCAAGGCCCCGATGTCGCATTCCAGCACCTCGGCGGCGTCCTGTTCGGAGAAACCCTCGAGCGCGACCAGGAGAAAAGCCTGCCGGGGCTTGGGGGTGAGATTGCTCAGCCGCTGTTCGGCCGGCATGTTCTTGCCGGCGGAGCCGCCCGAGCCGTTCACGACCACGGAATTCCAGATTTTCGTGAACAGGCGATAGAGAGCGATCCGCGGGGAAGCCGAGCCCTTAAGGACCGCCGGATCCTCAATCAGGGCTTCCAAGGCGGCGGCGACATAGGCATCCCCCGACGTTTGATTGCCTGTCAGCGCACGGGCATAACGGCGCAGGAACGGCAGATAAGGGGCGATTGTCTGTGATGTGGACACGAAAAACCCTCCCGTTTGGGCTCAAATCTGACCTTCAACGCAGTGGTCCAAAAAAAGTTCCCGTTTGGGGGAACCCCTTCGGAACCCATACGTTATCGCTTCACGCACGGGGAGTCGCCCTCACCAGCCGGCGGGGCGGCCGCGAGGATCGCAATGAAAGACAACAAACCAGTCAAGTCACCGCCCATGCAAACGGACGCCACCCCCGGGAAACACAATTCGGGCTTGAATCGCGAGATTCAAGCCAAGATCGGCCAGCAATTGCGGGCCATGTTCGACGAAGTCGTTCAGGAAGGCGTTCCGGACCGCTTTACCGAGCTTCTGCGGCAGCTCGACACGCCGGTCGAAAAGCCCGCCTCCGACAATACGAAAGACGAAGGACGCTCCGGATGAAGCTGGATCCCCAGCTCCGAGACCAGATTCTGGCGGCGGTGCCGAGCCTGCGCGCCTTCGGCATCTCGCTGTCCGGCAACGTGGACCGGGCGGACGATCTTGTGCAGGAGACCCTGCTGCGGGCTCTGGCCAATATTCATTCGTTCCAGCCCGGCACCAACATGAACGCCTGGCTGTTCACGATCCTGCGCAACCTGTTCCGCTCCGAATACCGCAAGCGCAAACGCGAAGTGGAAGACGCCGACGGCAGCTATGCCGAAAGCCTGAAATCGCAGCCTGACCAGCTGGGCAAAGTCGAATTCCAGGAATTCCGCACCGCGCTCAAACAGCTTCCGGACGAACAGCGCGAGGCGCTGATCCTCGTCGGCGCGTCCGGATTTTCCTATGAGGAGGCAGCCGATATCTGCGGCTGCGCCGTCGGCACGATCAAGAGCCGCGTCAACCGCGCGCGCACCCGCCTCGCCAAACTGATGCATGTGGAAAACCTGGACGATTTCGGTCCCGACAAGGCGACCCGCGCTATCCTTGCCGGCAACGATCGCTGACATCCGTAGCCGTCACGCTCAGCCTTCATTATTGTCCCGGTCCATGTCACGCAAAGTCCGCATGCGCGCCCGCAAATCCGGCGCCCGAAAAGCTCCAGTTCAATCGTCCGTTCATGGTCGCGAGCAGACGCTGATCGTGGGCCACCATTCGCAGCAGGGTTATTTCGAGCGTTTTGCCTGCTATGTCGCGCATCTTGCGGGCCGTCCCACCGCCTTCCTGCTTGCGCTTGCGACCATCGTCGTCTGGGCCCTGCTCGGTCCATTCTTCCACTACAGCGACACCTGGCAGCTCGTCATCAACACATCGACCACCATCGTCACCTTCCTGATGGTGTTCCTGATCCAGAATTCGCAGAACCGCGACACCACCGCATTGCAGATCAAGCTCGACGCGCTCATTTTCGCCAGCCGCGGAACGAAGAACACAATCGCAGCGGCAGAGCATCTTTCGGATCACGATCTCGAGCAATTGCACGCCGAATACCACAGGCGCGCCGAGCAGACGCTCGCCGTGCTGCACAAACGCCGCCCGCCGCACGCCGGCAGCAGAAAACATAAAGCGGCTTAGCAGCTCACTTCTGGCAGACCGGACAGAAAAACGTCGAGCGGCCGGTTTGCACGATCCGGCGTATCTTTCCCTTGCAGCCGGGAGTCGGGCATTTCTCTCCCTCGCGGTCGTACACCCGGAACGAATGCTGGAAGTAGCCGAGTTCGCCGTCGGTGCGGCGATGATCGCGCAAGGACGAGCCGCCGGCCTTGATCGCATCGTTCAGCACGGCCTTGATCGCATCCGCCAGAGCAGCCGCGCGCGCGTGCGGCTCGCCGTTTTTCAAGGCGATGGTCGCGGCACGCCGCTTGGGTGAAAGCCGCGCGCGGCTCAGCGCCTCGCAGACATAGATATTTCCGAGCCCCGCCACGACGCGCTGGTCGCTCAAAGCCGCTTTCAGGCTCGTCTTCTTGCCGCGGCAAGCGTGTGCCAAGAGCGCCGCGCCGAATTCATTGCCGAGCGGCTCTGGCCCGATCGAGCGCAACAACGGCTCACGGTCGAGTTCCGCGCGCGGCACGAGTTTCATGAAACCGAAGCGGCGCGGATCGTTGAAGGTCACGCATGAGCCCGACGACATGTGAAACACCACATGATCGTGCGCGGCCGCCTTCGAACGCTCATGTTCGAAGTCTCCGGGCGTCGCCTCCTCGCCGTTCATGGCGACGCGGAACGAGCCCGACATGCCGAGATGCATGATCAGCACGTCGCCCGACGAGAGATCGGCCAGCAGATATTTTGCGCGCCGGCCGAGGCCCGTCACGGTCTTGCCTTCCAGCCGCGCGACGAAATCCTTCGGAAACGGCCAGCGCAGATCGGGGCGCCGCGCCTCCACCCTGGTAAAGCGCGCGCCTTCCATCGCCGGCACGAGGCCGAGGCGGACGGTTTCGACTTCGGGAAGCTCGGGCATGAGACCGTTCACCTTAATCGGCGCGGGGTGTGGCCGATGAGATAGCGTGTGGCGTCCCGGCGCGCTATGGTGCTCTGCGAAAAGGAATATTCGATGCCGCACGGCCAAAGGCCCGATCGCGCGACCGGTCAGGACACCCATTTCGGCTTCCGCCAGGTCCCCCTCGTCGACAAGCAGGGGCTGGTCGACGACGTGTTTCACAAGGTCGCACGCCGCTACGATCTGATGAACGACCTGATGTCGGGCGGCCTGCACCGCGCCTGGAAGGACATTCTGGTCACCGCCGTCAACCCGCCGAAATCCGGGCGGCCTTTCCATCTGCTCGATGTCGCGGGCGGCACCGGCGATGTCGCCATGCGGGTCGCGGACGCCGGCGGCTCCGGCACGAAAGTCACAGCCCTCGACATCAACGCCGACATGCTGAGCGTCGGCCGCGAGCGCGCGGCGAAGCGCGGCCTCGATCAGGCGGTCACCTTCATGGAAGGCAATGCCGAAGAGCTCGCTTTGCCGGACAAGGCGTTCGACGCCTATACGATCGCCTTCGGCATCCGCAACGTGCCGCGCATCGACGCGGCCTTGAAGGAAGCCTGGCGCGTACTCAGGCCGGGCGGGCATTTCCTGTGTCTGGAATTTTCATCGGTCGACGTGCCCGGACTTGAGAAGCTCTATGAGCTTTATTCGTTCAATGTGATCCCGGCGATCGGGCGCGCGGTGGCGGGCGACGCCGAATCCTACCGCTATCTCGTGGAATCGATCCGCAAATTCCCCAAGCCCGAAACCTTCGCCGCCATGATCCGCGCGGCCGGCTTCGCGCGCGTCAGTTACCGGACATTGTCCGGCGGCATCGTCGCGCTGCATTCCGGCTGGCGGCTGTAACTCATGCTCCAAGCCGTCCGCGCCGCACCGTGATGTCATCCCTCGCTCATCTCATCCGCCTTGCCCGCGCGGGCTTCGTGTTCGCGCGCGAAGGCGTGTTCAGCATGATCGATCCGGCGAACGTGCCGGCGCCGGCGCGCGTCGGGCTTTATCTCGCGCATATGATCGAGCGGCCGGGCGTCGACAATAAACCCGGGCGCTTATCGTCCGCGCTGACGACGCTCGGGCCGACTTACGTGAAGCTCGGCCAGTTCCTCGCCACGCGTCCCGACATTGTGGGCGTGCCGATCGCGCGCGAACTGGAGACGCTGCAGGACAAGATGCCGCCGTTTCCGCAAACCGAGGCGGAAGCAGCAGTCGAGAAAGCCTTCGGGCTTCCGCTCAGCCAGATGTTCGCAAGCTTCGGCCCCTCGGTCGCCGCCGCTTCCATCGCGCAGGTGCATCGCGCCGAAATCGAAACGCCGGAGGGACGCAAGGCCGTCGCGGTCAAGGTGCTGCGGCCCGGGATCGAGCGGCGCTTCAAGACCGATCAGGACGCCTTCGTGTTCGCGGCGCGGACGGCGGAAAACTTCTCAGCCGAAGCGCGGCGCCTTCGCATGATCGAGACCGCGGCGACTTTGCGCCGCTCGGTCGCACTCGAAATGGATCTGCGGCTCGAAGCCGCCGCCTTGTCCGAGATGGCGGAAAACACCAAGGACGATCCGGATTTCCGCGTGCCCTCCGTCGACTGGCTGCGCACGGCCAGGGACGTGCTGACGCTGGAATGGATCCAAGGCACGCATCTGTCCGATCATGACACTTTGCGCGCCAAGGGCTTCGACCTGCCGCAGCTCGGCCGCGCGGTGATCCAGACCTTCCTGCGTCACGCCTTGCGCGACGGCTTTTTCCACGCCGACATGCATCCGGGAAACCTGTTCGTCGACGATTCCGGCCGCATCGTCGCGGTCGATTTCGGCCTCATGGGCCGGCTCGGGCCGAAAGAGCGCCGCTTCCTCGCCGAAATCCTGTTCGGCTTCATCACACGCGATTATCACCGCACCGCCGAGGTGCATTTCGAGGCCGGCTACGTTCCCCCGCAGCACTCGGTCGAAAGTTTCGCGCAGGCGATCCGCGCTATCGGCGAGCCGATCCATAACCGCAAAGCCGCCGAAATCTCGATGGCGAAATTGCTGATGCTGCTGTTCGAAGTGACCGGCCTGTTCGACATGCGCACCCGGCCGGAATTGCTGCTGCTACAGAAGACCATGGTCGTGGTCGAGGGCGTCGGACGCACGCTCGATCCGCAACTCGATATGTGGACGACCGCGGAGCCGGTCGTGCGCGAATGGATGGAGCGCAATCTCGGGCCCGCCGGACGGATCGAGGATGCCGCCGGAGGCATGAGCGAAATCGGCAAGTTTATGGGTCACGTTCCGGCATTGCTGTCGCGCGGCGCGGCTCTGGTCGAGCAACTCGATGTCATCACGCGCGACGGCCTGGTGCTGGCGCCGGAGACGATCGCCTCGATCGGCCGGGCCGAGGCGCGCCGCAACCGCTGGATGACCATTGCGCTCTGGGCCATCGCGGGGCTTCTGGCCTATATCGTCTATCTGCTGCGATAGGCCCATTAACCATAGGCGGCATGCTGGATAGACTATTTCACTCTCCCGGCCGAAGGCTTACATCATCCGGCAGCGGGCAAGACCATGCTGAAAGACAAGCGCATCCTTCTGGTGATTGGCGGCGGCATCGCCGCCTACAAGTCGCTCGACCTGATCCGCCGCCTGCGCGAGCGCGGCGCGAAGCTGCGCGTGGTTCTCACCAAGGCCGGACATGAATTCGTGACGCCGCTCTCGGTGAGCGCGATTGCGGGCGAGCAGGTCTTCACCGATCTCTTCGATACGCGCAGCGAATTCGATGTCGGACATATCCGCCTTGCGCGCGACACCGACATCGTGGTGGTCGCTCCCGCCACCGCCGACCTGATGGCCAAGATCGCGGGCGGACATGCCGACGATCTCGCCTCGACCGTCCTCCTTGCAACAGACAAGCCGATCCTGCTCGCGCCTGCGATGAACCCGCGCATGTGGGACAACAAGGCGACCCAGCGTAATGCCACACAACTCGGTGCGGATGGCTTGCGTTTCGTCGGGCCGAATGAAGGCGAGATGGCCGAAAGCGGCGAAGGCGGCGTCGGCCGCATGGCCGAACCGCTCGAGATCGTGGCCGCGATCGAAGGCCTGTTTGCCAAGCCGGCCGCGTCGCGGCCCCTCGCCGGCAAGCATGTATTGGTCACGTCGGGTCCGACGCACGAGCCGATCGACCCCGTGCGTTACATCGCCAATCGTTCGTCCGGCAAACAGGGCCACGCCATTGCCGCCGCCGCGCTTTCGGCGGGCGCCGACGTGACGCTGATTTCCGGCCCGGTGCATCTGCCCGATCCGGCCGGCGCGCGCATGATCAAGGTGGAGACCGCGCGCGAGATGTTGCAGGCCGTGGAAAAGTCGCTGCCCGCCGATGTCGCGATTTTCGCGGCCGCCGTCGCCGACTGGAGCGTCGCCAAACCCGCCGCGCAGAAGACGAAAAAAGACAAATCCGGCGCGCCGCAATTCTCGCTGGTGGAGAACCCCGATATTCTCGCGACCATCGCGCGGCGCAACGCCGAGCGCCCCGGCCTCGTGATCGGCTTTGCCGCCGAGACCGAGAATGTCATCGAACACGCCAAGGAGAAACTGCGTCGCAAAGGCTGCGACTGGATCGTCGCCAACGACGTCTCGCCGCAAACCGGCGTGATGGGCGGCGACCGCAACGCCATCCATCTCGTCACCGGCAAGGGCGTCGAATCCTGGCCGCAGCAGACCAAGACGCAGGTTGCGCAGGCGCTGATGGCCCGGATCGCGACGGCGCTCGCCGGAGCGCCCCGGTGACATTGTCCGTCGACGTCGAGATCGTGCAGCTTCCGCATGCCGCCGATCTGCCGCTGCCGGCCTATCAAAGCACGGGCGCATCCGGCCTCGATCTTCTCGCCGCGATCCCGGCCGATGGGCCGGTGACCATCGAGCCCGGCCGTTTCGCAACGATCCCGGCCGGCATCGCCATCGCGCTGCCGGCAGGCTTCGAAGGCCAGGTGCGCCCCCGCTCCGGCTTGGCCGCCCGCCACGGGGTCACCGTCCTCAACACACCCGGCACGATCGACGCCGATTACCGCGGCGAAATCGCCGTCATCCTGATCAATCACGGCCGCGAATCATTTTCCGTGACCCGCGGAATGCGGATTGCTCAATTGGTGATCGCGCCCATTGCTAATGCACAACTGAGAAAAGTGGAAAAATCGACCGAAACTGCACGCGGAAGCGGTGGATTTGGGTCGACGGGCTACAAATCTGATCGATTTTAGCGTCAACAGCTAGACGGTCTTCCACTTAATATATTACCGTTACGACTCATAATCGTAACGAGGTGACGCTTCGAGATGCTGTTATCCCGAAAAGGGATTCTCGCCGTCGCCGCAGTTATCGACGTCGCCCTGCATTCCAAAGACAAACCGGTCTCAGCGAAGGCGCTTGCCAGCCGCTACAGTCTGCCGCCGCGTCATCTTGAGCCTGTCCTGCAGGCGCTGGTGCATGAAGGCATCCTGCGCGGGTTACGCGGTCCGCGCGGGGGATATGAGCTCGGCCGCGACCAGCAGCAGATTACCGCCGCCGAAATCCTGCGCGCGGCCGGGACGGTCGACGACAACGGCGACGGCGATCAGCTGCCGGCCGCCGGCTTGATCGGGGACGTCGTCCTGCCGGCGATGGCGCAGGCCGAGCGCGCCTTTGCTTCCGCCCTGGACGAGATCAGCGTCGATTATCTCGTCCGCCGCGCCCGCGCCCGCGCGTCTTAACGTTCGACGCCGACGCCGCGTCGTGTTCACGGTCTGGACTCTTTGGCGGCCTTCCTCTTAGGGCTAAAGTCAATTGATTCGCCGATCGCCCGCCAACAGGGCGGCGGCGAAATCGGTATCGCGTCCAGCATGCTGCAACGCTCCTCGCGGCGGAGAAGCGGCAAGCGATTCATCGGGCGACCCGTCCGGCGATTCTTGAGGCAACGGAAAATGCGGGCATGATCCGGGCAAGGAGCGGAAGGCGCAACGCCAATCCGCAGCGAAGCGGATTCCTCGCGGGTCTCGTCCTGTCATGCCTGCCGCTCTCCGCGCGCGCCGCCGATTCGGGCGACCTCTCCACGATCGGTTTCTACGCCGCCGCCTTCGCGGAGCTGGAACGGCATGAATTCGCGGCGCTCGGACTGACGCTCGGCATTCTGTGCTTCGCGGTGGTGAACGCCGTTCTGCTGGTTCGCAGCCGGCGTCAGGCGGCCGACGCCGAATTCATTTCGCGCGAGCAGATCTCCTCGCTCACCGCCGATGTCGATCGCGCGCAGGCGCTGCTGCTCTCCGAACCGCAGATCGTGATCGCATGGGCGGCGGCTTCCGACCGGCCAGACATCATCGGCGATGCGGCAATCGTCTCGGCGGCCGGCGAGCCGCAGCGCGTGCTCGCCTTCGGCTTGTGGCTGCCCTCGGATCAGGCGCTGGCGATGGAACGGGCGGTCGACGCATTGCGCACGACCGGCGAGAGCTTCGCGATGGCGCTGACCACCATTGCCGGCCATCCGGTGGAAGCCGAAGGCCGCGCCATCGGCGGACGCGCGGTCTTGCGGCTGCGCGACGTCAGAGGATTGCGCAAGGAACTCAACGAACTGAAAACCCGGCACCAGGACATGCAGGGCGACATGGCGTCGCTTCGCGGCCTGCTCGATTCGCTTTCGTCTCCGGTCTGGGCGCGCGACGCCGATGGCGGGCTGCGTTTCGTCAACGCCGCCTATATCACCGCCGTTGAAGCCAAAAGCCAGGCCGATGCGATCGAGCGCGAACTGGAATTGCTCGATCGCGCCGCGCGCGAGGAATCCGCCCGCACGCGATCCTCCGGCAGTCCGTTCACAGCCCGCATTCCCGCGGTCGCCGCCGGCGCGCGCCGCATTTTCGACGTTACGGAAGTGCCGACCCGGCGCGGCAGCGCGGGCGTCGCGATCGACGCCACCGAGGTCGAGAGCATGCGCGCGGAACTCGCCCGCATGGTCGATGCGCACCGCCGCACGCTCGACCAGCTCGCCACCGGCGTCGCGACGTTCGGCGCCGACCGCACGCTGACGTTTTACAATGCCGCCTATCGCTCGCTCTGGGATCTCGATCCCGGCTTTCTCGACCAGAACCCGAGCGATAACGCGGTGCTTGACCGCCTGCGCGCCGCCCGCAAATTGCCGGAGGAGCAGGATTTCCGGCAATGGAAAAATCAGCTGCACGAAGCCTACCGCGCGCTCGAGGCGCGCGAATTCCTCTGGCATTTGCCGGACCGGCGGACCTTGCGCGTGGTCACGACGCCCAATCCCGAAGGCGGCGTGACCTATCTGTTCGACGACGTCACCGAGCGGCTCGATCTGGAGCGGCGCTTCGACGCCTTGATCCGCGTTCAGGGCGAGACGCTCGACAACCTCGCGGAAGCGGTCGCGGTGTTCGCAAGCGACGGACGGCTGCGGCTGCATAATCCGGCCTTCTCGCGCATGTGGAAACTCGCGCCCGAAGCCCTGGCCGAGCGGCCTCACATCGAAGCCGTCATCGCCTGGTGCGCGCCATTGCATCCCGAGGACGAGACCCTGCGCGCGCTGCGCGCCGCGATCACCGGCATCGGCCAGCGCGAGCCGGTCAATGGGCGGCTCGAACGCCGCGACGGCAGCGTGGTCGATTGCACGACCGTCCCGCTGCCCGATGGCGCGACGCTCGTGACCTTCCAGGACATGACCGACAGCGTGAATGTCGAGCGCGCCCTGCGCGAGCGCAACGAGGCGCTCGAAACCGCCGATCAGGTCAAGGTGGATTTCCTCCACCACGTCTCTTACGAACTGCGCTCGCCGCTCACCAACATCATCGGCTTCGCGCATTTCCTGGGCGATTCCGTCACCGGTCCGCTCAATCTCAAGCAGGCCGAATATCTCGGCTACATCACGGTCTCGACCAACGCCTTGCTCGCGATCATCAACGATATTCTGGATCTCGCGTCGATCGACGCCGGCGCGATGACGCTCAATCTCGGGCCGGTCGATATCCGCAAGACCATGGAGGAAGCCTCCGAGGGCATCCGCGACAGGTTGGTCAAAAAGAATATCCAGTTCGATATCCGCACCTCGCCCGGCATTGGAAGTTTCGTCGCCGACGAGCGGCGCATCCGGCAGGTGCTGTTCAATCTGTTGTCCAACGCGGTCGGCTTCTCGCCGCCGGACGGCGCGGTGCTGCTCACGGCGCAGCGCCGCGACGACGCGATCGTGTTCTCGGTCAGCGACCAGGGACCGGGCATCCCGGCCGAAATGAAAGACCGGATTTTCGACTGGTTCGAAACCCATCCGCTCGGATCGCAGCATCGCGGCGCGGGGCTCGGCTTGTCGATTGTGCGTTCCTTTGTCGAGCTGCATGGTGGTACGGTGACCCTCGATTCCGATGTAGGACGGGGCACGACCGTTATTTGCGCATTCCCGATCGAACAGAGCGCCGAGCGAACGGCCGCCGCATAAGATCACGATGAATTTGGATCGGACACGATCCAAATTCATGAACGTGATCGATTCTAAGGATTTGAGCATGATGTTGTCCGAAAACCGCTTCGCACTTTTCGGCATCATGCTCTGCGGGTGACATCATGCTTCCGATGACACCCGGCGGGTCGAGCTTTTCCGTCATCCTCGAGAATGAGCAGGCGACGGCGCGGCTCGCGGCCGATATCGCCAATATGCTCGAACCCGGCGATCTCGTCACGCTGTCGGGCGATCTCGGCGCCGGCAAGACGACGCTGGCGCGCGCGCTGATCCGCTATCTCGCGAACGATCCGGCCATCGCCGTTCCGAGCCCGACTTTCACGCTGATGCAGAATTACGATCTGCCGCGCTTTCCGCTGGTTCACGCCGACCTTTACCGGCTCTCGGGACCGGGAGAACTCGCCGAACTCGGCTTCGACGACCTGCCGGAAGAATCCGTTGTGCTCATGGAATGGCCGGATCGCGCGGCGGGATTTCTGCCGGCCGACCGGATGGATATCGCGCTCACGCTGGCGCCGCAGCAAGGCCTCGAAATGCGCCACGCGCGGCTGACGGGATATGGCCGCTTCGCGCCGCGCATCGAACGCTTCGCGGCGTTGCGGCGTTTTCTCGAACAATCCGGCTTCGCGGGCGCGGAGCGCGAACGCATGCAGGGCGACGCCTCGACGCGCTCCTACGAACGGCTGACATTGATCGGGCAGACCTCGATCCTGATGAATTCCCCGCCGCGGCCCGACGGTCCGCCCGTGCGCGACGGCAAGCCCTACAGCGCCATCGCCCATTTGGCGGAAGACGTGAAGCCGTTCGTGGCTTTGGCGGTCGCGTTGCGCAATCGCGGATTTTCGGCGCCGCATATCTACGCGGCCGACATCGAGCAGGGCTTCGTCATTCTGGAAGACCTTGGAACCGATCCTGTCGTCGCGGGCGACCCGCCGGCGCCGATCGAGGCGCGCTACGCCGAGGCCGTCGATGTGCTGCTGTCGCTTCACGGCTACGAGGTGGTGCAGACATTGCCGGTCGATTCCGCCGCCGATTACACGCTTCCGCGTTACGACCTCGACGCCTTCATGATCGAAGTGGAATTGCTGCTCGACTGGTATCTCCCGCGCTGGGACGTGAAGATCAGCGACACTGCGCGCGCGACCTTCGTTGCTCTCTGGCGCGAGGCGCTGACGCCGGTTCTGGCCGCCCAGCCCACCTGGGTGCTGCGCGATTTTCATTCGCCCAATCTGCTGTGGCTTCCCCATCGCGCGGGAATCGAGCGCGTCGGCCTGCTCGATTTTCAGGACGCCGTGATCGGGCCCGCGGCCTACGATCTCGCCTCGCTTTTGCAGGATGCACGCGTCACCGTTCCCGAAATGATGGAATTGTCGCTGCTCGGGCGTTATGCCCGTTCCCGCCAGGCCGGCGATCCGGAGTTCGAGCCCTCCGCCTTCGTGCGCACCTATGCGACGCTCGCCGCCCAGCGCGCCTCCAAGATTCTCGGGATTTTTTCGCGGCTCGACCGCCGCGACGGCAAGCCGCAATATTTGCGTCACATCCCGCGCATATGGGCCTATCTGCAGCGCTCGCTCGGGCATCCCTCGCTCGCGCCACTGGCCGGATGGTACAGCGTGAATGTCCCGAGATGGACAGATGAGGATTCCGGCGCGAGTGATCCCGCAACAAGCGAGCTTTGAATGACCGAAAAGACGAATCCAAAAACGGCGATGGTGCTGGCGGCGGGCTTCGGCGAACGCATGCGCCCGCTGACCGACAAGAAGCCGAAACCGCTGGTGGAGGTCGCCGACAAGCCGCTGATCGAGCATGTTCTCGACAAGCTCAAGGACGCCGGCGTCGAAAAGGCCGTAGTGAATGTCCACTATCTGGCCGACATGATCGAGAAGCGGCTCGCCGCGCGCAAAGCGCCGCGCATCGTCTTTTCCGACGAGCGCAAGTCATTGCTCAATACCGGCGGCGGCATCGTGAAAGCGCTGCCGCAGCTCGGAACGGCGCCTTTTTTTCTCGTCAATTCCGACAGCATCTGGATCGACAGCGTGCGGCCCAATCTGGCGCGCCTGGCCGAAAATTTCGATCCGGCGCGGATGGACGCGCTACTTCTGCTGGCGCCGTCCGCCACCAGCATCGGATATTCCGGGCGCGGGGACTTCGCGATGTCGCCGGATGGACGCCTGATTGCGCGCGCGGAGCGCGAAGTGGTTCCCTTCGTCTATGCGGGCGGAGCGATCCTTTCGCCCTCGCTGTTCAAGGGCGCGCCGGACGGAGCGTTTTCGCTGACCAAGCTGTTCGATCGGGCGTCCGAGGCGGAGCGGCTCTACGGCCTTCGCCTTGACGGCGTGTGGATGCATGTCGGGACACCCGATGCCATTCGCCTGGCCGAAGACGCCATACTCGCCAGCGCCGTCTGACATTTTTGGCCATGAGATCGAATCGCGCCCTATGATCGGCGTATGGCCTCTCCTCCTCATGTTTTCACCATCCCGGCATCCGTCCCGTTTCTGCCGGCGCTGATCGGCGCGCTGCTGGACGGGCGGCTTGTGGAGGGTTTTCCGAAAAAGGACGATCCGCTCTCGCTTGCGGCGGCGACGCTCTATCTGCCGACGCGGCGCGCCTGCCGGCTCGCGCGCGACGTCTTTCTCGACATGCTCGGACAGGACGCCGCGATCTTGCCGCGCATCGCGGCGATCGGCGATATCGATGAGGACGAGATCGTATTCGCGCAAAGCGCGACGGGCGCGCTCGCCGCGCAAGCGCTCGATCTGCCGGAAACGCTCGGCGGCGTCGAACGCAAGGCGCTGCTCGCGCAACCGATCCTGAAATGGGCGGCGGGCATCGCGCCCGACAAGGGCGCGCCGCTTGTCGCCAATAATCCGGCCGCAGCCTTCGCGCTCGCCGAACAGCTCACGCAATTGCTCGACGACATGATCACGCGGCAGGTCTCATGGGACAGGCTCGACGGCCTGGTTCCGGACGAGCACGACAAATATTGGCAGCTCACGCTCGATTTCCTGAAAATCGTCCGCCAGGGCTGGCCCGCGATTCTCGCGGAGCGCGACGTGATCGAACCCGCGGAGCGCCGCGATCGGCTGATCGAGGCCGAGACAAAACGGCTGAAGGCGGGCGCCAGCGGGCCAGTCATCGCCGCCGGGTCGACCGGCTCCATGCCCTCGACCGCGTTGCTGCTGGAAACGATCGCGGCGTTGCCGCAGGGCGCCATCGTGCTGCCGGGTCTCGATACCGATCTCGACGATCCTTCCTGGCGGATGATCCTCGCGGACGCCGACGGACACGAAGCGGTAACCCATCCGCAATATGGCCTCGCTTCGCTGTTGCGCCGCATCGGCATCGCGCGCGGCGACGTCCAGACGCTTACGCCGCCCGCCGCGCATGGCCGCGAAGCTTTCGTGTCGGAAGCGCTGCGGCCCGCGGCGTCGACCGACCTCTGGCAAAGCCGTCTGGCGAAAAAGGATTTCGCGGCCCGCCGCGACACGGCGCTGTCGGGAATGGCGGTGATCGAGGCCGCGCATTCCGAAGATGAAGCGCTCGCCATCGCCATCGCCTTGCGCGAGGCCGTCGATGACGGAACGCCCGCAAGCCGCGAACGCAAGGCCGCCTTGATCACGCCCGATCGCGCGCTGGCGCGCCGCGTTCTTGCGGCGCTCGAACGCTGGAATGTTCCGGTCGACGATTCCGGCGGCGATGCGCTGGCCGATACGCCGGCCGGACTTTTCGCGCGCCTCGCAGCGCAAGTGGCGCTCGGCGGCGCGGAGCCGGTGCCGCTGCTCGCCTTGCTCAAGCATCCGCTCTGCAAGCTTGGCCGCGACGACCACGCGCGCTTTGCCGGCATCGAAGGTCTTGAACGCGCGATCCTGCGCGGACCGCGACCGCGCGCGAGGAGCGCCGGCCTTGCGCATGCGCTGGAAACCCTTCGCCAGGCAAGAGCGAAGAAAGAGCTGCATCGCAACGATCCGCGCTCCGCCTTGACCGACGCCGAGATCGATTCTGCGGCATCCCTCGCAAAGGACATCGCGGCGCATCTCGCACCGTTTGAAAGCCTCAAAGCGGGCAAATTGCCGCTTCGCGAACTGGCTTTGCGCCATCGCGACATTGTCAAAAACCTGTCGGCCGACGCCGCCGGCACGCCAGCCGCCTTCGGCGGATGGGACGGTTCGGCGCTGGCCGAAAATTTCGAGGCGATGACCGAAAGCGCGGCCACGGGCACTTTCGCCGTTGCCTTGTCCGACTATCGCGAATTATTCGACGCCATCGCGATGAGCCGTGTAGTGCGGCGGCCGGGCGCGCCGGGCGCGCGCGTTCGCATCTATGGTCCGCTCGAAGCGCGTTTGCAGCAGGCCGATCGCGTCGTGCTCGGCGGGCTCGTCGAAGGCACATGGCCGCCGGAGACGCAGAGCGACCCCTGGCTCAGCCGCCCGATGCGACGCGATCTCGGGCTCGATCTTCCCGAGCGCCGCATCGGTCTCTCCGCGCATGACTTCGCGCAGGCTTTGGGCGCGCCCGAGATCATCCTCACCCGCGCATCCAAGGTCGCGGGCGCGCCGACGGTCGCCTCGCGCTTTCTGCAACGCCTCGCGGCGGTCGCGGGCGAGGAACCATGGAAAGAAACGCTCCAACGCGGCGAGGCATATCTCGATTGGGCGCGCGCGCTCGACCGCCCTGAAGAAAAGCCGAAGCCCTGCGAACGGCCGGCGCCGAAGCCGCCGGTCGCGGCACGGCCGAAGCGCCTGACGGTGACCGAGATCGAGCATTGGCTGCGCGATCCCTACACGATCTATGCCAAGCATATCCTCAAAGTGGGCGCGCTCGATGCGGTCGATACGCCGCCCGGCGCGCGCGACCGCGGCACGGTGATCCACGACGCCATCGGAACATTCACCGAGCGATATGCCAAGGCGCTGCCCGCGGATCCCGCCGGCGCGCTGATCGCGATCGGACAGGAAGCGTTCAAGCCGCTCGACGATTATCCGGAGGCGCGCGCCTTCTGGTGGCCGCGCTTCCAGCGCATCGCGCGCTGGTTTGCCGGATGGGAAGCCGAGCGGCATGCGAATGCGGCCACCATTTATGCCGAGATCAAAGGCGAGATCGAAGTGACGCCGGACTTCCGGCTTGGCGCGCGCGCCGACCGCATCGAGCGTCTGACAGACGGCCGCTACGCCATTCTCGACTACAAGACGGGACAGCCGCCCGGCGACCGGGAAGTGAAAGCGGGGCTCGCGCCGCAACTGACGCTCGAAGGCGCGATCGTCCGTCAGGGCGGATTTGAAGGCATTCCTGCCGGCTCCTCGATCGCCGAGCTCGTTTATCTGCGCCTCAGCGGCGGCGAACCGGCGGGAGAGCCGGCCCCGAAACAATTCAAGGATTCCTCGCCCGATGAAGAAGCCGACAAGGCGCTGGCGCGATTGCGCAATGTGGCTGAGACATTCGCGCTTCCCGAAACGCCGTACCAATCCTTCACGCGGCCGAAATGGGTCGGCCGCACCTATAGCGACTACGATCATCTTGCGCGCGTGAAGGAATGGTCGGCCTCTGGCGGCGAGAGCGACGGAGGCGAGGAATGAACGCCTCGCGCAAGCCGCCGGAATCCGTGCTCGAAGCGCAGCTCAAGGCATCCGATCCAGGCGTGTCGGCCTGGGTCTCCGCCAATGCGGGATCGGGCAAGACCCATGTGCTCACCCAGCGCGTGATCAGCTTACTGCTGACCGGAAGCGCGCCCGGAAAAATCCTCTGCATCACTTTCACCAAGGCCGCGGCCGCCAATATGGCGACTCGCGTTTTCGACACGCTGTCGGAATGGACAGCGCTCGGCGATGCCGATCTCGACGAGCGGATCGAGGCCGTGGGCGTGAAGCCCTCGCCCGCCATCCGCGCATTGGCGCGCAGATTATTCGCCATCGCGATCGAGACGCCGGGCGGATTGAAAGTGCAGACCATCCACGCCTTCTGCACCCGGCTCCTGCATCAATTCCCGTTCGAGGCCGGGGTCGCCGCGCGCTTTGGCGTGCTCGACGACGCCACCGAGCGCCAAATGCTGGAGACGCTCACCCTCGACGTGATGCTGGAAGGCGCGGCCAATCCGGCAAGCGCGCTCGGTGTGGCGCTGGAAACGGCGATCACCGCCGCCGCCGATCAGACCTTCCGCGACGTCATCCGCGCGGCGATCGGTAAACGCGACCTGATCGGCGGCTGGATCGCTCGCACAGGTTCGCTCGACGGCGCGATTGCAGAATTGTCGCAATCGCTCGGCGTGTCATCTGGCGAAACATTGGAGAGCATCGACGCGGAGTTTTTCTCAGGCGCGCTCATCCCGCATGCCGAATGGGCCGAGGTCGCAGCCTTGCTCGCGCAAGGACTGCAAACGGACCAGGATCAGGCCAGGCGATTTGCCGCCATGCGGGAGTGCTCCGGGCAGGAGCGGATCGATCTGCTGCTGTCGATCCATTGCACCAAAACGCTCGAGCCGCGCACGCGCCTTGTGACGAACGCCATCCGCGACGCTCATCCTGCTCTGGCCGAGCGACTGCAGAACGAACAAGCGCGCATCTGCGGCCTGCTCGGCCGGCGGCGCGCTATCCTTTGCCGCGACAAGACCCGCGCGCTCCTCACCATCGCGCATGCCATCATCGCGCGCTATCGCGCGGAAAAGGACCGGCGCGGATTACTCGATTATGACGACCTGATCGACAAAACACTCGATCTGTTCCGCAACACATCCGCCGCCTGGGTGCTCTACAAGCTCGATCTCGGCATCGACCATATCCTGATCGACGAGGCGCAGGACACAAGCCCGCCGCAATGGGACATCATCCGCGCGCTGGCCGGGGAGTTCACCGCGGGCACGGGCGCGCGCAGCATCGAACGCACATTGTTCGCGGTCGGCGACGACAAGCAATCGATCTTCTCGTTCCAGGGCGCCGATCCGGAGATGTTCGCCGGCGTCGCCAAGGAATTCAGGATTGCCTTCGAGGGCGCGAGCCTCGCCTTCGAGCAGGTGAAGCTTCGCGCATCGTTCCGCTCCGGACCCGCGATTCTGGAAGCAGTCGATTTCGTATTCAAAAGTCCGGAGGCACATGCCGGCTTTACCAGCGATCCGACCGGGACCGTGCACCGGGCGGTCGAGGAACGTCCGGGCATTGTCGATCTCTGGCCGCTGATCCTGCCCGACGACAAGAAGGACATCGAAGGCTGGGACGCGCCGTTCGACACCGCGAGCGAGACGAGCCCGCAGGTTCGGCTCGCGCGCAGGATCGCGCGTCATGCCGCGATCTGGATCAAGGCCGGATCGAAGCCGCGCGACATCATCGTTCTGGTGCGCCAGCGCGGCGTGCTGTTCGAATCGATCATCCGCGCGCTGAAGGCCGCCGAAATCCCGGTCGCTGGCGCCGATCGCCTCGTGCTCACCGAACATATCGCGGCGATGGACCTGATCGCACTCGCCGACGCATTGCTGCTGCCGGAAGACGACCTTGCGCTCGCCGCCGTGCTGAAAAGCCCGCTCTTCGGATTGAATGACGACGACCTGTTCAAGATCGCATGGGATCGCGGCGCGCTATCGTTGCGGGCGGCGCTTTCGGCGCGACTACCGCTCGATCCGCGTTTCGAGGAGATCGCGCGCGCATTGGACACGCTTGCGATCAAGGCGAAGGGGCTTTCGCCGTTCACCTTCTATGCGGGCCTGCTCGGCGCGCATCGCGGCCGGCAGAAATTCCTGGCGCGGCTCGGGCCGGAGGCCAACGACGCGATCGACGAGTTCCTGAATATGGCGCTCGAATACGAGAAGCGCGAGGCGCCCTCGCTGCAAGGCTTCGTGGCATGGCTGCGCGCCGCCGAGGCCGAGATCAAGCGCGACATGGAACTCGCGCGCGATGAGGTTCGGGTCATGACCGTGCATGGCGCGAAAGGCCTCGAAGCGCCGGTCGTCATTCTTGCCGACACCACGACGCGGCCGGAAGGCCACCATCCGCCGAAGCTGATCGAAATGCCGGCCGGGATGCATGAAGGCCTGGTCTGGGCCGGCGCGAAGACGAGCGATCCGGAGTCCGTTTCGCAGGCGCGCCAATCGGCCGCCGAGGCCGCGAAACACGAATATCGGCGTCTGCTTTATGTCGCGCTCACGCGCGCGCGCGACCGGCTGATCGTTTGCGGCACCGCCGGCAAGACCAAGAATGACGGCACGCCATCGATCCCGGATGGCTGCTGGTACAAGCTGGTCGAGAACGGATTGCAGGATTATTGCGACACAATTCCGGCCGAGGATGGCGACGGCAACATCTTGCGTTTCCGGAAATCGGAATTACCGAAGATCGCAGCCGCGACGAAGGACAGCCGCGGCGAAACGAAAAGCCCTGTCTGGCTCAGACAATCCGTTCCCGGCGAAGCCGTCCGCATGACTGCGATCACGCCCTCCGGTGCGTTCGAGGACGACGCGCGTTACGCCGCCTCGCCGTCATCGTTTGAGCGCGGGAGTGCGCTTTTGCGCGGCATGCTTGTTCACCGATTGATGCAATCGCTGCCCGATATCGCGCCGGAATTGCGCGCCGAGGCCGCGCGGCGTTATCTCGCGCGCGCCGGACGCGATGTCGCGCAAAACATTCGCGATGAAATCGCCGCGCAGGTTTTTGCCATTCTCGGCAATCCCGCTTTCCAGCCTCTTTTCGCAAAAGGCAGCCGCGCGGAAGTCCCGGTCGTCGGCCGGCTCGGCACATGGCTGGTGTCCGGACAGGTCGACCGGCTGGTGGTGACGAACGACGCGGTGCTCATCGCCGATTACAAGACCAACCGGCCAGCGCCGCGAAATCTGGAGGAGGCGCTCAACCTGCATCGCGGCTATGTGCGCCAGCTCGCGCTTTACCGGGCGGTTCTTGGCCGGATTTATCCCGGCCGCGCGATTCACGCCGCCCTGATCTGGACCGATAATGCGATATTAATGGACATTCCGGCCCGCGCGCTCGATGCGGAATTTGCAATGCTCACACCCGCGTGACGCGGGCTTGACCCCCGCCGGGGCCGTCCATAGGTTCCCCAGCCGAGGCTTCTCCGCCCTACGATTCGAAAGAGGTGTTCCATGGCCGTTGAAAAAGTGTCGGACGCGACCTTCGAGAGCGAAGTTCTCAAGGCCAGCGGTCCGGTTGTCGTCGATTTCTGGGCGGAATGGTGCGGCCCGTGCCGTATGATCGCGCCGGCGCTCGATGAAATTTCGAACGCGCTCGGCGACAAGGTGAAGATCGTCAAGCTTAACGTCGACGAGAGCCCGAACACCGCCGCGAAATACGGCATCATGTCGATCCCGACGCTGATGATCTTCAAGAACGGCGAGATGGC
>CAMDXM010000007.1 GCA_945878025.1 Pseudorhodoplanes sinuspersici | reverse complement strand
CATAAAGCCGGCCATGACGGTATGAGATATCGTGCGCATCTCTAACATCGTCATGGCCGGGCTTGTCCCGGCCATCCACGTCTTGCTTACTTCGGCTATGGCTGGTGGCTTTGTCTACATGATGTCGAATAGGCGCGACGGCATTCTCTATGTCGGCGTTACGAGCGATTTACCCAAGCGTGCGTACGAGCATCGTTCTGGTCTTATCGCGGGATTCACAAAGCGATACGGTTTGAAGAGGCTCGTCTGGTTCGAGCCGCACGACGATATCCGCAGCGCCATTCAGCGCGAGACAACGATGAAACACTGGCCTCGCGCGTGGAAGGCGCGGCTGATTAACGCTATGAATCCGGAATGGCGCGATCTTTACGACGAGATAGTGTGAAGCAAGACGTGGATGGCCGGGACAAGCCCGGCCATGACGAAGGAGAAATCGCGCGAACTCTATCGGCGTCGTCACGCCACGCGCGTCACGGCGCCCCAGCTTTTGAGCGATTGCCACAGCCCGCGATCGAGCCGGAAGCGGTCGATCGGCGCCGATGAATTGAGCGCGCGGATGCGGCACAGCCCCACGGCCATCCACTGGAAGCCGCATTTTTCCAGGATCCGCCGCGAGGCCGGATTGGTGACGCGTGCGCCGGCATGCAACGTCTCGTGACCAAGCTCGGTGAATGCGAAATCGATCACCGCGCGCACGGCTTCGGTGCCATAGCCCTTGTTCCAGTATTTGACGCCGAGCCAATAGCCGACATCCGGCGCACCGTCCTGCATGGCGATGCCACAGGCGCCGATGGCCGCGCCGTCGCGCAACGTGATCAGGAAGGCGACTTCGCCGCCGGGCACATTCACGGCGGTGATGAAATCGTCGGCGTCGGATCGCTTATAGGGAAATGGAATGCGGCGGGTATTCTCTGCAATGCGTTTGTCGTTTGCGAGCGCCGCCAATGCTTTCGCGTCCCCGAGGCGCGGCGCACGCAAAATCAGCCGCTCGGTCTCGAGGACGGGGATACTTCCTTCCCGGAGGGTTCCGGTCTCTATTTCCAGCAATGTCATCGCACAGGCTCCTTGGTTGAAACGAAGAGGGGGAGCCGGTTCACCCGTCTCCCCCTCGCATTCCGAGCCTGTTATGAGGGCTCGCCGGGTTTGACTTGGAACCGGCGGACCTCATTTTGAGATTCGCCTTTACTCTGCCGCAGCCTCCGCCACCGGAACGATGGATACGAACGTGCGGCCTTTGGCTTTGGTGTTGAAAAGAACGCGTCCGTTAACGAGTGCGAAAAGGGTGTGATCCTTGCCCATGCCGACATTGGAGCCGGGATGCCAGGTGGTGCCGCGCTGACGCGCGATGATGTTGCCGGCCGCCACGGACTGGCCGCCGAACATCTTGATGCCGAGGCGCCGGCCCGCGGTGTCGCGGCCGTTGCGGGAAGAACCGCCTGCCTTTTTGTGTGCCATCGAATGAATCCCTTACTCGCTCGTCATGTAACCCGATTCCGCTCCGGAATCACGTCACTTATTCTGATGAATCGTTACTTCCTGCTTTTTCCCTTGGCCGCGGGCTTTTTTGCCACGGCTTTGGCCTTTTTCGCCGGCGCTTTGGCCTTTGCCTTGTCCTTGGCTTTCGGCTTGGCCGTCTTTTTCGCCGCCTCGCCTTCGGGCTTTTCGGCCTTCGGCGCGGGCTTGCCCCTGGCCTTCTTGGTCGGGGCGGCGCCGCCGGTCAGGATTTCGCTGATGCGCACCACCGTATAGTCCTGACGGTGGCCGCGCTTGCGCCGCGAATTCTTGCGGCGGCGCTTCTTGAACGCGATGACCTTCGGCCCGCGGCTCTGGTCGAGCACTTCGACCGCGACCGACGCGCCCGAAATCATCGGCGCGCCCAGTTGCGGCTTGTCGCCGCCCAGCAGCATCACGTCCTTGATCTGCACGATCTCGCCGACCTTGCCCTCGAGCTTGCCGACGCGGACCACATCATCCTCGGCCACCCGGTATTGCAGGCCGCCGGTTTTGATGACTGCGAACATCGTTTTTTTCCTTGTGTTCGAGCCCGGTGCTCAGGTCTGGCCTGGACCGGCTTCTTTCAGTCTTTTCGTTTGAATTTCCAACGGCTTGGGACGCCTTAAAAGACATCAGGGCCGCAAGGCCCCGCCGTTGGCGGGTTTATGGGGAAATGGGGGTCGGAAGTCAAGGAATTGGGGGCGATTTGCGGCCCGAGCCAGAACCGGGACCGTCACGGGTCTCCTTGTTCTGGCGGATGATGCCCCACACGAAATAGCCGTCCGCGGCGACCATCACGGCGAACAGGAGGCCCACGACGACCGGGCTCCAGTCGAACAGGGCGAAACCCGCCACCGCCAGCAGGGCGGCGACACCGCCAAGCGCCATCGCTATCATGAGGTCGGGTCGCATGGCGGGATGGAACCCGGCGTTTGCGGCGCGCTCATGGCTGGGGCTCAATCCCAAGCAGCCTAACTCTCAACCCGTCATCCTGAGGTGCGAGCGAAGCGAGCCTCGAAGGATGAGCGGCCACAGCCGGGCCGTCGCCCTTCGAGGCCCGCCTTCGGCGGGCACCTCAGGGTGACGGGTTCTTCCTTGCCCGTTAACGCCTGCGCGGCTACATACCGCGCCACGACCGGCGGACGCTGTATGCGTCCGCAGCCCCGCGGAGAGGTGGCTGAGTGGTTGAAAGCACCGCACTCGAAATGCGGCGTACCTGCAAGGGTATCGGGGGTTCGAATCCCTCCCTCTCCGCCATCCTGCTTCGCGCTGGCGCGCTTCGCAGGAATTTCATCCCGACTCAAAGCGAAGCAGGATGCCCTAGGGCTGAGAAGCGGCGCGACGCGGACAGCAAATAATATACCTGATTTCACTTAGCTGGAATGAAGGTCGGACTTCATCGCGTCAATCAGATTTCGAAAGGCTGCATTCCGTTCATCGCGCAAATTCTGATTTGTATCAATCATAGCTTGCGCGAATTCTGAAACATCCTTTGATCCAAACAATTCGCAACGCGCGTGCCATAGAGCGAATGTCTTTGAATTCTCATCGGATGGACGGATTGCCGCTTGATGAAGTGCATTCAGCAAACCCAAGTAGGTTTCGCGCTTCTCTTGATACCAACGATCATGCGTGCTCGCGCGTCGCGCCATGAAATGATCAGCGATCGACTTCAATAATGAGCCGATCCCTAGACCCGCTAACAACGGCAGTATCCAATCCATTTGGATGCTCTATATATCTACAGTAAGCGTAACATCATCGTCGTTTTTTCGCGAATTAATTGGAGTCGAATGAGGGCCGCATTATCGCTTGCGTAGCCGATCCAGCTTATGCCGCCGGGTTGACGCGCGTAAGCAATTAGCTTACACTTAACCATGATCGAAAGCTTTGCGCACAAGGGCCTCGCGGCACTTTGGAATACCGGGCGCAGTGCGAAGATCGACTCGAAACTTCACGAGCGGATTTTGCGGCGGCTGGACCGCTTGGATGCGATCGAAAGGCCCGAGGAAATGAATCTGCCCGGCTTCGATTTCCACCGCTTACAGGGGTTCAAGCCCACCCGCTACACAGTGCATGTGAACGGCCCGTGGTGCATCACATTCGCTTTTGAAAACGGCAACGCCGTTGATGTCGATTTTGAGCAATATCACTAGAGAGATAGAAACATGGCCCATGCCGCGAAGCGCAATCCGAACCGATGCCCCACTCATCCGGGCGCGCTGTTGCGTAACGATGTCATTCCCGCGACCGGGTTGAGCAAGGTCGAGATCGCGGAAAGGCTCGGCATCTCGCGCCAGCATCTTTACGATATCCTGCGTGAAGCCAAGCCCGTGTCGCCGGCTGTCGCCGTGCGGCTCGGCAAGCTTTTCGGCGACGGCCCCGGCGTCTGGAGCCGCATGCAGACGGCTTACGATGTGTGGCATGCGGAACGCGAGGAAGACGTTTCCAAGATCACGAGGCTTCGGGTCCGCGCGGCTTGAGCGATGCGGCGTACCTGCAAGGGTATCGGGGGTTCGAATCCCTCCCTCTCCGCCATCCTGCTTCGCGCAACTTTTGTGACGTCCGTTTTGGCGCGGCAAGGCTCGCCATATTCACGAAGCTTTCACTGTTTTTGATGAGCGCGTGATTTCGACGAGCCCCGCAGATGATGCGCCGCTCCGTGACACCAAACAGATGATCTCGGCACCGCAGCCCGTCGCCGAGCACAATTGCGGCAAATCGCTGCTCGGAAGCAGTGGCTAAGGCAGGAACGCAAGCACAGGCAATACGCCTGTTGACTGCAGGTACTGGCAAGTTTCCGCTACAGGCACTGCAAGCAGAAACAAAAGCGCGTCCGCAAAAGTCATGTAAACCCGGGATTGGCGAACCGTGAGCGTCGGCTCATCGCGCCACAGAAACGGGTCCGGAAAGAACCGCGGCACTCGCCTCAGATATGCAACATATGACTGGCGATGCCGCTTGAGCAGCAATCTTTCCTCTTGCTGAGTAACGATCGAAAACACAAGGAAGCCGGCGCATGTGCAAGCGAGTGCGACCGTGATACTGCCGGCTTGAGCGCCGATGCCTGCTGCGCCGACAACCGAAAAGAAATACAGCGGGTTGCGCGTGATCGAGTAAGGACCAATGATCACCAGATCGACTATTTTTCTCCCGCCGATGTAGAGCGATGACCACGTGCGGCCGGCAATGCAGATTGCGATCAGGCCAACGCCGAACCATTCGATTGCTTTGTGAGTGACCGAGTCGGTCGCATAGCGCGAACCGGTCAGCGCGAAAATAACGATCCCGAATCCTAGGGCGAGCAGCAAGACGATCTTTCGGACCGCCTGAACGTCTGCGATGGTCATGTGCCGATCACAGACCGGTTCTTGTTTCGTCACGCGCCGGCGCTCCCTTATCTGTCCATTCGGGAGGCAGCGCCAATTGATCTCCCAGCACGCCGACGAGACCGGGAAAGCGTCCGAACGCTTCACACGCCGGGTATTTGTGCGCTCCGCCGAACAGGGGGCCGAGGCTCTCAATCGGCGGAAGGGTTGGAGATCCGCCGAATGGCGTCTTGCCGGTAACGAGCATTTTGCTGAAGTCTTCACCGAACGCCGCGGCAAGCGTGTACGCATCGCCCTCTTCGGACATGCGGGCTGAACCAAAAAGCGCACTCGCTCCGCGGCCCCAAACCATCGCAGCTTTCTGCTCTCCGTCATGACTGCGCGCTTCAGCCTCAAGCGACAGGCTTCCGAGTCCGATCGGGATACGCGGAACGGGGACCGGAACCCCTGGGAGGAAGATCGTTTTCGCGATCGATGCTCCTTTTGACAGACCGACCGCGGCCTTATCCGTCGGCGCGACATGCGTGATGACAGCCTGAATCGTCAGGTCGGCGGGCTGTGAACTTTGCACGATTTCGAAACGGTGACTGAGACCGGCGCATAGCGAGCGGTCGA
This sequence comes from Pseudorhodoplanes sinuspersici, assembly GCA_945878025.1. GTDB lineage: Bacteria > Pseudomonadota > Alphaproteobacteria > Rhizobiales > Xanthobacteraceae > Pseudorhodoplanes > Pseudorhodoplanes sinuspersici_B. The sequence continues at coordinate 33,323 of CAMDXM010000007.1, read as the reverse complement.
CGGCGTTGGTGACCAATCGGCGTTGAACCGCAGTGAACGGCACCTGCGCCGCCGCGGCGGAGAATTCGGTCGGAATGATCTTGATAGTCCTGGCTGCCAGAACGTCGTCCTTGTTCAAATTCAGGAGCGACCGTGTCGCCACCCCGTCGGAGGCTTTGAGATTCTCGTAAGACCGAAGGCTTCCCGCCTGCTCCAGCGGGGCGGTCGCGCAGGCCGTCAGCAGCCCGGCCGCCGCCAATGAGGCACAGGACGTGCCGGTGCGGCGCGCTGAACGCCGGGCGCGCCGGCCGAGAGATTGAAACGACATCACGATCGCGCCCCCAAAATATTACACTGAGTGTAATATTAATTGTGGCGGGCATAAGGCTATATTTACATCCAGTGTAATTTTGCACCCGGGTCCGGAATCGTGGCAGGACCAGCGCATGCAGGTATCAGGTTCACTACCGGAAGAGGGTTTGCGCGAGCGCAAGCGCCGCGAGACGCTCCAGCGTATCTCCGAGGTCGGGCTCGGTCTGTTTTTGGCCAAAGGCTATGACGCGACGACACTCCACGAGATTGCGGCCGAGGCCGGAATTTCCCGGCGTACATTTTTTTATTATTTCAAAAGCAAGGACGACATCATTCTCGCGTATATTGGCGGTCTTGCCGAAGACCTGAAAACTGAAATCAAGAACACCGCGTCTCATTCGCCCCTGGACGCCGTGCGGGACGCGATGGTGAAGCTGTCCGCCGGCTTTGAGGCGTCCAAACTTCTCGCGACCGCGCGTTTCATGCGCGAGAGCGGGGCGCTCCGGATCAAACAGCGAAACAATTCCCAATTTGAACAAGCCGTATTCGAGGCGTTGTGTGAGGTATGGCCGGCGAAGAGCCGCCGCGCGCGGCTGCGTCTTGTGGCTATCGCATCGATCGGAGCCAATCGTGTCGCCGTCGATTCATGGCTCGAACAGAATGGAAAGCGGTCCTTGCCCAGCTATTTTCGAGATGCCTTTAACGATCTGAAAGCGGAGATGGGCGTGAAGAATTGATAGGGGCGGCCCGGCTCCTAATTCCGCTTCCCGATCTTCTGCACGCAAATCTCCAGTGTCACCCGCGCGGCGTTGAAATCGTCGAACGGCAGCCGCACCTTGACGCCGCCGATCTCGACGTCCGCATGTTCGGAGCGCTGCAGCTGGTCGAGCAGCGGACGCGGCAGCTCGATATTCGCCCTGATGTTCGAGACCGGGCGCGCGGTGAGCTCGTGCATCTCCCCGGTCTGCGGCGCGAGCGTCGCCTGCACCGGGGCTTCGGAGGCAAACTTCCAGTTCTTGTGCGCGACGCCGAGCAGAATTCCCTCCCGGTCGATCAGCAAGCCGTAGATCACGCCTTCGGGTGCGTTTCTGGCGCGCGACATCGTGCAGCGATGCACGACGCGGCCGCGGGTCCAGACCACCGCCTCCCACGGGCCGACGTCGCTGGTGGCGGCCGGCTTCACGGGATCGCCCTGCGCGAAAGCGGGCGCCGCGAAGGAGGTGCAAGCGAGCAAGATCAGGAGAGGGCGGAGCATGGCATCCACGATAATACGCCGCTGCTGATCCGTCATCCTGAGGTGCGAGCGTAGCGAGCCTCGAAGGATGAACGGGCCCGGCCGTCGCCCTTCGAGGCCCGCCTTCGGCGGGCACCTCAGGGTGACGGGGGTAGAGTGTGCTCGTTGCTTAGCTATTCCGAATCGCATCCACCGCCAGCAGCACGCGCTCGGGAGTAGCCGGCGCGTCGATCTGCGGCGCACGTGCGTGGCCTGACACACTCGCGATGGCGTCGCGGATCGCAAGCCACACCGAGATCGCGAGCATCAGCGGCGGCTCGCCCACCGCTTTGGAGCGGAACACGGTCTCTTCGCGGTTGGGCGAGTCCGCCAAAATGCGCGCGTTGAAAATGGGAGGTACGTCGCGGCTGCCGGGAATTTTGTAGGTCGAAGGGCCTTGTGTGCGCAAACGCCCCTTCTCGTCCCACCACAATTCCTCCGACGTGAGCCAGCCCAGGCCCTGCACGAAGGCCCCTTCGATCTGGCCGAGATCGATCGCGGGATTGAGCGATTGTCCGCAATCCTGCAGGAGCTCCGCGCGAAGAACGCGCGTCTCGCCGGTCAGCGTATCGATCGCGACTTCGCTGGCCGCGATCCCGTAGGCGAAATAATAGAACGGCCGGCCTTGGCTCGTCGCGAAATCCCAGTGGATTTTCGGCGTGCGGTAGAAGCCGGTGGCCGAGAGCGACACGCGTTTCTCCCATGACATCGCCGCGAGTTCTGGGAACGAGACGCTGCGGTTGCCCGCGAAAATTCGGTTGGCGGCGAAGGCGATTTCGTTTTTCGGCACGCCGAAATGATCGGCCGCGACCTCGGCCATGCGCTCGCGGATCTGCTCGGCCGCATTCCGCGCCGCCATGCCGTTCAAGTCGGAGCCGGACGAGGCCGCGGTCGGCGAGGTGTTGGGCACCTTGCCGGTGGTCGTCGCCGACATGCGGATGTGATCGATGTCGATCTGGAACGCGTCCGCCACAACCTGCGCCACCTTCACGAACAGCCCTTGCCCCATTTCGGTGCCGCCGTGATTCAGCGTCACGCTGCCGTCGGTATAGACATGCACCAGCGCGCCGGCCTGGTTGAGCGCCGGACGATTGAACGAGATGCCGAATTTCACCGGCATGCTGGCGAGACCCTTTTTGACGATGGCGTTCTTCGCGTTGAAGGCGTCGACTTGCGCGCGCCAGCTTTTCAGGTCGACGGAGCGCTCAAACTCGGCGGTGAGTTTTCCGATGATGTTGTCTTCGATGGTCATGCCGTAGGGCGTGACATTGTTGCGCGCGGCCCCGTAATAATTTTGCGCCCGCACGTCATCGAGCGGCTTGCCGAGATGGCGCGCGACCTGATCGAGGATGGTCTCGATTGCGAACATGCCCTGCGGTCCGCCATAGCCGCGGAACGCCGTGTTCGACACCGTGTTGGTCTTGCACGGCAATCCCTTGAAACGAAGCGCGGGAAGCCAGTAGCAATTGTCGGCGTGGCAAAGCGCGCGCGTCATCACGGCCGGCGTGTGGTCGGCGACATTGCCGCCATTGGCCGCGAGCGTGAGATCGAGCGCGTGGATCGCGCCGGTTTCGTCGAAGCCGATATCGTAGCGGATCAGGAATGGATGGCGCTTTCCGGTCGCGCGCATGTCGTCGTCGCGCGGCAGGCGCAATTTCACCGGACGCCTTGCTTTATCGGCCAGCACGGCGGCGATGCCGGCGATCAATGTCGCCTGGCTTTCCTTGCCGCCGAACGCCCCGCCCATGCGCCGCACTTCGACGGTGACGGCATTGAACGGCAGATCGAGCAGATGCGCGACCGCGTGCTGGATCTCGGTCGGATGCTGGGTCGAGCTGAACACATGGAAGTCGCCGCTGTCGCCGGGAATGGCGAGCGCGATCTGGCCTTCGAGATAGAAATGATCCTGCCCGCCGCAGCGGAATTCGCCGGAGAGGCGCAGCGGGGAGTTTTTCAGCGCGGCATCGACATCGCCGCGCGACATCGTCTGCGGCGGCGACACATATTGCTCGCGCGCGATGGCGTCCTCGATGGTGAGGACGGGAGGCAGCTCTTCCCATTCGACGATGACGAGTTTCGCAGCCGCGCGCGCCTGATCGAGTGTCGCCGACGCGATGGCCGCGAAGGGCTGGCCTTCATATTCGACGATCGCTTCGGGGAGCAACGGCTCATCCGTCCTGATCGCGGCGATATCGTTCTTGCCGGGAATATCCTTCGCCGTAATCGCGCAGACGACGCCCTCGGCGGCGAGCGCTTTCGAAAAATCGATCCGCTTGATGCGCGCATGCGGATGCGGGGAAAGAACGAGCGCGGCCTCCAGCGTGCCGGGCGCGACCGGCATGTCGTCGAGATAAAGCGCGCGGCCGGTGACATGGCCCGCGGCGCTGTCATGACGAATCGCCTCGCCCGCGCCGCCGCGAATGCGCGCAAGGGGTGTGTCGGCGCTCATAACGCCTCCACGCGCGCGAGCGCGCGCTCATCCGTGGTTTCGATCTGGAACCGGCGCACGAGATTGGCCGCCGCGCGCAAACGATAGGCGGCGCTGCCGCGCTGGTCGCTCATCGGCTTGAAATCCTGCGCCAGAAGAGCGTCGATGCCGTCGAGCGTTTGCGTATCCCAGGTCTTCCCGGTCAGTGCTTTTTCGAGCGTGGCTGCGCGCTTCGGGATGGCCGCCATGCCGCCATAGACCGCGCGGAAGTCCCGCGCAACGCCGTGATCGAGCGTGACGCGAAAGGCGGCGATGACAGTTGAGATATCCTGGTCGAAACGCTTGGATAATTTATAGATCGCGAAGCGGTCGCTGTTCGGCAGGAAGGGAATGCGGATGGTTGCGATGACTTCGTCCGGTTTGAGCGCGGTCTTGCGGTAACCGAGAATGAAATCTTCGACCGGCATGGTTCGCGCCGCCGTCGTCGTGCGCAATGCAATCTGTGCGCCGAGCGCGATCAGGCAGGGCAGGGTGTCGCCGATCGGCGAGGCGGTTGCGAGATTGCCCGCGAAGGTGCCGAGATTGCGGATCTGTCGCGAGCCGATCCGCCGCGCCAGCGCGGCGAAAGCCGGAAAATACATGTCGAGCGAAGGCAAAGCCTCGGAATAGGTGACCGCGCCGCCGAGTTCCAATGCGCCGCCATCGGTCGCGATGGTTTTCAATTCGCGCACGCCGTTGGTCAGAATGACGGCGGGAAATCGCTCGCGCTCCTTGCTTAGCTTGAGGCCGAGATCCGTGCCGCCGCCGACGATCAATGCCGCGGGGTGGCTTGCGCGCAATTGCAGGAATTGATCGAGCGAGCGCGGAAGGAAACAGATCTGCTCATCATGCTTGTATTCCGTGCAAGGCGGCAGCGCCGGAACGGATTTTTCTGCAAGCGCGCTGTCCGGATGTCCGGCGATCTTCCGGCAGGCCTCGCCGATCGGCCGATAACCCGTGCAGCGGCAGAGATTTCCCGCCAGCGCGTCGTGAATGTTCTCGTCACTGCCGGCTTCGCCGCCCTGCGCGAAAGCGAACATCGCCATCGCGAAACCCGGCGTGCAGAAGCCGCATTGCGTGGCGTCCGCCTCGGCCAGGGCCTGCTGCACCGGATGCAGCGAACCGTCTTCCTTCGCCAAGCCTTCGACTGTAACGATGTCGCAGCCATCAAGCTGCGGCAGCATCATCAGGCAGGAATTCACCGCGCGATAATGCGCCGCACCGTTTCGTGTCTCGCCGATTGCAATGGTGCAGGCGCCGCAATCGCCCTCAGCGCATCCTTCTTTGGCGCCGGTGAGCCGCGCTGTGCCGCGCAGATAATCCAGCACCGTTGTGGTCGGGGAAACGCGATCCTCCGACCGCATCTCGCCATTCAGAAGAAAGCGTATCGGCGCCATCTTATCCTTTGCGAAGACGCGACAAGCGGGTCGCAGCGTCGGCATTCGCCGCGCCCGGCGGCATGCGGCCGGCGACGAGTTCCGCCACCTGGTTCACGGTGTCGAAGGCCTGATGCTCGATCGCCTGCGGGGTGAGCCCTGCCGAGTGCGGGGTCGCGACCACGTCCGGGCGGCGCGCGAGTTTCAGCGAGGGCATCTGGTCTTGCGCGCGGCCGACATCCATGGCGGCGCCCGCGATCACTTTCTTGTCGAGCGCGCGAATGAGCGCGTCCTCGTCGACGAGATTGCCGCGCGACATGTTGATGAAATAGGCGCTCTTTTTCATCTGCGCGAAGGTCGCCTCGTTCATCAGGTTCTCGGTCTTCTCGTTGGCGACCACGAGACAGACGACGAAATCGCTCTCGCGCAGGAGCGTCGGCAGATCGACCTGTTGCAACTTCGGATCGTCGATCGTTTTGAACGGATCGCTGATCATCACCGTCATGCCCAATGCCAGGGCCAATGGCGCAAGATATTGCCCGATATCGCCATAGCCCATGATGCCGAGCGCCGCGCCTTTGAGCTGGCGGCCGGGGCGCGCGACCGGCGTCTTGCCGGCGCGATAATCCATCACGTATTCCGACACGTTGCGCGCGCAGTCGATCATCATGCCGATGGTCTGTTCGCTGACCGATGCGATGAAGCCCGGCGTCGCATGCGTGACGAGTATCCCTTGCTTGCTCGCGGCCGCGACATCGATGTTGCGGATATCGACCGCGCAACGAAGGAACGCCACCGCGTCCGGCCCCATGTCGAAAAATTCGCCCGGTCCGGGCGTCTGCCGGTCGGACACGATGATGTCGCAGCCTTTCGAGGCCTCGAACAGCGCCCTGGCGTCCAGCACGTCGTCGCTCGTGTTGATCTTCACCTCGCCCAGCTTGCGGAGCGCGGCCACCGCCCGTTCGCCGTAGTAATTCTGCAGCATGTGAGGAATGTGGGTGAGGAAAATGCGCGCCATTGCCAGTTCTCTTAACTTTCTCGACTTTACGCGGCGACAGTGCCGGACCGGCAATTTCGCAGATGAGTCCGCCCTGCGCCAGTCCGCAATCCTGTGCTATAGGGAGCCATGACCTCGCAGCCCGAATATCCGCCGGACGAGGAAATCGCCGACGCACTGGAAGGCGATATCATCTTCGGCCGTCTCAAGCCGGGCGAGCGTCTGCGCGAGGAGGCCTTGCTCGAACGCTTCGGCCATTCCCGCCATTTCATTCGCGCGGCCTTCGTGCGGCTCGAAAAGAAGGGAATCCTGGTGCGCACCCGCAATGTCGGGGCGGCGGTGCGCGCCTTCACGATTTCAGAAGTCGAGGAAATCTACGACGTGCGCGAAATGGTGCAGCGGCAGGCCGCGCTCCGGATCCGGTTGCCCGCGTCGAAGGACGATATCGCGCGCATCGCCGGGATCCAGCGCGAATACACGGCCTGCGTCGAAACCGGGGATCTCCGCGGCATTCACGCCTGCAACGACCGCTTTCATCTCGCGCTCTTCGCGCTGTGCGGCAACAACCATCTGCTGGCCTTGGTCAAGCAATATATGGATCTCACCTACGTGATCCGCACCAACACCTTCTCCGATCCGCAGGCGCTCGAGGTCTCACGTTTCCAGCATGAATTGATGATCGAGCACCTCAAGGGCCGCGACTCCTGGGCCTTTTCGGAATTGTGCGTGCAGCATCTGCGGCCGAACAAGGACAAGTATATCGGCCGTCTGCGCGAAGCCGCCGCCGAAGACATCCCGGCGGAATAGACGCGAAAAACCAAACCGCTTGCTCCGCTGTCATGCGCGGGCTTGGGCGAAAGTCGGGTTTACCCGACTTGCGCATTCACATTGCGGAGGTCGGGTATCCCCGACTTGCGATGACAAGCCCGGCCATGACGGCGGAAAGATTGGTAATTGTCGACAAAATCGCCAGTTTATCGGCCTTAAATCGGCATAAATGCCAATCCAATAGCCACATTGTTGACAATCCTAGCCATGTCCTTGCAAGGTGAAAGAAAAAACACCGCCCGGTCACGGGCCTTCAGTCACGCAATGAACTCTCAGGGAGGGAGTCCCCATGCCCAATATGCGAAAATTCTTCACGGCGGCCGCCGTGTTCAGCGCCGCGCTCGTGGTCCTGTCATCCGCCGCCAATGCCCAGAAGCGTGAATTCTCGTTCGCCTACGATCAGCCCAAGACCTCGGGCTACGGCGCCGGCGGCGAAATGTTCAACAAGAAGCTGATGGAGCTCTCCAAAGGCACGCTCTCGATCAATCAATATCCCGGCGCCCAGCTCGGCACCGAAGCCCAGACGCTGCAGAAAGTGCAGACCGGCGATATCGATTTCGTGCTGCTCTCGACCGCGAATGCCTCGACCGCGCAGCCGGAATCGGGCGTGTTCTCGCTGCATTTCATTTTCCGCGACGAAGCGCATGCGATCAAAGTGCTCGGCGATCCGACCGTGATCGCGGCGATGAAGACATTGTATGCGGCCAAGATGAAGGGCGCGCATATGCTTGGGCTGGGCTCGCAGGGCCTGCGCCACATCTACGGCAAGAAGGCGGTTGGCAAAGTCGCCGACCTCAAGGGCTCGAAGATCCGTGTGCAGGCGACGGTGACGGAGGACACGCTGTTCCCGGCCTATGGCGCGCAGGTCGTGCATATGCCGTTCGGCGAAGTCTACACCTCGCTGCAGACCGGCGTCGTCGACATGGCCGAGAACGGCATCAACAATTATCTCATTAACAAGCATTACGAAGTTGCGCCGACCCTTTCGCTCACCGAGCACGAAGCCAACAACTCCGTTCTGTTCGTGAGCGACAAGGTCTGGTCGAGCCTCAACGACGACCAGAAGAAATGGGTGCAGGCGGCCGCCGACGAGCTCAGCCGCAATCAGCCGGCGATCGCATTCAAGCTCGAACACGAAGCGCTGGCGAAGCTGCAGAAGATCGGCATCAAGATCGTCAAGGATGTCGACAAAAAGGGCTTCCAGGACATCTCGAAGCCGATCCAGGACAAGCTTGCCAAGGATCTCGGGCCGAACGCCGAGAAGGTCCTCGCTCTCGTCCGCAACGTGAAGTAATCCGGTCGAACGCGCGAGAGGCCGGTCTTTCGGCCTCTCGCCGCGTCTCGCTCTTCTCAAAGCCGCTTGGACATAACCGATGAGTGAATCGGACGATCTGGTGCTGCACGCGCAGCGCCATCTGAAATGGCGGGCCTTCGATATCGTCGAACGCGTGCTGATGATTCTGTGCGGCGTCGCGATCACCGGTTTCACGATCCTGGTGCTGTGCGACATCGTCACGCGCACGATCGGCAGGCCGTGGCTGTGGCTGCAGGAAGTCACCATGACCTTCTTCATCTATGGGATTTTCATCGGCGTCGCCGCCGCGACGCGCCGCAACGATCACCTCTATCTCGCCGTGCTTGCGGAATCGATGACCGGCCGGCGCCGGATCTATTTCGAGACATTCAATCGTCTGGTCGTTCTGGCGGTCGCCGTCTGCATGATCTATTTCGGCTATCTCAATTTTCTCGACGGCTTCAAAAGCCTGCGCATGCCGTCGATGACGCCGCTGTCGAGCCTCTACGCCGCCATACCCCTGTGCGGAATTCTCGTCTCGCTGTTCACGATCGAGCAATTGGTCAACGGCTGGCGCAATGGATTCGACGACGACTCGGTGGCCGATTTCGAGCGGAGGCAGGCGCTATGACTGCGAACGGCACTCTCATTTTCCTGATGGGATTCCTTTTTCTCTTTCTCGGCTATATGGGCGTGCCGGTCGCCTTCGCGCTGATCGGCGCGGTGCTCGTCGTGACGGCGTTCACGCCGGTCGGCCTCGCCTCGATGATGGCGCAGCTTTTCAACGGCATGGATACCGAAGCGCTGCTGGCGGTTCCGTTCTTTCTGCTGGTCGGCGACTTGATGACGTCGGCCAATGTCACCGGCCGCATGATCGCGCTGTCGCAGACGATGGTCGGACATTTTCGCGGCGGCCTCGCGCAGGTGGTCACGGTGTTCAGCATGTTCTTTGCGGGCGTGTCGGGTTCGTCCGCCGCCGACGTCGCGGTTCTGTCGCGCACGCTGGCGCCCGAAATGAAGCGCGAAGGCTACGATCTTGGCTTCACCGCGGCCCTGATTGCCTCAGCCGCCACGATGGCGAATCTCATTCCGCCGAGCATCATGGCGGTGGTTTACGGGGCCACCGGCAATGTCTCGATCGGCGGGTTGTTTCTCGCCGGCGTGGCGCCGGGCCTGTTCGTCGGCGTTGGCCTGATGATCTACAGCTTTTTCTTCGGTCCGGTCGGCATCCAGAAACGGCGCGCGACCTTCGGGCAATTCAGCGAAGCGGCCAAGAGCGCGGCGGTGCCGCTGATGATTCCCGTCATCATCATGGGCGGGATTCTCACCGGATTTTTCACACCGACCGAGGCCGGCGTCATCGCCGTCGCCTATATCCTGTTCGTCGCGATCCCGCTGCTCAATCCGCGCCATGTCACAAAGCTGCCGCGCGACATGGCGCTGACGGGGCTGCTCTACTCGATTCCGCTGATCACCATCGGCGCGGCGTCGATGTTCGGCTGGATGCTGGCCTATCTGCGGGGGCCCGCGGTGGTGTCGGGCTGGATCTCCAATGCGGCCGGCAACGATCCTTTCATGATCATGCTGCTGCTGACGCTGCTGTTCATCGTGGTCGGCGATTTCATCGATGCGATTCCGGCCATCATCATCTTTATGCCGATCATCGTCGACTTGAGCCAGACCGCCGACATCAATCCGGTTCATATGGGCGTGGTGATCATCGTCACTCTTGCCTTTGGCCTGATCACGCCGCCCTATGGTCTCTGTCTGCTCATGGCCTCGAAATTCGTCGGCGTGCGTTTCTCGAGGGCGATGCTCGCCTCGTTCCCCATCTACGTGATCTTCTTCGGCGCCATCGCATTCGCCATATTCTTTCCCGAGATCGTTCTCTGGCTTCCGAAACATCTCTTGCCGGAGTCGGTCGGATGCTTCAAAAACCCGAGTGGCACGGGCTATATCTGTCCGTGATGGCGGACATGCCCGCGCGATTCGACGATTGAAAGAGCTGGAATGACGGGTGGACTACGCCAGGGATTGACCAGCTACGGCGATGACGATTTTTCGCTGTTCCTGCGCAAGGCCTTCATCAAGGCGATGGGCTATTCCGACGACGCGCTGGCGCGCCCGATCGTCGGCATCACCAATACCTATTCCGACTTCAATCCCTGCCACGGCAATGTGCCGGCGCTGATCGAAGCCGTGAAGCGCGGCGTCATGCTCGCGGGCGCGATGCCGATGGTGTTTCCGACCATCTCGATCCACGAAAGCTTCGCCTATCCGACCTCGATGTTCCTTCGCAACCTGATGGCGATGGACACCGAGGAGATGATCCGCGCGCTGCCGGTCGATTCGGTGGTGCTGATCGGCGGCTGCGACAAGACCACGCCGGCGCAGGTGATGGCGATGGCGAGCGCGGACAAGCCTGCAATCGTGCTTCCGGTCGGGCCGATGCTGGTCGGGCATTTTCGCGGTGAGGTTCTCGGCGCCTGCACGGACTGCCGGCGCCTGTGGGGCGAATTCCGCGGCGGGCGCATCAGCGAGGCCGATATCGAGGTGGCGAATGAGCGGCTCGTGCCGTCGGTCGGCACCTGCGGCGTGATGGGTACCGCGTCGACCATCGCCTGCATGGTGGAAGCGCTCGGCATCGCGCTGCCCGGCAGCGCTTCGATCCCTGCGACCCATGCCGACCGCGTGCGGATCGCGGAGGCGACCGGCAAGCGCGCGGCCGAAATGACCAAGGGCGGCCCGAAGCCGTCGGAGATTCTGACCAGGGACGCCTTCCGCAACGCCATTGTCATGCTGCAGGCGATCGGCGGCTCCACCAATGGCGTGGTGCATCTCTCCGCCATCGCCGGCCGCACGACGAGCCCGATCGCGCTCGAGGACTTCGACGAGATCGGCCGCAAGACGCCGGTGCTGGTCGATCTCAAGCCCACGGGCGAGCATTACATGGAGCATTTCCATCAGGCCGGCGGCGTGCCCCGGCTGATGCAGGAACTGAAAGACCTGCTGGCGCTCGGTGCGAAGCATGTGATGGGCGGCACGCTCGGTGACGCAATCAAAAAATTCGAGGACGTGCCGGGCCAGACCGTGATCCGCCCGCGCGCAAATCCGCTCAGGAAGGAAGGCGGCATCGCGATCCTGCGCGGCAATCTCGCGCCGCGCGGCGCCGTCATCAAGCAGGGCGCGGCGTCGTCGAAGCTGATGCAGCATGAAGGCCGCGCGGTGGTGTTCGATTCGGTCGCCGACATGACCAAAAGGATCGACGACCCCGCGCTCGACGTGACCGAGGACGATATTCTGGTGATGCGCAATGCCGGGCCGATCGGCGCGCCGGGCATGCCGGAGGCGGGCTATCTGCCGATCCCGAAAAAACTCGCGCAGAAGGGCATCAAGGACATGGTGCGCATGTCGGACGCCCGCATGAGCGGCACGGCCTTCGGCACCATCGTTCTTCATATCGCGCCGGAAGCCGCGAGCGGCGGACCGCTGGCGCTGGTGAAAAACGGCGACCGCATCCGCCTCGACGTGAATGCGCGCCGGATCGACCTGCTTGTCGATGATGCCGAGCTCAAAAAGCGCAGAGCTGCCTGGCAAGCGCCGCCAGTGCCGGAAGTCGCGCAGCGCGGCTATGCGCGGCTCTATCGCGAGCATGTGCAGCAGGCGGACGAGGGCTGCGATTTCGATTTTCTGGCGCGGTCTGGCCCCGCCTCATCCTGAGGAGGGCGAAGCCCGTCTCGAAGGATGAAGGCGGCCCAGACTCGGGCCTCATGGTTCGAGACGCGCTACGCGCTCCTCACCATGAGGTTATGGAGAGAAGCCCGGTCTAATGACGACCCTGCAAAAGCGAGTCGCTACTTTCGTCGCCACGAGCGCTTGCCTCGCGGCGCTGGTGGGCGTCTGGAGTTTGCGCCGTCCCTTTATCGACGCGGCGCAGGCCGATCTGCGGGCGCGCAAAATCCATTGGTTTCAAATTCTCGGCACCCGCGTGCCCTGCGGCGGACCCTTCGATATCGGCGTCACCGTCGTCTTCAAAAACAGCGAGCTGGGCGAGCTGATCGGCGGACGATTATGCCGCCCTCCCGACTGGTCGAGCGAATGGACCTGGTATCCGGACCCGGGAAAGGCGCGGCCTAGTAAGGCTCGGTGATGATCGCGGTGCTCTCTCATTCGTCATGGCCGGGCTCGTCCCGGCCATCCACGTCTTTGGATGCCATGAAAAGAAAGCAAGACGTGGGTGCCCGGCATAAGGCTTGTGCTCAGGCCGGCCGAAGGCCGGACCCGGGTGCCGGCCATGACGGACGAGAAATCGTATGCGTTACTGCTGGCTCGCTGCGACGCGCGGGGATCGCATCCGCTGCTCGATCGGATCCCCCGGGTTGGCCTGCCAGAGCTGCCCGCTCTTGCCGCGTTCGAATCCATATTCGAACAATCCGCGCATATAGGCCGTGTCGAAGCCGGGCTTGGCCTGGTTCGGCACCGAATCCTCAATGGCCGCGAGATTGACCTGCCAGTTTCGGCGCTTTGAGAATTCGTAAGTCGCGAGCAGCGTATTGCGCGTGTTGGCGCGCACGGATGTCTCGAACGAGCGGATCGCGATCTGCAGCGTGCGCGGCTTCACCACTTCGAAATAAGGATCGAGCTTGCCGTTGATGATGATATAGACCTTGGGCCGCACATTCGGCTGCAGCACTGCCTTGTTGGCGACCAGGATCGCTTCCGGCACGACCATGATATTGGCGGTCACGCCGCCATCGACATGCATTTCCGAGAAGGCTTTTCCGCCGGCTTCGACGTCGATCAGGACCGGCGAGAACACGCCGGGAATGCTGGCCGAGGCTTCCAACACCCTGCGGAACAGATCGAGGGCTTTGGGGTGTCCGCTCGAGGCGATGCGTCCCATGTCCCAGATCGCGGTGCGCTGCGCGTCGAGATTGGTGGTGATGATGAACAGCTTGCGGCCGGCGCGATATTGCTGGGCGATGGCGTCCAGCGTCGTGCCGTCGACATATTTTGCGATCAGCGCGCGCAACGGTCCGGCCTTGAACAGGCCGGTTCCGACGAGGCCGCTCACGCCGTCGAACTGGAGGAAATTCTCCATCTCGCCGCCGGCGAAAACGTTTTTCAGGACTTCATCGTAGCCGGAGCCGAGAAACGCAAAGGGCGCGATCAGAGCGCCCGCGCTCGCGCCTGTCACGACGGTGAATTGCGGGCGGCTTCCGCGCGCGGACCAGCCGCTCAGGAGGCCGGCGCCGAATGCGCCGTCCGCGCCGCCGCCCGACAAGGCGAGAATGGTCGGCTGTTTTGTCACGCCCGGCGCAAGAGCGGAGCTTTTTTGCGCGATGGCCGGATCGTCGGCCCAGACCCTGGCATCCGGAAAGCCGGGAACGGTCGCCACGATCTGTTCTTGCTGCGTAAAAGCGACGCGTTCGACGGTCGCGCAATCGGCGGCGGCCATGCAGAGCGCGGCCACGGCAAGACCGCGCACCGAATGTGCGAATGATGCGCGGCCGGTCCCCATACTCATACGCTGTCTCGACCCCTGCAGCCCAATCCTTGCGAGCCTTGGCAGAAACCCCAACCAATCACTCTTGCCTTGGCTCACGCTTAAATTAAGGCCGGTGTCGGGGAATATCGTAAACGATTGGTATAGAGCGCTCGATTTGCGACAATCTGTGCGACAAACATGCAATCAAACGGCTCGCGATGGCATCACTCGATTCAATAAGCTTGCTGATCCTGTTCGGCGCGGTGCTGGTGCTCGCCGGCATATTGTCGAGCCTCGTCGCCTTGCGCTTCGGCGGGCCGTTGCTGCTGATCTTCCTTCTGGTCGGCATGCTGGCGGGAGAATCAGGCCCGCTCGGCATCCATTTCGACGATGTCCGGATGGTTTATCTCGTGGGGTCGCTGGCGCTGGCGCTGATTCTGTTCGATGGCGGGTTGCGCACCCGTTTCGCCACCTTCCGCTCTGTTTTGGCGCCGGCCGGCACGCTCGCGACGCTTGGCGTGGTGGTGAGCTCCGCCCTCGTTGCGCCCGTCGCAGTCTATGCATTCGACCTGAACTGGATTCAGGGCCTGCTGGTCGGTTCGATGGTCGCCTCGACCGACGCGGCCGCCATCTTCTTCCTCATGCATGCGCGCGGCTTGCGGCTGCGGCCGCGCGTCGGCGCGACCATCGAAGTGGAATCCGGCACCAACGATCCCTTCGCCATTTTTCTCACCATCGTCTTGGTCGAGATCCTGCTGTCGGGCGGGAAGTCCTGGCCCGACATTGCAACCTTGCTGGTGCAGGAAGCGCTGCTCGGAGCGCTCCTCGGCTATCTCGGCGGGCACGCGATCTCATTCATGCTCAACCGGGTGACTTTGCCGCAGGGGCTGCAGGCGCCGTTCGTCGCGACGGCGGCGATCGTGGTCTTCGGTCTCTGCCAGTCGATCCATGCCTCGGGATTTCTCGCGGTCTATCTCGCCGGATTGATCGTCGGGAATCGCGCGCTCCGCGCGCACAACGCCATCGTGGTCTTTCTCGATGCGGTCACCTGGCTCGCGCAGATCGTGATGTTCGTGCTGTTCGGATTGCTGGCATGGCCAAGCCGGCTGCCGGACCAGTTGCTGCCGGCGCTTGCCGTCGCGTTCACATTGATGCTGATCGCGCGCCCGGCGGCGGTGTTTCTGTGTCTCGCGCCATTCGGATTTTCGTTTCGCGAAAAGATTTTCATCTCGTGGGTCGGCTTGCGTGGCGCGGTCGGATTCTTCCTTGCATCCATTCCGTTGCTGGTGGGTCTGCCCAAGGCGCAGACCTATTTCGATATTGGGTTCGTCGTGGTGGTGGTCTCGCTCCTGATCCAGGGCTGGACCGTGCCATTCGCCGCCCGGCGCTTGCGCATCGCGAAAAAACGCCCTGACGTTTTTCATCCGCGCGTCGAACTGGACCTGCCGGGGCAGCGCAATCAGGAACTCGTCGGCTATCCCATCGTCGCGGGCAGTCCGTATCTGCGGCGCGGGATCACGCCGCCCTGGGCGAAATTGACCCTGGTTGTGCGTGGCGAAAAAGTGCTGACGCCGGAAGAAGCGCACGGCGTGCATGAAGGCGACCACGTGTATCTGCTGGCGCCTCCCGAAAAGGCGCAGACGCTCGATCGCTTCTTTGCCGATTTGCCGCCGCCGAAGTCGCCGGACCCGCAGCTTCTCGGCGATTTCTTCGTTTCGGGCGAGATCACGCTCGGCGCGCTCGCGGAATTGTATGGCCTTGAGATTTCGGAAAGCGAACAGGATATCAGGCTCGCCGATTATTTCGTGAAGCGATTGGCGCGCAAGATATTGCCGGGCGACAGGATCGCAGTCGGCTCGGTGGCCCTGGTTGCGCACCGCATCAAGGACGGACGCGCCGCGACCATCGGCTTGCAGCTTGCCGAATCCGACGCGATGACGCTGCGCAATCGCGTCCAGTCGTGGTTTGGGCGGCTTACGTCTAGATAACTCCTGAACGAGAATTTATGCGATTCCGATCTCTCTTCGGCCTCATCCTGAGGAGCATTGCGAAGCAATGCGTCTCGAAGGATGGGGCCGACCTTGTCCTTCGAGACGCCCGCTTCGCGGGCTCCTCAGGATGAGGTCGGATTTGGTTCAACGAATGCAAGACGAGCTTCAAAGCGGCCGTCGCGCGACCGGGATTTCCGCGCCGTCGAAGGGCAGCATCTGCGCCTCCACGCCGAACGCCTCGGCGATGCGGGCCGGATCGAGCGTCTCCGCGGGCGCGCCTTGCGCCGTGATCCGCCCGCTCTCCATGACCAGCACGCGATCCGCGAAACGCGCGGCGAGCGAAAGGTCATGGATGACGGCGAGCACGCCGCCGCCGTTGCGCGCGGCCTTGCGCAGCAATTCCATCACCACGAGCTGATGCCGGATATCGAGCGACACGGTCGGCTCGTCGACCAGAAGGATCGGCGCCTGTGTCGCCAGCGCGCGGGCGAGCGCGACGCGTGCGCGTTCGCCGCCCGACAGCGTTGTCACGGCGCGATGCGCAAAGCTCTGCATCGCGGTCGCGGCCAGCGCGTCCCGGATCGCTGATTTGTCCGCGTCGGTTGGTGCAGCGAAAGGATCGCCATGCGGATAACGGCCAAGTCCGACAATGGCGTCGACCGGCATCGGCCAGTGGAAGATATTGCCCTGCGGAAGATACGCCATCATGCGCGCGCGTTCGCGCTGCGGAATTTCGGCAAGCGGCCGTCCCTCGATTTCGATATGTCCCTGCGCCGCGATCAGGCCCGCCAGCGCCCGCATCAATGTGGTCTTGCCGGCGCCGTTCGGGCCGACGAGCGCCGTCAATTCGCCGCGGGCAAGCGAGAAGCTCGCGCCTTTCACGATGTCGGTATGCGAGAGCCGGATAGTCACGCTTTCCGCGCGCAAGAGAGCGGTCATGACGGAGAGCCCTCCAGCATGCGCCGCTCGCTGAAAATCATCGCCAGAAAGAACGGTACGCCAATCAGCGCCGTCACGACGCCGACCTTGAGCTCGATGGCCGCCGGGATGATGCGCACCGCGACGTCCGCCGCGAGCAGCAAGGCCGCGCCCGCCAATGCGCCGGGCAGCATCACGCGCGCAGGATCGAAACCTGCCGCGCGGCGCACGAGATGCGGCGCGACGAGGCCGACAAATCCGATCGAACCCGCGACCGCCACGGACGCCCCGACGCCGAGCGCGACGCCGATCACGACCAGGAGCCGCGTGCGCAGAAGATCGACGCCGAGCGAGGCCGCGACGTCCTCGCCGAGCGTCAGCGCGCGAAAGGCGCGCGCATTGACGAACAGCACGCCCCAGCTTGCGATCAGGAAGGGAGCGGCGATCATCAGGTGATCCACGGAGCGGTCTTCCAGCGAGCCGAGCAGCCAGAACGCGACTTCCAGCGCGATGAAAGGATTGGGCGCGAGATTGAGAACGAGCGCGGTCATGGCCCCCGCGAAGCTCGCCAGCGCAAGACCTGCGAGCAATATGACCGCGAGGCTTGCGCGCCGTCCCGCGATCAGGACCAGCCCGCCGATGGAGACAAGCGCGCCTGCGATTCCGGCGAGCGGCACCGCGAGCGACGTTGCCGACGCAAATCCGAACGCGATCGTGAACGACGATGCCGCCGCCGCCGCTTGCGGCGCGCCGAAGAGTGCGGGTTCGGCCAGGGGATTGCGAAGGAGACCTTGCAAGGCCGCGCCCGACAGACCGAGGGTCGCGCCGATCAGCACCGCCAGCACGGTGCGCGGCAGGCGGATGTCGCGCACGACGATGCCCGCGGGTCCATCGCCCGAAAACAACGCGGCGATGGCCGTTCGCGGCGACAGGCCAGCCGGGCCGACGATGAGCGACACAGCCATCAGCACAACGATGACGGTGAGGAGCGCGAGATTGAGCCGGATGGCGGCGGACATTTGGGTCGTCATGAATGGAATGCTTGCAGGCCCGGTCATTGGCGGGCGACTATGCCCGCATGAAAACAATTATGCCATTGCCGCTTTGTCTCGCTTTGGCGCTGGCGATTCCGCCGGCGGCGAGGGCCGACGCCCCGCGTCGCGTCGCGTCCTTCAATCTTTGCGCCGACCAACTCGTGGTCGCATTGGCCGACCCGGAACAGATCGCGGGCCTTTCTCCCTATGCCACCCAGCCGGGTTTGTCGGTCGTCGCCAATGAGGCAAAACGTTTCCGAAAGCTCGACTGGCAGGCCGAATCGACCATCGTGCTGCAACCCGATCTGGTTTTTGTCGGGCCGAACGACCGTTCGGTGACGCGGCGCATGCTCGCCTCGCAAGGATTGCGCGTGGTCGCGGTCGAATTCGTGACAGACCTCGACAGCGCACGCACGCAGATCCGCGACGTGGCGAAGCTGCTGGGTCATGCGGATCGCGGAGAAAAACTGGTCGCAGCGCTCGATGCGGCACGCGCGCGGCTCGTTGCCCGGCGCAGCGCGGCTCCGCGCACGGCTATCGTCGTCGAACGCGGCGGCTACGCGCAGGGACCATCGAGCCTCGCCGCGACCTTGCTGGACGAGGCGGGGCTAAAATCTCCGCCGGGCGCGCCGAAGGGTTATGGCGGATTCATTCCGCTGGAAAAGCTTCTGATGCTGAAATCCGATCTGGTGTTCGTGAAGGATCCGCCGTCCGCGCCCGGCGACCAGGGTGCGCTTTATCTCATGCATCCGGCGATGCAGGCCTTGTATCCGCCCGAGCGGCGCATCGCGCTGCCGACGCGTTTCACCATGTGCGGCGGGCCGGCCTTGGTCGCGGCGTTCGAATATCTGGCGGACGTTTTGGCGAAGGCGAATCCGTAACATTGCGCCGTCTTTATTCGGCCTCACCCTGAGGAGCATTGCAAAGCAATGCGTCTCGAAGGGTGGGCCGACCTCATCCTTCGAGACGCGCTTCGCGCTCCTCAGGATGAGGCGGAACGGACGACCCACGCATCCACAATCCGCGAGAGCGCGTCGAGTCCATCCGTCAACGCCGCCGGACCTGGTTGCAGGATCAGCGTGGACTTGATCTCGTGCAATTCACCGTTGCGCACGGCCGGAATTGCATCGAAGCCCTGCCGTGCGGCGACTTTGTGCGGCACGAATTTCCTTCCGCACCAGGAGCCGATGATGATATCCGGCTTCGCCGCGATGACCTCATCCGCGCTCACGATCCGTTCAATCGCGCTTTTGCGCGTGGCGAGGTGAGGAAAGGCGTCGACGCCGCCCGCGACCTCGATCAGTTCCGACACCCAGCCGATGCCGGAAATCATCGGCTCGTCCCATTCCTCGAAATAGACGCGCGGCTTGCGCTTGATTTGCGCCGAGACTTTTCGGCGGTCATCCAGGCGCGCCCGCAGTGATTTGGTCAATGCATCGGCTTTGTCCGCCGCATTCACGAGCGCACCAAGCGTGCGGATCATGTCGAAAATTCCGGCAATGTCGCGGTGATTGAAAGCATGGACCGCAATGCCGCCGCGAATGAGCGCAGCGACGATATCGGCCTGCAGATCGGAGAAGGTCAGAACCAGATCGGGCTTGAGCGCAAGGATTTTCGGAATATCGGCGCTGATAAACGCCGAAACGCGCGGCTTTTCTCTACGAACCTGCGGCGGGCGTACGGCATAGCCGGAGACGCCGACGATGCGATCCTGCTCGCCGAGGAGATACAGCGTCTCCACGGTTTCTTCGGTCAGGCAGACGATTCGCGCAGGCGGATACATGATTGATCTTAGGCCAGCATTGTCTCCGCCGCATCGATCAGTTCGAGACTGCCGATCCCGGTCACCCGCCCGCTATCGAGCCGCACCACGCGCGAAGCGATCCGCCGAATCTCGGACGCCTGGTGGCTGACATAGATCATCGGGATTTCCGCCTCGTCGCGCAGGCGCTCCAGATAGGGCAGGATTTCGACCTTGCGCGCCGCATCGAGCGAGGCAAGCGGCTCGTCGAGCAGCAGCAATCGCGGCTGCGTCAGCAGCGTGCGGCCGATGGCGACGCGCTGGCGCTCGCCGCCCGATAATTTGCCGGGTCTTCGATTCAGGAGATGCCCGATGCCAAGCATGGCGACCACGTGGTCGCGTTCTGCGTCGTCGCGCGGCAATCCGCGCATCCAGCGGCCATAGTCGAGATTTTGCGCGACCGACAAATGCGGAAACAGCCGGCCGTCCTGAAACACATAGCCGATGCGGCGGCGGTGCGGCGGCACATTGAGTTTCGCCGCGGAATCGAACAGCAATGCGCCATCGATTTCAATTCGCCCGCGATCGGGCGCGACAAGGCCCGCGATCATGTTCACGATCGTGGTCTTGCCGGCGCCCGACGGTCCGAACAAGGCGGTGACGCCCGCGCCGGTTTCGAATTTCGCCGTAACGGTGAAATCGGAAAGTTTCTTTTCCGCGTCGAAGGACAGCATGTCAGTCGCCCCGATAGCGCATGCCGGCGCGGCGCGCGAACCATTCCGAGATCACGAGCGCGGCCAGCGCGATCACGATGGCCACAATCACCAGACGTCCGGCCGCCGCGTCACCGCCGGGAATATTCGTGTAGGTATAGATCGCCGCCGAAAGCGTCTGCGTTTCGCCGGGAATGTTCGACACAAAGGTAATCGTCGCGCCGAATTCGCCGAGCGCCTTGGCAAAGCACAGCACCATGCCTGCGACGACGCCCGGCAAGGCGAGCGGCAAGGTCACGGTTGCGAAAGTCCAGATCCCGCTCGCGCCCAATGTCGATGCGGCATCCTCAAGCTTGCGGTCGACCGCCTCCAGCGACAACCGGATCGCACGCACCAAAAGCGGAAAACCCATCACGCCGCAGGCGAGCGCCGCGCCGGTCCAGCGGAACGAAAACACAATGCCGAAATGATCCGCGAGGAAAGCGCCGATCAAACCGCGCCGACCGAACCAGATCAGCAACAGATACCCGGTGACGACCGGCGGCAGCACCAAGGGCAAATGGACGAAGCCGTCGAGCAGCGACTTGCCCCAGAAATTCCTTCTGGCCAGCAGCCACGCCACCGCCACGCCGAGCGGCAAGGCGAAAAGCGTTGCGACCGCCGCGATCCGCAGCGACAGACGCACCGCAACCCATTCGTCGGGAGTGAGGTCGAACACGCGCGGTCTTTACGAGGTTGGCCGGATCAGAAACGAAAATCCGTATTGCTCGAAAATCGCCTTGGCCGGTTGCGAGCGCAGAAACGAGAGATATTGCGCGGCGGCGGAATTCGCGGTGACGGTCAGCGCCACGGGGTAAGTGATCGGCGGATGCGAGCCGGCCGGAAACACCCCGACGATTTTGACGTTCGGCTCGACCTTGGCGTCGGTCTCATACACGATGCCGAGCGGCGCCTCACCGCGGCCGACTAAAGCCAATGCCGCGCGCACATTTTCAGCCATTGCCAGTTTCGGCTCGGCCGCGCTCCAGGCGCCGAGTTTTTCCAAAGCCGCCTTGGCATATTTCCCGGCCGGCACCGCGCGCACGTCGCCGGTCGCGATGCGGCCATCGCCGGCGAGCTTCGCGATATCGAAGCCTTGTCCGATCGTCACATCACTGAGCTTCGAATCCTTCGGCGCGATCAGGACCAGGCGGTTACCGAGCAAATTCACGCGCGTCTCATCCTTGATCAGCTTCTTCTGAGAGCCGTAATCCATCCAGTCGAGGTCCGCGGAGATGAACACATCCGCTGGCGCGCCTTGCTCGATCTGTTTCATCAGCGCCGAGCTCGCGGCGTAGCTGGTGACGATCTTGATCGGCGCTTTCGTGCCGAACGCCGCGTTGACGTCGTCGAGCGCGTTTTTCATCGAGGCGGCGGCAAAGACGGTGACGGTCTCCTGCGCGGTGGCGGGATTGAGCGCCGACAGCACGGTCAGGCCGAATACAAAAGCAAGACGGGCAAACATGGCGGTTCTCCCGGCGCAGAAGCGCGCCTTTGAAAGCGATGGATTGGGTTGCAATCGCCGTCGGAACCGCCGTCCCGCTGATCGTGACGCGCGCACGGCGCATCGCGGATCGCAGGGGCACTCTAGCAAGCCTGCAACGATTGCCAAGCGGTGAAATGCACCCCAGATTATTGTCAAATCATTGCAGGGACGGGCGATGCCGCAGCGGGAAACGATCGAAGGCGAATACGATTATATCGTCGTTGGGGCGGGCTCCGCCGGCTGCGTCCTTGCCAACCGCCTGTCGGCCGATCCGCGCAACAAGGTCCTGCTGCTGGAAGCCGGCGGCCGCGACAACTGGATCTGGTTTCATATTCCGGTCGGTTATCTGTTCGCCATCGGCAATCCGCGTGCCGACTGGATGTTCCGGACCGAAGCCGTGCCGGGGCTCAACGGGCGAAGCCTTGCCTATCCGCGCGGCAAGGTGATCGGCGGCTCGTCCGCGATCAACGCCATGATCTATATCCGCGGGCAATCG
Organism: Pseudorhodoplanes sinuspersici; assembly: GCA_945878025.1. Classification (GTDB taxonomy): domain Bacteria; phylum Pseudomonadota; class Alphaproteobacteria; order Rhizobiales; family Xanthobacteraceae; genus Pseudorhodoplanes; species Pseudorhodoplanes sinuspersici_B. The sequence continues at coordinate 10,891 of CAMDXM010000007.1, read as the reverse complement.
GCCGATTACGATCACTGGCGACAGCTCGGTCTGAAGGGCTGGGGATGGGACGATGTGCAGCCGATCTTCCGCAAACAGGTCAGCCATTTTCTCGGCGACAGCGAGCATCACGGCACATCCGGCGAATGGCGCGTGGAGCATCCGCGCGTGCGCTGGGACATCACCGACGCCTTCCGCGACGCGGCGGCGCAATACGGCATTCCCACGGTTGCCGATTTCAACACCGGCGACAACGAAGGCTGCGGATATTTTCACGTCAACCAGAAACGCGGCCGCCGCTGGTCGTCGGCGCGGGGATTTCTCGCGCCCGTGCTGCGACGATCCAATCTGCGGCTGGAGACCGGATGCCTCGCCGAAGCCATCGCGCTCGAGGGAAAACGCGCGACCGGCATCCGCTTCCGGCAGAATGGCGCGGAAAAATTCGCGCGCTGCCGCGGCGAAATCGTGCTGTCGGCGGGCGCGATCGGATCGGTGCAGCTTCTGCTTCTGTCCGGCATCGGTCCGGGCCCGCAACTCAAGGAGCATGGAATAGCGACCATGCTTTATCGCGCCGGTGTCGGTGAAAATCTGCAGGATCATTTGCAACTGCGGCTGATCCACAAGGTTTCCGGCGTGCGCACCCTGAACGAAACCTATTCGTCGCTGTGGCGCCGCGCCGCGATGGGGCTCGATTATGCGTTCCGCCGCCGCGGGCCGCTGACCATGGCGCCGTCGCAACTCGGCGCCTTCACGCGCTCGGACCCTCATCAGGAGCGGCCGAATATCCAGTTTCACGTGCAGCCGCTCTCGCTCGACAAATTCGGCGATCCGCTGCATCCGTTTCCGGCCTTCACCACGAGCGTCGCGAATTTGCGGCCGCAGAGCCGCGGCACGATCCGGCTGCGCTCAACCGATCCCGCCGACAAACCCGTGATCCAGCCGAATTATCTGTCGGCGCAGGAAGACCGCCAGGTGGCCGCCGATTCCATCCGTGTCGCGCGCGCCATTATCGCGCAGCCGGCCCTGCAGCGTTTTCATCCGGTCGAATATCTGCCGGGCGACAATGTACGCAGCGACGACGAGAAGGCGCTCACGCAGGCCGCCGGCAATATCGGCACCACCATCTTTCATCCCGTCGGGACCGCCAAGATGGGCCGCCGGGACGATCCGCTGGCCGTGGCGGACGAGCGCCTGCGCGTGATCGGGATCGAGAATTTGCGCATCGCCGATGCCTCGGTGATGCCGGCCATAACCTCCGGCAATACCAATTCGCCGACCATCATGATCGCGGAGAAGGCCGCCACGATGATGCTCGACGACGCGAAAACATTGAACAAGGCCGCCTGATCGGCGAAGGTGCAATTCACAGAGTCGAAAGGGCGGCACATGAATCTGATCGCGCGCGTCAAAGCCATCATGCTCGATCCGGACGCCGAATGGCCGGTGATTGCACGCGAAACCGGCGACGTGAAATTCCTGTTCACGCGCTACGTGGCGATCCTGGCTCTGATCCCGGCGCTTGCCGGATTCATCGGCGCCTCGATCATCGGGGTTTCCGTCTCGGTCGGAACATTCCGCGTTCCGCTGCTGCCCGGCCTGATCAATCTTGTGCTCGGTTATGCCTTCACCTTCGTCATCGTCTACGCGGTTGCGCTCATCATCGACGCGCTGGCTCCGAGTTTCCGCACCGAGCGCAATTTTCCCGCCGCGCTCAAGCTCGCGGTCTATTCCTTCACGCCGGTCTGGGTCGCGGGGATTTTCCTTCTCATTCCGGGCTTGAGATTTCTCACCATCCTCGGCCTCTACGGATTTTATCTGATGTGGACGGGTCTCACGCCATTGATGGGATCGCCGCGCGACAAATCGTTCTTTTACGCGATCTGCGCGGTGGTGGCCGCGATCGTGGTCACCATCGTTCTCGCCATCGTCCAGAGCACGATGGCGTCGATTCCGCGCCCTTACTGAACGTCCGGCGGCTGCTGAACGATGTTCGAATTCATCACACCCGAACTGCTTGCGCTTGTCGGCATCGGCTTCGCGGCGCAGCTGATCGATGGCGCGCTCGGGATGGCGTTCGGCGTCGTGTCGATGTCGGCCATGCTGATGCTCGGCATGCCGCCGGCGCAGGCGAGCGCGGTGGTCCACACCGCCGAGATTTTCACGACCGGCGCGTCGGCGGCCTCGCACATCTATCACCGCAATGTCGATTGGCGGCTGGTGACGCGGCTCGGCATCGCGGGCGTCGCCGGCGCCGTGCTCGGCGCATGGATCGTGTCGAATCTCGATGGTGGCGCGGTGCGGCCCTTCGTGTCGCTCTATCTCTGTGCGATCGGCGTTTTCATCCTGTTCAAGGCGATGCGCAATCCGCCGCTGCGCGACGCGCCGGCGCCGTGGGTTGCGCCGGTCGGATTCGTGGCCGGATTTCTCGACGCCAGCGGCGGCGGCGGATGGGGCCCGGTCGCGACATCGGCGCTGGTCGGATCGGGACATGCGCCGCGAACGGCCGTCGGCTCGGTCAACACCACGGAATTTTTCGTCACCAGCGCGGCCGCCACCACGTTCTTCGTCGAGCTCGGCGCGTCGCCGCTGCCGAGCGTCGCGGCTTTGGTCGCGGGCGGGGTGATCGCGGCGCCGTTCGGCGGCTGGCTGGTCAAGCATATCTCGCCGCGCGCGCTGATGATCATGATCGGCGCGCTGATCCTCGCGCTCGCGGCTTGGCAGCTGGCGCGCAGTTTCAAGCTGCTGTGACTCGCTCGCGTTCCGCGATCAGGGCGTGAAGACGATCTGCTTACAGGCCGGCGGCAGGTCCGCCATGGTCAGCGGGGCCCTGGGTTTCGGCGGCTCCTTCGGCGGCGGCGGATTGAGAATGGCGTCTCTGAACCAGTAATCGAGCTCCGCGCCGCAGCCTTCGGATTCCGGCGTCGCATCCTGCGGCTTGCATTCCGGACTGTCGGCCGGACAGCCGATCCGCAGATGCATGTGATAATTGTGCCCCCACCACGGCCGCACCTTGCGCAGCCATTTGCGATCGCCGGTGGCCTCGCGGCAGAGCGCCTTCTTGATCGCGGCATTGACCAGGATGCGTTCGATCGCGGGCTCGAGCGCGGCGGCGCGAATGAGCGCGGTATGCGCCGGCGTCCACACCGACGGATCGATATCGCGCTTGTCCGGACGCACCATGTCCGTCGCCGACATCTCCTCGCGTTCGACGCGCGTCAATTCGCGCTTGGGCATCGGCGTCAGCCAGATATCGGCGTCGAGCCCGACCTGGTGGCTCGCATGTCCCGTCAGCATCGGCCCGCCGCGCGCCTGCGCCATGTCGCCGACCAGCAATCCCGGCCAGCCGGCCTTCGGCAGCTTGGCGGCGAAATGTTCGAGGGCTTTCACCAGCTCCGGATGGCCCCAATTGCGGTTGCGCGACAGCCGCATCACCTGCCAGGTCTGGCCGTTGACCGGCAGCGCGATGCCGCCGGCGAGGCAGCCGCGGGTGTAGAAGCCGATGGAGCGGGCGGCGAGCGGGGCCGGATTGGTCTTGCGCCCGAACAGATCCCTGGCCGCGGTCTTGGGGTCCTGCGGGTTGGCAAGCGGCGGAAGCGGCGCCGGATCGACGCTGCCGCGGTCCTGCGCGTTCGCCGGCAGGACCGTCGCAAGCAGCGCCAGGGTGAGGACTATTCCGCGCGTCATCATGCCGCCGGGTCTACCTATCTTGCGCCCATCTGTCAGCCGGTCTTTTAGCTTTTCGCAACCGGGGTGCTTTACAAAGGCAACGGGCATTGACACGATTTTGGCAGAGGGGAAACAAAACCATGACGCTGACACGCATCGCCGCAGCCGTGTTTTTCGCGATCGGCCTGTTTGGATCGGCTGCGCCGGCCAGGGCGGATATCGAAGTCCGCGTCGACAAGGCGACCCAGCGCATGGCCGTCATCATCGACGGCGTCAGTTCCTACACCTGGGTGGTCTCGACCGGAACCGGCGGCGGCCCGCATTCGGGAACCTTCACGCCGCAGCGCCTCGAGCGGAAATGGTTCTCCCGCACATTCAATATGGCGCCGATGCCTTATTCCATCTTCTTCGACGGGCCCTATGCGATTCACGGCACCACTCATGTGGCGAAGCTCGGCCAGCGCGCGTCGAAAGGCTGCGTGCGGCTGCATCCGGACAACGCCGCGATCCTGTTCGATCTGGTGTCGAAGCGCGGGATGAAAAGCACGCGGATCATCGTGGAATCCGGCGCCACGGCGCGCGTCGACCGGCGGCGTGCGGCAAGGACAATGGCGGCGATCCGCTAGATCGCGACCCGCGAAGCGCAAGCGTCGCCGCTTTGCGCGCGTTTTTCGACAAACATTTTTAACCATCGTTTTCGTTGTCGAGTTTTCGAGCAGTTGCCGCTTTCGCGGGCGAACACGCGCGCGCGTTACCATTTTGAAAGCATGAGGATTCGTTTTCGCCCGCGCTGGGCGGCAACTTCGCTGAAATTCCCGGCAAAGACGCGCATCTCCGCCTCGCATTTGTGCGCGGAGAATTATGACAATGATTCCATCGGTTTCGTGTGAATTAAGCGCGCGATAGCGCGCTACCGCATCTTAATTTTGTTGCCGCACAAAGCCCGCGGGAACAGTGGGACATCACATGTCGCGTCTTCGAGCGGAACGTTTGCAAAAATCGAAAAATACGCCGCGCGGCCGCAAGCGCGCCAATGGCGCGCCGCAATCCGCGGCGAACGGTCACGACGGCGCCGCCGCGCTCGCGCTGGCGCGCCGCGAGACCAGGACGGCGATCGCGAACGCGGACGCCGCGCATGCGCGGCTGCGCGACGCGCTCGATATTCTTCCCCAGGGCATCGTCTTCCTCGACGCGGAAGGCCGCTACATTCTCTGGAACCAGCAATACGCGGACATCTACAAGCGCAGCGCGGATCTGTTTCATCCCGGCGCGAAGCTCGCGGACACGCTGCGGATCGGCGTCGCGCGCGGCGACTATCCCGAAGCGATCGGCCGCGAGGAGGAATGGCTGGAGCAGCGCCTGTCGCTGCTGGCCAATCCGCGCGGCCGCCACGAGCAGCGCCTGTCCGACGGCCGCTGGATCATGATCGAGGAACGCCGCACCAGCGACGGCGGCGTGATCGGGCTTCGCGTCGACATCTCCGAGATGAAGCAGCGCGAAGCCTCGTTCCGCCTTCTGTTCGACGGCAATCCGGTGCCGATGTTCGTCTGCGCGCTCGACGACCGGCGGATTCTCGCGGTCAACGACGCGGCCATCGGCCATTACGGCTATGACCGCCCGAAGCTCCTGACCATGCGCCTTCACGACATCCAGGAAGGCGACGATCAGCCTGAATTCCACGACCCGGATTCGGAAGGCGCGAAGCAGGACGCCGGCAAGACCTGGCGGCACCGCAAGGCCGACGGCTCGACCATCGATGTCGCGATCTTCTCGCGCCGGCTGGCGCATAACGATATCCCCGCCGTGCTGATCGCGGCAATGGACATCACCGAGCGCAAACGCGCCGAGGCGCGCGTCGCCTTCATGGCGCATCATGACGCGCTCACCGCCTTGCCCAACCGCGTGCTGCTGCGCCTTCGCATGGAGGAGATGCTCGCCCGCGTGCAACGAAATGGCGGCGGCGTCGCCGCGCTCTGCATCGATCTCGACGGGTTCAAGTCGGTCAACGACGCGCTCGGTCATTCCTTCGGCGATCTCCTTCTGCAGACGGTGTCGAAAAGATTGCAAAGCGTGGCGCGCGAGCAGGATTGCGTGGCGCGGCTCGGCGGCGACGAGTTCGCGATGCTGCAGTCCGACGTGACGGCGCCCGAACAGGTGAGCGCTTTTGCGCAAAGATTGCTCGCGGTGATCAGCGAGCCTTACGATCTCAACGGCCACCAGATTTCGATCGCCGGCAGTGTCGGCATCGCGCTGGCACCCGGCGACGCCAACGACGCCGACCGGCTGCTCAAAAGCGCCGACATGGCGCTCTATCGCGCCAAGGCCGACGGCCGCGGCACCTTCCGCTTCTTCGAACCGGACATGGACGCGCGCGTGCAGGCGCGCCATCGTCTTGAGGTGGATCTGCGCGCGGCTTTGCAATCGGGCGGGCTCGAATTGCATTATCAGCCGCTGGTCGATCTGCGCTCGGGCGAAGTCACGGCGTTCGAAGCGCTGATCCGATGGCCGCATCCGGAACGCGGCATGATTCCGCCGATCGAGTTTATTCCGGTGGCCGAGGAAACCGGCTTGATTGCACCATTGGGCGCCTTCGTGCTGCGCCAGGCTTGCGCCGATGCCGCGCGCTGGCCGCGCAATGTGAAGGTCGCGATCAACCTCTCGCCGCTGCAATTCCGCCACGGCAATCTGCTGGTGCAGGTGATGGATGCGCTGAAAGTGTCAGGGCTTTCGGCGCAAAGGCTCGAGCTCGAAATCACCGAAACGCTGCTGCTCGAAAAGAGCGAGCATATCCTTGCGACATTGCATGCGTTGCGCGCGCTCGGCGTGCGCATTTCCATGGATGACTTTGGCACCGGCTATTCGTCGCTGAGCTATCTGCGCAGCTTTCCATTCGACAAGATCAAGATCGACCGCTCCTTCGTGCACGACCTCGAGGCCAACGCGGATTCGCAGGCGATCGTGCGCGCCATCGTCAGTCTCGGCGCGAGTCTTGGCATCACCATCACGGCGGAAGGCGTCGAGACCGAAAGCGATCTCGCGCAGCTGCGGGCGGAAGGCTGCAACGAGGGGCAGGGTTATCTGTTCAGCAAGGCGCGGCCGGCGAAGGATATTTTCCAGTTCCTGACCACGAAGCGGACCAAGGTGGCGTAGGGAAATTGATCTGCCGATGAATTCGCGAGCGCGTCATCGAAAGCTTGCTACCTGAACCGAAAGCTATGTGGAAATAGCTTTTCCATTGGATATGAAATTTCATCACCGTTGGCGCTGAATGTAACGACAACAGTCGACGCGTCCCCCAACTCCGCTAGCCTTTGCCGGCACGCGCCGCAAGGTACGACCTCAATATTGGGTTCTGAAAGAAGATAGAGCCTGACCACGCGCGCTCCGCCGCCGACCCGGAGCGCCGAAAGTGCTCCGGCCTCGGCGCATGTGCCGACTGGAAAAGATTGATTCTCCACGTTCACTCCGAAATGAGCGTTTCCTTGTTCATCGATTGCGGCAGCGGCGACCTTGAATCCGGAATACGGCGCATGGGCATGCCGCAAAAGATTTTTGAGGCGATCATGTATTGCCCGCTTGTCGTCAGTCATACGAACCTCTCTACAATCATTTTCGCCTCTTGCATGATGGGGCCTTGTGCATTTGGATTGTTGGCGAGCACCGCATCCCCGTATCCGTTCACAAAGCTCGTGAACGTATCCTCACGAGGCGACATCAGCCGTAAGCGGCACGCCCATCTCTCCCATCGTCTTATGATTCCGTTGAAAAACTCCTGTTCCAAGTTTCGTGGTGCACGAATAACTTCAAAATAGGAAGCTGAGAAATAATCAGGGCCCGTGCCGTTGGCGTCGTCGAGCGCGTTATTGACTTGCACGAGATCACAGAAATAGCCCCTTCGGCAATGCATCGCGGAAGATCGTGGGAGCTTACAGGCGGTGGTTCCCGGTATTTCATCCGGTTTCTCGCCGACCAGCTCGCCATCGTGCAAATAGGAAATATGAAAGTCGTCTTTGTGAACTATGGGATGAATACAGAGGCTGTGCCAATGTGCGTGTAATTTGAAATTCGGCGTTTTCGTCTCCATTCTCTCGAATGCCTGCCCTGCGATTGCGAGAGAATCTCTCCACACATCAAAGTAAACAACCATCGGCGCAATGATAACGCAACGGCGAGCGTTCTTCTCTACAATGTAAATTTCGATAAATAGACCGCGTGCTTCCCGTAGGCCCGTCATGAAAACAAATGAAGCCCATCGCGTGAGAAATTTGATGAGAAAAAATGCGAAGAATAATACCGGTGCCACGACGTACAAAACGTCAAGTGTGAGCGTTCCGTAACTTGACACCAGCCAGACAATCGCGGTCCCGATGATCGTCGTAATTGCACCACCGATAACATCTTCGGCATACATCCTGATGAGATGCATGTGGCCCTCCCTTGGATCAGCCCAAGGTTAAGCACTGGAAGTGACGCAAGCAAACGTTGTGTTGGCGTAAAATACAGCAGCCTGGGAACGCTATCGCGAACTACACATCCACCTTCAGCGCCGCAATAAACGCTTCCTGCGGAATATCCACTTTCCCGAATTGCCGCATGCGCTTCTTGCCCTTCTTCTGCTTTTCCAGAAGCTTGCGTTTGCGCGTGGCGTCGCCGCCGTAGCATTTCGCGGTCACATCCTTGCGCAGCGCACGCACGGTTTCGCGCGCGATGATCTTGCCGCCGATCGCGGCCTGGATCGGCACCTGGAACATGTGCGGCGGAATGAGCTCTTTCAGCTTCTCCACCATGCCGCGCCCGCGGCCTTCGGCGCGGGTCTTGTGCACCAGCATCGAGAGCGCATCGACCGGCTCGTCGTTCACCAGGATCTGCATTTTCACGAGGTCGGCCGGTTTGTAATCGGTGAGATGATAATCGAACGAGGCATAGCCCTTCGACACCGATTTGAGCCGGTCGTAGAAATCGAACACCACTTCGTTGAGCGGCAGATCGTATTTCGCCATGGCGCGGTTTCCCACATAAGTCAGCTCTTTCTGCACGCCGCGCCGGTCCTGGCAGAGTTTGAGCACCGCGCCGAGAAATTCATCGGGCGTGAGGATGGTCGCTTCGATCCAGGGCTCGCGCATTTCCTCGATCTTCATCACATCCGGCATGTCGACCGGATTGTGCAGTTCAATTTCGGAACCGTCGATCAGCGTCATCTTGTAGACGACCGACGGCGCGGTCGCGATCAGATCGAGATTGAATTCGCGCTCAAGGCGCTCCTGGATGATTTCGAGATGCAGGAGGCCGAGAAAACCGCAGCGGAAACCGAAACCGAGCGCGGCTGAGGTTTCCATTTCGAACGAGAAGCTCGCGTCGTTGAGGCGGAGTTTCCCCATCGCCGCGCGCAGATCGTCGAATTGCGCGGCATCGACCGGGAACAATCCGCAGAACACAACGGGAATGGACGGGCGGAAGCCCGGCAGCATCTCGGTCACGGGCTTGCGATCGTCGGTGATGGTGTCGCCGACGCGCGTGTCGGCCACTTCCTTGATCGAGCCGGTGAGAAAGCCGATTTCGCCGGCGACGAGTTCGTCAGCCGCCGTTAACTTCGGCGTGAACACGCCGACGCGGTCGACATCATAGGCCGCGTTGGTGCCCATCATGCGGATGCGCATGCCCTTTTTCATCGAGCCGTCGACAATGCGCACCAGCACCACCACGCCCAGATAAGAATCGTACCAGGAGTCAACCAGCAGCGCCTTGAGCGGCGCGTCGCGGTCGCCGGTGGGCGGCGGGAGGCGTGTCACGATCGCCTCCAGCACGTCGGGCACGCCGAGGCCGGTCTTGGCCGAGATCAGGATCGCGTTCGAGGCGTCCAGCCCGATCACGTCCTCGATCTGCTGCTTGATCTTTTCGGGCTCGGCGGCCGGAAGATCGACCTTGTTGAGCACCGGCACGATTTCGTGCCCGGCGTCGAGCGCGTGATAGACATTGGCGAGCGTCTGCGCCTCCACACCCTGGCTGGCATCGACCACAAGGAGCGAGCCCTCGCAGGCGGCAAGCGAGCGGTTCACCTCATAGGCGAAGTCGACATGGCCGGGCGTATCGATCAGGTTGAGGATATAGTCGCGGCCGTCCTTGGCGCGGTATTTCAGGCGCACCGTTTGCGCCTTGATGGTGATGCCGCGCTCGCGCTCGATATCCATCGAATCGAGCACCTGCTCCTTCATCTCGCGCGCTTCGAGTCCGCCGGTGAGTTGAATCAGCCGGTCGGCAAGCGTGGACTTGCCGTGGTCGATATGCGCGACAATGGAGAAATTGCGTATATTGTCGATCTTGGACGCCGTCATGGCGCGCGGGATAGCATCGGCACTCCCTAGCGGCAAGCGGACAAAGCGCGCAACCTACCTATTGCGGCCTTTCATGTTCCAAGCCGCGCAAAGGCGCGCTAAACAATCCGAAATGCCGTCAACTAAGGCCGGAATGCATCCGGACAGCGCAACCATGAGCCAAGATCAGAGCCAAGATCGATGAAAGTCGACACCATGCGCCGGATCGACCGGCTGGCCGGCGTTCCTTTGTGTGCGCTGGCGACGGTTATGCTGCGGGTCGCGTCATGGTTCCGCCGCGCGGAGCCGGATCGCGCGCGGCGTGTGCTGATGATCGAATTGTCCGAAATGGGCACCACCATCCTGGCCGCGCCGGCAATGAAAAAGGTGCGCACCGAACTCGGCGCCGAACTTTATTTTGCGATCTTTGCCAAGAATGTCGGCTCGCTCGATCTGTTGGGCACGTTCCCGCCCGAGAATGTGTTCACCATCCGCGACACCTCCATTGTGACCCTCGTGGCGGACACGCTGAAATTTTTGCTCTGGACGCGAAGGAATTCCATCGACACCGTGCTCGATCTGGAATTGTTCTCCCGCTTCACGGCCTTGCTCACGGGATTCTCCGGCGCTTCGCGGCGCGTCGCATTCCACCGCTTTCACAATGAAGGGCTTTATCGCGGCGAGATGCTGACGCATCGCGTGGCTTACAATCCGCATATCCACATTTCGCAGAATCTGATCGCGCTGGTGAACGCTTTGCTCGTGCCGTCGCCGCAGGTTCCCTATTCGAAGACGCCGGTCATCGACGCCGATCTGAAAGTCTCGCTGCCGGCGCCGAGCGCGGCGTCGCGCGAGACCATGCGCGAGCGCATCCGCACGCTGGCAAAGGTCGATCCCGCCGCGCACCGCATCGTGCTCGTCAATCCGAACGCCAG